>NZ_CP125655.1:1586495-1903794 GCF_030053835.1 Cellulomonas sp. ES6 | reverse complement strand
GGCGGACTTCGAGCTGGTCGTGCGGGAGTCGACGGCGGGCTCCGCCGCCCTCGTCTGACGCCGGCAGGGCCGCCGGTTGACGCGGTGGGTCCCGGCTCGGCAGGATGGGTAGTACAACGATGAAGAGACGTCAGCGAAGGAGCTGCGCCGCATGCCGACCGTCACCCTCACCCTCGACCCCGCGTTCCGCGTCGGTCCCGTCCGCCGCGGCACCTTCGGCGCCTTCGTGGAGCACCTGGGCCGCTGCGTGTACACGGGCATCCACGACCCGGGCCACCCCACCGCGGACGCCGACGGGTTCCGCGGCGACGTCATCGAGCTCACCCGCGAGCTCGGCGTCTCCACGGTCCGCTACCCCGGCGGCAACTTCGTCTCCGGCTACCGCTGGGAGGACGGCGTCGGCCCGCGCGAGCAGCGTCCCCGCCGGCTCGACCTGGCGTGGCACTCCACGGAGCCGAACCTCGTGGGCGTCGACGAGTTCATGCGCTGGACGAAGGCCTCCGGCACCGAGGCGATGATGGCCGTCAACCTCGGCACCCGCGGCGTCCAGGAGGCGCTCGACCTGCTGGAGTACTGCAACGTCAAGGGCGGCACCGCGCTGTCCGACCAGCGCCGCGCGAACGGCGCGCCCGACCCGTACGGCATCCGCATGTGGTGCCTCGGCAACGAGATGGACGGCCCCTGGCAGGTCGGCCACAAGACCGCCCTCGAGTACGGCCGGCTCGCCGCCGAGACGGCGCGCGCCATGCGGATGGTCGACCCCGGCCTCACCCTCGTGGCCTGCGGGTCCTCGGGCGTCGGCATCCCGACGTTCGGCGAGTGGGAGCAGATCGTGCTGAGCGAGACCTACGAGGAGGTCGACCTCATCAGCGCCCACGCGTACTACGCCGAGGAGGACGGCGACCTCGGGTCGTTCCTGGCGTCCGCGATGGACATGGACCACTTCATCGAGTCCGTCACCGCGGTCGCGGACGGCGTGCGGGCGCACAAGAAGCTGTCCAAGCGGATCCACATCTCGTTCGACGAGTGGAACGTCTGGTACCAGAAGCGCGCGGAGTCCGTCCCGCCCTCGGGTGATGACTGGCCCGTCGCCCCGGTGCTGCTCGAGGACAAGTACAACGTCGCGGACGCCGTCGTGGTCGGCAACCTGCTGATCTCGCTGCTGCGCCACACCGACCGCGTGCACTCCGCGTCGCTCGCCCAGCTCGTCAACGTGATCGCGCCGATCATGACCGAGCCCGGCGGGCGCGTGTGGCGGCAGACGACGTTCCACCCGTTCGCGCAGGCGTCCCGGTACGCCGCGGGCGACGTGCTGCAGGTGGCCGTCGAGGCGCCGACGTACGAGACCGCGAAGTTCGGGGACGCGCCGCTGGTCGACGCCGTCGCGACGCGGGACCCGGACACCGGTGCCGTCGCGCTGTTCGCGGTGAACCGCTCGACCACGCAGACCGTGACCCTGGAGGTCGACACCCGCGCGATCCCCGGCCTGCAGGTGGTCGAGGCCACGAGCCTGTCGAACCCCGACCACACGTGGGTGGCGACGGCGGACGACGACACCTCCGTCGCGCCGCGGCCCAACGCGACGGCGGCCGTCGACGGCGGCCGGCTCACCGTCCAGGTGCCGCCGGTGTCGTGGAACGTGGTGCGCCTGGCCTGAGCCGGGACGACGCGGGGCGCGGCCGGCACGCCGGCGGCGCCCCGCGTCGGTCAGAACGGCCGGTGCAGCACCAGGTCGTCGTGCCGCTGGTCGCCGACCTGGAACGTCCGCGTCCCGACGACGACGAACCCGGAGCGCCGGTAGAACGCCTGCGCCCGCAGGTTCTCCCCGTTGACGCCCAGCCAGACGCCGGCGGCGCCCCGGGCGCGCGCGACGTCCAGGCTCGCGGCCATGAGCTCACGGGCGACGCCGCCGCCGTGCCGGCCCGCCAGCACGTAGCACTTGCTGAGCTCGACCGTCGGGCGCAGCGGGACGACGGCGGCGACCTCCGGCGCGTACGGCTCGCCGGCCACCAGCAGCGTGTAGCCGACCAGCTCGCCGTCGTCGTCCGCGACGAGCACGTCGCGCGCCGGGTCGGCCAGGTGGTCCGCGAAGTGGGCGGTCGTCAGGTGCGCCGCGACGAAGGCGGCGTGGTCCTCAGGGGTGGACGACGGCGGGCACGCGAGCGGGAACGTCGCGGCGGCGAGCCCGGCCACCGCGACGGCCTCGTCCGGGCGGGCCCGGCGCACGGTCGCGCCGGGACGGTCCGGCGTCGGCCCGACGGCGCTCACCGGCCGGCCCAGCGGGCCCGCAGCGCGCGGCGGACGGCGCGCACGACCAGCCCGACCACCCACACGGACCCGGCGACGGTCGCCGCGTCGACGCCGCGACGGGTGGCGTTGCGGCGGCCGCGGAACTCCCGCACCGGCCAGCCGACCTCGGCCGCGTGCCGCCGGAGCCGCCCGTCGGGGTTGATGGCGCACGGGAAGCCGACCTCGGACAGGATCGGCACGTCGTTGGTGGAGTCGCCGTACGCGAACGACTGCGACAGGTCCACGCCCTCCCGCTCGGCGAGCGCGCGCACCGCGGACGCCTTCGCCTTGCCGTGGAGCAGGTCGCCGACCAGGCGGCCGGTGTAGAAGCCCTCGCGGTGCTCCGCCACGGTGCCGATCGCCCCGGTGGCGCCCAGGCGCCGCGCGATGAGGTCGGCGATCTCCACGGGGGTCGCGGTCACGAGCCACACCTGGTGGCCGGCGCGCAGGTGCTGGTCGAGCAGCCGCTGGGTGCCGGGGAAGATGCGCAGGGCCAGCACCTCGTCGTAGATGTCCTCCGCGATCGCGACGACCTCCGCCACGGACCGGCCCTGCATGATCTCGAGCGCCCGCTCCCGGACCTCGTCGATCTGCTGCCGGTTCTCCCCGAACGCGAGGTAGCGCGCCTGGTGCCCGGCGAACCGCACGATGTCGGAGCTGCGGAAGAACCCGCGCCGGTACAGGCCGACCGCCAGGTGGAACGAGCTGGCGCCCCGGATGATCGTGTTGTCGACGTCGAAGAAGGCGGCCACCCGGCCCGGCTGCACGGCGGCGCCGGTGTCGGGCTCGGAGGGCTCGGGCACGCCGCCACTGTAGCCAGATGCCTACGCTCGTGCCGTGCAGCCCACCGGTCCCCTCGTCCCCGCCAGCCCCGTCCCCGCGCGCGTGGTGCTCTACGTCCGCGCGGGCTGCCACCTGTGCGACGACGCCCGCGCGGTGGTCGCCGCCGTGGCCGCCGAGCGCGGCGCGACGTGGGCCGAGGTCGACGTCGACGCCGGGGGCGTGGTGCCCGACGGCCGGTCCCTCGCGGACGTCCACGGCGAGCTGGTGCCGGTGGTCGAGGTGGACGGCGCGCGGGTGGGCTACTGGCAGATCGACGCCGACCGTCTGCGGGACGCGCTGGCAGCGCCGCCGACCGCCTAACCTGGGGGGGTGCGAGCCCTGCCGCCGACCACCGTCGCCCGCCTCCCCGGATACCTGCGCTCCCTGGGTGGCCTCGCCTCGGAGGGCGTGACCACCACCTCGTCCGACCAGCTCGCGGAGCTGGTGGGCGCCTCGCCCGCGCAGCTGCGCAAGGACCTGTCCTACCTCGGGGCGGGCGGGCGCCGCGGCGTGGGGTACGAGGTCGACCACCTGCGCAAGCAGATCGCCGGCGCGCTCGGCATGGCCGAGGAGCGCCAGCTCGTCATCGTCGGCATCGGCAACCTGGGTCACGCGCTCGCCACGTACTCCGGGTTCGCGGACCGCGGGTTCGTGCTGGTCGGCCTGTTCGACACGCACGCGGATCTGGTGGGGACGCGCGTCGGCGGCCACGTGGTCCAGCACGTCGACGAGCTGGAGCGCGTCATCGACGAGACGGAGGCCAGCGTCGCGGTCGTGGCGACGCCGGGCTCCGCCGCCCAGGCGACCACCGACCGGCTCGTCGCGGCCGGCATCACCGGCATCCTCAACTTCGCGCCCCGCACCGTGCGGGTGCCCGACGGCGTGGACGTGCGGGAGGTGGACCTGGGGTCGGAGCTGCAGATCCTCGGGTTCCACGCGCGGCAGCGGGCCCGTCGTCCCGCCGCGGCTCCCGCCGCCGAGCCGGAGCCGGTCGCGGCGGACTGATCCCGGCCCCGCACGGGACCCCGGACGTGCACGAGGGCCCGGTCGCGGCAGGGGGTGCGCGACCGGGCCCTCGTGGACCAGGGGGAGGTCAGGCCTGCTTGATGGCCGAGACCTCGAGGGAGATGACGACCTTGTCGCTCACCAGGACGCCGCCGGCCTCGAGGGCCGCGTTCCAGGTGATGCCGAAGTCCTTGCGGGAGATCGTCGTGGTGGCGGAGAAGCCGGCGCGCTGGTTGCCGAACGGGTCGGTGGCCGCGCCGCCGAACTCGACGGCCAGGTCGACGGACTGCGTCACGCCGTGGATGGTCAGGTCGCCGGTGACGACGTAGTCGTCGCCGTCGGGGCGCACGGCGGTGGAGGTGAAGGTCCACTCGCCGAAGGTCTCGACGTCGAAGAAGTCGGCGCTCTTGAGGTGGCCGTCGCGGCCGGCGTCGTTGGTGTTGATCGTCGTCGGGTCGAGCGTCGCGGTCACGGCGGACAGCGTGAGGTCCTCGGCGACGGTGATCGCGCCGGAGGTCACCGCGACGGTGCCGCGGACCTTGGAGATACCCGCGTGGCGGACCGTGAAGGACGCCTCGGTGTGCGAGGGGTCGAGGGTCCAGGTGCCGGCGGTGAGACCGGTGGGCAGCGTGGTGACGGACATGGTGCCTCCTGCATTGGTTGAAGCGTCAACTGCGGTTAGTTGAGATTTCTACTACACTGCGGACGAGGGCGCAACACCTGTGGGACGATCAGCGACCGACGTCACAGTGCGGGCCCGTGCGACCGCGGCAGCCCGCCGGGGACGCCCCGGGAGGAGGACCGGCGATGAGCAGCGCCACGGAGCAGACCACGCGCGCGACGCGCGCCCACGACGACGTCCGCTGGCTGTCGGCGGACGAGCAGCAGGCCTGGCGCGCGTACCGCGACGGCACGGCCCGGCTGATGGACGTCCTCGCGCACGACCTCGAGGAGCAGACCGGGCTGTCGCTCGGCGAGTACGAGGTCCTGGTCCGGCTGTCCGAGGCGCCCGGACGCACGCTGCGCATGTCCGAGCTGGCCGGCGAGCTCGCCCACTCCCGCAGCCGGCTCACGCACACCGTGCGCCGCATGGAGGCCGACGGGCTCGTCGAGCGCGCGCCGTGCCTCGAGGACGCGCGGGGCGTGAACTGCACCATGACGGACACGGGCTGGCGCCGGCTCGTCGAGGCCGCCCCCGCGCACGTCGAGTCCGTGCGCGAGCGCCTGGTCGACGTGCTCACCCCGCAGCAGCTCCAGGCGCTCGGCGACGCGATGGCCGCCGTCGGCGCCGCGCTGCAGGCCGGGTGCGCGGCCGCCCTGGCGGACGCCGAGCGCGCGTAGCCGGCGGACGGCGGCCACCGGCCCGGCCCGAGCACCCAGCCGGGTTTGCGAGACTGACCCCATGGTCGCGACCACCATCCACCTCATGCGCCACGGCGAGGTCCACAACCCCACCGGCGTCCTGTACGGGCGGCTGCCCGGCTACCACCTGTCCGCGCGCGGGCAGCAGATGGCCGAGCGGGTGGCGGCGTACCTGGCGGGCGACCTCGGCTCACCGCGCCGCGACGTGACCGTGCTGGTCGCCTCCCCGCTGCAGCGCGCGCAGGAGACCGTCGCGCCGATCGCCGCGGCCCTCGACCTGCCCGTCACGACCGACGAGGGCCTGCTCGAGGCCGAGAACCGCTTCGAGGGGCTGACCTTCGGCGTCGGCGACGGCTCCCTGCGCCACCCGCGGCACTGGCCGCTGCTCGTCAACCCGTTCCGGCCGTCCTGGGGCGAGCCGTACCGGCAGCAGGTCGCGCGCGTGCTCGGCGTCGTCGACCGCGCCCGCGAGGCCGCGCGGGGCCACGAGGCGGTGCTCGTCAGCCACCAGCTGCCGATCTGGGTCACGCGGCTCGCGCTCGAGGACCGTCGCCTGTGGCACGACCCCCGCCGGCGCCAGTGCTCGCTGGCCTCCCTGACGTCCCTCGTCTACGAGGACGACCGCCTGGTGCGCGTCGGCTACACCGAGCCGGCGGCCGACCTGCTGCCGGGCGCCTCCGCCGTGGCGGGCGCATGAGGGTCCCCGCCAGGCCGCGCGCCGCCGCGCTCGCCGCCGCCGTCGTCGTCGCGCTCGCCGGCTGCTCCGCGGGCGGCGGCACCGGCACGGGGTCCGGCGACGACGTGCCCGACCAGGGCTACGTCTCCGGCGACGGCTCGGTGACCCAGTGGGAGCCGGGGGACCGCCAGGGCCCGGTCGAGGTCGCCGGGTCGGACTTCGCCGGGGACCCGGTCGACACCGCGGACTGGCGGGGCGACGTCGTGGTGCTCAACACCTGGTACGCGCAGTGCCCGCCCTGCCGCGAGGAGGCGCCGGACCTCGTGGCGGTCGCCGAGGACTACGCCGACCAGGGTGTGCACGTGCTCGGCATCAACGGGGTGGACGACGCCGGGGCGGCCGAGTCGTTCCAGGACGCCTTCGACGTCCCGTACCCGAGCATCGACGACCGGGAGAAGCGGGCCGTCGCCGCGCTCCAGGGCGTCGTGCCGATCCAGGCGACCCCGACCACGGTCGTGCTCGACCGCGAGGGGCACGTCGCCGCGCGGGTCGTGGGCCTCGTGGAGGGCTCGACGCTGCGGGCCCTGGTCGACGAGGTGCTGGCCGAGGACGCGCCGTGATCGCCGCCGACGTGGGGGACGCGTTCGCGCAGACCGCCGCCTCCGGGTCGCTGCTCGCGGCGGTGCCGGTCGCGCTGCTGGCCGGCCTGGTGTCCTTCGCGTCGCCGTGCGTGCTCCCGCTCGTCCCCGCCTACGTCGGCTACCTCGGCGGGATGTCCGCCGCGACCGCGCCGCGCCCGGCCCCCGCCCCGCGGGCCGTCGCGACCGCCGCCGGACCCGCCCCGCTGGACCTCGCGGCCCACCTGCCCGCGCAGCCCGCGCTCGCCGGGACCCCGGCCCCGCCGCCCTCGCGGAGCCGCGTCGTGCTGGGCGTGCTGCTGTTCGTCGCCGGGTTCACCGCGGTGTTCCTCGCGTACGGCTCGCTGGCCGGGACGCTCGGCTCGTTCCTGCTGCGCTGGCAGGACCCGCTGTCGCGCGTGCTCGGCGTCCTGACGGTCGTCATGGGCCTGGCGTTCCTCGGGCTGCTGCCGTTCCTGCAGCAGGACCGGCGCACGCTCGTCGCCCCGCGCGCCGGGCTGTGGGGCGCGCCCGTGCTCGGGGTGACGTTCGGCATCGGGTGGACGCCGTGCATCGGCCCGACGCTGGCCGCGATCCTGCTGCTCTCGCTCGACGGCGGGTCGCCGGGCCGCGGGGCGCTGCTCGCGCTCGCGTTCTGCGCCGGGCTCGGGCTGCCGTTCGTCGCCGTCGCGCTCGGCCTGCAGCGCAGCCGCCGCGCCCTCGACCAGCTCGCCCGGCACCGCCTGGCGATCATGCGCGTCGGCGGCGGCCTGCTCATCCTGCTCGGCGTGGCGCTGGTCACCGGGCTCTGGTCCGCGTGGGCGAGCTGGCTGCAGGGCCTGCTCACCGGCGCCCAGCCGTTCGTCCCGGCGGTGTGACGTGACCGAGCGACCGACCACCGGCTACCGGCCCGAGGGGCTCGAGGACGCGTTCGTCGACGGCGCCCCGCCCGCGCCACCCGCCCCGCCCGCGGCCGCCGGCACCCCGCCCGGCGGCGAGGCCCCGCAGCTCCCGGCCCTCGGCCTCGTCGGGTGGCTCCGCTGGGGCTGGCGGCAGCTCACGTCCATGCGCGTCGCGCTGCTGCTGCTCATGCTGCTCGCCGTCGCGGCCGTCCCCGGCACCGTCTTCCCGCAGCGGCCGCAGGACCCGGCCCGCGTGGCGACCTACCTGAGCGACCACCCCGACGTGGGGCCGCTGCTGGACCGGCTCGGGTTCTTCGACGTGTACGCGTCGGTCTGGTTCTCCGCGATCTACCTGCTGCTGTTCGTGTCGCTCGTGGGCTGCATCCTGCCCCGCAGCCGCACCCACCTGCGGGCGCTCCGGGGGCGGCCGCCGCGGGCGCCGCGCCGGTTCGACCGGTTCCCGGCGCAGGCGGCGCTCGCCCTGGACGCCTCGCCGCAGGAGGTCGCCGAGCGGGCCGCCGCCGCGCTGCGCGGGCCCCGCTGGTGGCGCCGGTTCCGGGTGGACGTCCGCGACGAGGGCGCCGGCGTGTGGAGCGTCGCCGCCGAGCGGGGCTACCTCCGCGAGACCGGCAACCTCGTGTTCCACCTCGCGCTCGTCGGCCTGCTCGTCGCGATCGCGACCGGCCAGCTCCTGCACTACCGCGGCCAGGCGATCGTCGTCGAGGGCCGCGCGTTCGCCAACACCCAGAGCGACTACGACAGCTTCGAGGCCGGCAGCGCGTTCCGCCCGTCCTCCCTCGAGCCGTTCGCGCTGCGCCTCGACTCGTTCGAGTCCCGGTTCGACCCCGACACGCTCCAGTCGCGCGACTTCACCGCCCGGGTCACCGTCACCGAGCCGGGCGCCGACCCGGTGGCCGACACGATCAAGGTGAACCACCCGCTCGAGGTCGGCGGCGCCAAGGTGTACCTGCAGGGCAACGGCTACGCGCCGCAGGTCACCGTGCGCGACGCCACGGGTGCGGTGGCGTTCGAAGGGGCCGTGCCGTTCCTGCCGCAGGACACCGTCTACACCTCCCAGGGCGTCATCAAGGTGCCGGACGTGACCACCGGGCCGCAGATCGGCCTGCAGGGCGTCCTGCTCCCCACCGCGCAGCAGCTCTCCGACGACATCTGGCGCTCCGTCGACCCGCAGCCCACCGACCCGCTGCTCGCGCTCGCCGTGTGGACCGGGGACCTCGGGCTGGACGACGGCATCCCCCAGAACGTGTACCAGCTGGACGAGTCCGGGCTGACGCAGGCCACCGGGGAGGACGGCCGGCCGCTCACGCTCTACGTGCGCCCCGGCGAGACGGTGGACCTCCCCGACGGCCTGGGGACGCTGACGTTCGACGCCCTGCCGCGGTTCGTCGCGCTGGACCTGCGCCACGACCCGTCGCTCGCGTGGGTGCTGACCTTCGCGCTGCTGGCGTTCGCCGGCCTCGCGGCCTCGCTGTTCGCCCCGCGGCGGCGCGTGTGGCTGCGGGCGTCGTCCGCCCCCGAGGGGGACGAAGGTCCCGGGTCAGGTCGTACAGTGGTCACCGCCGCGGCCCTCGCGCGCGGCGACGACGTCGGACTGCAGGCGGAGCTCGACCGGGCGGTGGACCGGCTCCGACCGGCCGGGCGCGACCTGCCCGCCGCCGGCTGACCCGGAAGGTGGAGGACATGGCACTGGGCGACATCAGCACCCTGCTCGTGTGGGGTGCGGCGACGGCGTTCACGATCGCCCTGGTCGCGTACTCGGTCGCGCTCGCCCGTGTGGCCGACGTCGCCTCCCGCGAGCACCGCGCCGCCCGGCAGGCCCGCGTGGCCGCCGCCCGGCAGGCCCGCGTGGCCGCCCGGGAGGCCGTGGGCGCAGGCGGGCCGTCGTCGCTCGTCCTGCCGGCCGACGCGCCCGCGGAGGTGCCCGCCGCCGCCGAGCCGCCCGCGTCCGGCGCCGGGGACGACGGCTCCGGCGCCACCGCGGCGCCCTCGGCCGCCACCGGCATCGCCCGCTCCACCACCGCGCTCGGCATCGTCCTGCTGCTCGTCGGCATCGTGCTGCGCGGCGCCGCCGCCGGGCGCTGGCCCACCGCGAACATGTACGAGTTCACGCTCGTCGGGACCCTCGTGGCGTCCGTCGTCCTCGCCGTCGTGCAGCGCCGCCGCGTCGTGCCGTTCCTCGGCGTCGTCGTCATGGGCATCGCCGTGCTGGCGCTCGTGCTCGGCCTGAACGCGTTCTACGTGCAGGCCGACGCCGTCCAGCCCGCGCTCCAGAACTACTGGCTCGTCATCCACGTCGGCGTCGCGATCATCGCCACCGGCATCTTCACCGTGGCGTTCGCGACCGCCGTGCTCCAGGTGCTCCAGGACGGCCGCGAGACCGGGCGCTCCCACCTCGACCACCCGTGGAGCCGCCTCGACGGTCTGCGCCGGCCGCTCGCGCGCTGGCGCGTCACCGGGCCGGCCTGGTCCTGGCTGCGGACGGTCCCGCCGGCGCGGCAGCTCGAGGCGCTGTCCTTCCGCCTGAACGCCATCGGGTTCGTGCTCTGGACGCTCACGCTGATCGGCGGGGCCATCTGGGCCGAGCAGGCCTGGGGACGGTACTGGGGCTGGGACCCCAAGGAGGTCGGCACCTTCGTGGCGTGGGTCGTGTACGCCGCGTACCTGCACGCGCGGACCACGCGCGGCTGGGCGGGTCGTCGCGCCGCCTACTTCGTGTACGTGGGCTACGCGGTGGTGCTGGCGAACTTCACCGTGGTGAACCTGTTCGTCTCCGGCAAGCACTCGTACTCCGGCCTCTGACCGGCCGCCCCCGCCGGGGGCTCAGCGGGGCTCAGCCGCGGGCGTCGCCCGGGAGGTCGCCGTCGCGCTGCTGCGGCTGGTCGTCGCGCCGGGGAGGCGCGTCGTCGTCCGGCCGCCCCTGGGCCTCGCGCTCGCGGCGGAGGTGCTCCTGCTCGAGGCGCCAGAGGAACTCCGGGTCGTCGTCGGGTGCCACCGGGCCGCCGCGGCGCGGTCCGGGCCGGCCGGACGGGCCCGCTCCGGCGCTCCCGCCGCCCGCACGCCGCGCGCGCTGGGAACGGCGGACGAGGATCCACGCGACCGGACCCACGAACGGGACGAGCGCCACCAGCACCCACGGCAGCCGCGGGACCCCGAGGCGGTCCTCGTCGTCGCTCGAGACGATGTCGGCGACGGCGTACACCGTCAGTCCGATCATCGCGAGGAGGAGCAGCGCTCGGGCCATGCGCCCCACCCTAACCAGCGCGGCGCCGGGGTACCGAGCCGGGCGGTCCGTCCCTGCTGCGGCCTACGCTGGGCGGGTGCCCGTGGTGACGTACTCCCTGCTCCGCCTCGCCCTGTTCGTGGTCTGCCTGGCCGGCCTCGTGCTCGCCGGGACGGGCTGGCTGCTCGGCGTGGTGCTCGCCGCGGTGCTCGCGGCGCTGCTGTCGTACCTGCTGCTCGCCGGCCCGCGCGACCGTGCGGCGCTCTGGCTGCAGGCCCGCTCGGAGGCGCGCGGCGACCGGCCGCGCTTGTCGCGCCGGGCCACGGAGGACGCCGCCGCCGAGGACGCGGCCGTCGACGCGGCGACCGACGGGCCTGCCGCGCCCGCCGGGCCCGCCGCGCCCGCCGGGCCCGACTCGCCCCGCCCGGACGGCCCGACCCCGGGCCGCCTGTTCTGACCGGCGTCAGAGCGCTGTTCTGACCGGCGTCAGAGCGCCAGGCCGAGCCCCAGCAGCACGCCGAACGCGAGCTCGTACATCCCGGTCCCGGCGAGCACCGGCACCAGCGCGATCCCGCGGGCGCCGACCAGCACCGTGAACGCGAGCAGCCCGGCCGGCAGCGCCAGCAGCATGACGAGCAGCGCCCACGGGTTCGCCAGGGCGCAGGCGACGCCGAGCAGGACGGGCAGCACCACCATCACCGCGTAGACGACGCGCGCGCGCCGCTCGCCGATCCGCACGGCGAGCGTGCGCTTGCCGACCAGGGCGTCCGTGGGGACGTCCCGCAGGTTGTTGACCATGAGCAGCGCGCACGCGATCAGCCCGACGGCGACCGCCCCCACCCAGGCGGGCCAGGTGAGCCGCCCGGCCTGGGTGTACGTGGTGCCGAGCACCGCGACGAGCCCGAAGAACAGGAACACGCCGACCTCGCCGAGGCCCAGGTACCCGTACGGGCGCCGGCCGCCGGTGTAGAACCACGCCGCCAGGACGCACAGCGCGCCGACCGCGAGCAGCCACCACTGCCCGGACAGGGCGACCAGGGCGAGGCCCAGCACCCCCGCGACGCCGAACGCGGCGAAGGCCGCCCCGCGCACCGCCCGCGGCCGTGCGGCCCCGCTGGCCGTGAGCCGCATCGGGCCGACCCGCTCGGTGTCGGTCCCGCGCACCCCGTCGGAGTAGTCGTTCGCGTAGTTCACGCCGACCTGCAGGGCCAGGGCCACCCCCGCGGCGAGCAGGGCCCGGCCGAGGTGCGCCGCATCGACCTGCGCGGCGGCGCCGGTGCCGACCAGCACGGGCGCCACGGCGGCGGGCAGGGTGCGCGGGCGGGCGCCGGCGATCCACTCGGACGAGGTGGCCATGGTGCTCCTGGGGTCGGGGTGCGGGCGGGTCGGGTGCGGCGGGCGGGAGCCGGGTGCGACCGTACCTCGCCGGTCCGCTCAGGCCGGTGGCGGGGCCGCGCGGGCGAGGGAGCGACCCGCCAGGTCGGCGGCCGCCCTCCGGTCGGGCTTGCCCGGCCCGCGCAGCGGCAGGGCGTCGACCAGGACGAGGTGCCGGGGCGCGGCGGGCGCGGTGAGCCGCTCGGCTACGGCGCGGCGCAGCGGGGCGAGCTCCGGCACCGGCGCGGCGGGGTCCGGGACGACGACGGCGACGAGCGCCTGCCCCCACTCGGCGTCGGGGACGCCGACGACCAGCACCTCGCCGACGCCCTCCTGCGTCGCGAGCACCCGCTCGACCGCGGCGGGCGCGACCTTCACCCCCCCGGTCACCAGGACGTCGTCCGCCCGGCCGAGCACCTCGAGGCGCGCGGGGCCGTCGCCGGTCGGGGCGGCCCACCGGCCGAGGTCGCTGGTGCGCAGCCACCGGACGCCGTCGCGCCGCTCGAACAGCTCCGCGTCCAGGTCGGGCCGTCCGCGGTAGCCCGCGGCGAGCACGGGCCCGGCCAGCCGGATCCGGCCGTCGTCGTCCAGCGCGACGGAGACGCCCTCGAGCGGCTCGCCGTCGTACACGCAGCCGCCGCAGGTCTCCGACATGCCGTACGTGGTGACGACCCGGGCGCCCGCGTCACGGGCGCGACCGACGAGACCGGGCGGGCTCGCCGCGCCGCCCAGCAGCACCGCGTCGTAGGAGGCCAGCGCCGCCCGGCCCTCGGCGTCGGCGAGCAGGCGGTGCACCTGCGTGGGCACCAGCGACGTGTAGCGGCGGGTCGGGCCCGGCAGCGCGCGGGTGGCCGCCGCGAAGGCGTCCGGGCGGAACGGCCCGCCGAGCACGGCGGGCTCGGTGCCGGCGACCAGCGACCGGACGAGCACCTGCAGCCCGGCGACGTGCGCGGGCGGCAGCGGCAGCAGCCACCGGCCCGGGCCGCCGAGCCGGCGGTGCGTCGCCTCCGCGGACGCCCGCAGCGCCGCGGCGGTCAGCATCACCTCGCGGGGCGCCCCGGTCGACCCGGAGGTCCGCACGAGCAGCGCGACGTCGTCGGGCACGGTGCCGCCGTCACCGTCCGGCGCGGCGTCCTCGACGGGCAGCACCGCCGGGCCCGTCCCGTCGAGCGCGGCGGCGAGCGCCTCGCGCAGCGCGGGGACCCCGGCGGCGGTGGCGGTCACGGCGCGGACGGGTCGGCTCACCCGGCCAGGGTAGGTCCGCCCGTAGAGTGTCGCGGAACGCACGACGGCGGCACGGAGGTCCGGAAGAGATGGTCCACACCACGACGCGGCGGCTGCGGCGCGCAGGCGCGCTGGCGGTCGCGGCGACGCTGCTCGTCGCCGGGTGCTCCCAGCAGGAGGCGCCCGCGCCCGAGGCCACCACGGTGGCTCCGGTGCTCGACCCGCACAAGACGGCGGCGCCCGAGCCCGTCGTGCCCGCCACCTGGCCGCTCACCGGCGTGGCCGGGGAGATCGCGAACCGCCCGGCGCTCGCGGTGAAGGTCGAGAACACGGCGACCGCCCGCCCGCAGTCGGGGCTCCAGCAGGCCGACGTGGTCTGGGAGACGATCGTCGAGTTCGACGTCTCGCGCCTGGTCGCGGTCTTCCACTCGCAGATCCCCTCGGAGATCGGCCCGATCCGCTCGGTGCGCCCGATGGACCCGGACATCGTGGCCCCGCTCAACGGCCTGCTGACGTTCTCCGGCGGCCAGCCCGGCATCCTCGCGCTCGTGGACGCCAGCCCCGTGCAGCCGATCAGCCACGACGCCGGCGCCGCGGGCCTGTACCGCGTCAGCAGCCGCAGCGCGCCGCACAACGTCTACGGCGACCCGAACGCCCTGTGGGCGCAGGCCGACGCCAACCACCAGAACAGCCCGGGGCAGCAGTTCGACTTCGCCCGCACGCCGGAGCGCGCGACGGCGGTCACCGACGGCACCCCGGCGACGACCCTGGCCTTCGACCTGTCCAGCCAGTCGAAGCCGTCCTGGACGTGGAACGGCACCGTCTGGGAGCGATCGGAGGGGACCACCCCGGCGACCGACGCGACCGGCGCGCGCCTCACGGCGACCAACGTCGTGTCCATCGTGGCGGACCACCCGGGCACCGGGTTCGGCGCCCAGAACGGCGCGACGGTGCCGACGTACGTGCTCGGTGGCGGCTCCGGCGAGGGCACGCTGGCCACGGGCGGCAGGACGGTCGCGGTCCGCTGGCAGAAGGAGTCGCGCGACGCGCCCCTGGTGCTGACGACCGCGGACGGGAAGACCGCGGAGCTCGCCCCGGGCAACACCTGGGTGGAGCTGGTGCCGAACGGCTCCGGGTCGCTGACCGTCTCCTGACGGCCCCGGCGCCCCGGCGTGCCCCGCGTCAGTAGGCGTACGGGAACCGGCTCCAGTCGGGGTCGCGGCGCTCCAGGAACGCGTCGCGGCCCTCGACGGCCTCGTCGGTCATGTACGCGAGCCGCGTCGCCTCGCCCGCGAAGACCTGCTGCCCGGCGAGGCCGTCGTCCGCGAGGTTGAACGCGAACTTCAGCATCCGCACCGCCTGCGGGGACTTCGTGGCGATGATCCGCGCGTACTCCAGCGCGGCGTCCTCGAGGTGCTCGTGGTCGACCACGTCGTTGACGGCGCCCCAGGCGTAGGCCTGCTCCGCGGAGTACTCGCGGGCGAGGAAGAAGATCTCCCGGGCGCGCTTCTGGCCCACCTGGCGGGCGAGCAGGGCGGAGCCGTACCCGCCGTCGAACGAGCCCACGTTCGCGTCGGTCTGCATGAACCGCGCGTGCTGCCGGGAGGCGATGGTCAGGTCGGCCACGACGTGCAGCGAGTGGCCGCCGCCGGCGGCCCAGCCGTTCACCACGGCCACGACGACCTTCGGCATCGTGCGGATGAGGCGCTGCACCTCGAGGATGTGCAGCCGCCCGGCGCGCGCGGGGTCGATGTGGTCGGCCGTCGCCGCCTCGGGGGAGTCGGTGTAGCGGTAGCCGTCGCGCCCGCGGATGCGCTGGTCGCCGCCCGAGCAGAACGCGTACCCGCCGTCCTTGGGGCTGGGCCCGTTGCCGGTGAGCAGCACCGTCCCCACGTCCGACGTCATGCGCGCGTGGTCGAGCACCCGGTACAGCTCGTCGACGGTGTGCGGCCGGAACGCGTTGCGGACCTCCGGCCGGTCGAACGCCACGCGCACGACGGGCAGGTCGCGCACGGTGCCGTCCGCCGCCCGGGCGACCCCGCGGTGGTACGTCAGGTCGGTGAGCTCGCCGACGCCGGTGACGGTCCGCCACCGGGAGGGGTCGAAGGTGTCGGAGACGCGCGGGGGCACCGGCGGCGCAGCGGGGCGGGTGGGCTCGGTCACCCGCCCAGCGTAGGGCGCCCGGCACTCTGGTACGCTCGTACCAGAAAGGTGGGCGCGGGACGGCGGACGAGGCCACCCGGCGCGCCCGCCGCGAAGGGTGCGTGCCGCATGGCGTGGGTCGTCCTGATCCTGTCCGGGCTGCTCGAGGCCGGCTGGGCCCTCAGCCTCAAGGCGTCCGACGGCTTCAGCAGGCTGTGGCCCAGCGTCGCGTTCGTGGTGCTCGCCGTCGCGTCGTTCGCCGGCCTGAGCTGGGCGCTGCGTGAGCTGCCCGTCGGTGCGGCGTACGCGGTCTGGGTCGGCGTGGGTGCGGCCACCACCGCGATCCTCGCCGTCGTCCTGCTGGACGAGCCGCTCTCGGTGCTCAAGGTGGTGTCGCTGGTGCTCATCGTCGCCGGCGTCATCGGGCTGAACCTGTCGGGCGGGCACGGGTGACGACCGCCGCCCGCCCGGCCGGCACGGCCAAGGGGGAGCGCCGCCGCGAGCAGCTCGCCCGCGCGGCGGCCGACCTGGTGCGCGAGCAGGGGCCGGCCGCGCTCAGCCACCGGGCGGTGGCGGCCCGGGCGGGGCTCCCGCTCGCGGCGACCACGTACTACTACCGCGGTCTCGACGACCTGGCCGCCGCGGCCGGCAGCGCGCTGGTGGCGGACTGGGTCGCCCACGCGGACGGGGTGCTGCGGCGCGTGCGGTCCGCCCCGGCGCCCGACCCCGTCGCCGCGGTGGTGGAGGCGGTGCTGCCGCCCGGCGACGACGCCGCCGTCCGCGCGCACTACGAGCAGCTCCTCGCGGCCGCTCGGGTGCCGGCGCTCGCGGCGGCGATCGGTGCCGGCCGCGCCCGGCTCGACGCGGTGCTGGAGCGGCTGCTCGACGCGCTCGGGCTGCGCGACGTGGCCGCCGGGACCGCCCTCGCGGTGGTGGACGGCGCCGTGGTCGCCGCCGCGAGCGAGGGCCGCCCGGTCCGGGAGACGGCCCGCGCCCTGCTGGCGGGAGCGCTGCCCGGGGGTGTGCCGGCGCCCCGTGGCGCGGGCGCCGACGCCGTACGCTGAGGCGCGTGCACGTCTACGCGATCCCGCTGCGCACGCGCTTCCGCCGGATCACGGTGCGCGAGGGCGTCCTGCTGCGCGGCGACGCCGGGTGGGGCGAGTTCAGCCCGTTCTGGGACTACGACGCCGCCGAGTCCGCGGCGTGGTGGCGGGCGGCGCGCGAGGGCGCGGACCGGGGCTGGCCGGAGCCGGTCCGCGACCGGGTGCCCGTCAACGTGACCGTCCCGGCGGTCGGGCCGGACGCCGCGCGACGGATCGTGCTCGCCTCCGGCGGCTGCACCACCGCCAAGGTGAAGGTCGCCGAACCCGGCCAGGGCGCCGCCGAGGAGGCCGACCGGCTCGCCGCCGTCCGCGAGGCGCTCGGCCCCCACGGGTCCATCCGGGTCGACGCGAACGCCGCCTGGGACGTCGAGACCGCCGTCGACCGGCTCGCGCTGCTGGACCGCGCCGCCCGGGGGCTCGAGTACGCCGAGCAGCCCGTCGCGTCGGTCGACGACCTCGCGCGCGTCCGCCGGGCGACGCACGTGCCCATCGCCGCGGACGAGTCCATCCGCCGGGCCGAGGACCCGCTGGCGGTGGTGCGGGCCGAGGCCGCCGACGTCGTGGTGCTCAAGGTGCAGCCCCTCGGCGGGGTGCGCGCCTGCCTCGAGCTCGCCGAGCGCGTCGGGCTGCCGGTGGTCGTGTCCTCCGCGCTCGAGTCCTCCGTGGGCCTGGCCGCCGGGGTCGCGCTGGCGGCCGCGCTGCCGGAGCTGCCGTTCGCCTGCGGGCTGGCGACCGCGCAGCTGCTGACCGCCGACGTGGCCGCGCCGCCGCTGCTGCCCGTCGACGGCGCGCTGCGCGTCGCGGACGCCCTCGCCGTGGCCCCCGACCCCGAGCGGCTCGCCGCGACGGCCGCCGACGCCGCGACGGCGCAGCGGTGGGCGGACCGGGTCGCGGCGGTGCGGGCGGTGGCCGCGTGACCGGGGAGGCCGCCGTGACCGGCCCCGCGCCGGCGGAGCGGGACGGCTCGTCGGCCCCGGTGGCTCCGCCGGCCCCGCCCGCGCCGCCCGCGCCGCACGCCGCGCGCGTCCTGCTCACCGAGCTCGCGGCCCACGGCGTGCGCGACGTCGTGCTCGCGCCCGGGTCCCGCAGCGCGCCGCTCGCCGCCGCCCTCGCCGACGCCGCCCTCCCCGCGGGCGAGCGCCCGGCCGGCGCTCCGGCGCTCCGGCTGCACGTGCGGGTCGACGAGCGCGACGCCGCGTTCCTGGCGCTCGGCCTGGCGCGGGCGGCCGTCGTCGAGGGCGCCCCGCGCCCCGTCGCGGTCGTGACGACCTCCGGCACGGCGGTCGCCCACCTGCACGCCGCCGTGCTCGAGGCGCACCACGCGGGCCTCCCGCTGCTGCTGCTGACCGCCGACCGGCCGCACGAGCTCCGCGGCACGGGCGCGAACCAGACCACCGTCCAGGCCGGCATCTTCGGTCCCGCGGTGCGACTCGACGCCGACGTGCCGGCGCCCACCGGACGCCCCGGCGAGGACCGCGACCTGCGGCACCTGGTGACGCGGGCGGTCGCCGCGGCGCTCGGCACCCGCACCGCCGACCCCGGCCCCGTGCACCTCGACCTGGCGTACCGCGAGCCGCTCGGCGTCGACGACGCGGCGTGGCCCGCGCCGGACGCGGCCGGCCGGCCGGACGTCGTGGCGCGCGTGCCCGCGGGGTCGCCGCGCGCGGACGGGTGGGGCGCCCCGGAGCCCGCGGATCCGCCGGGTCCCGTCGTGGTGGTGGCCGGTGACGCCGCGGGGCCGGACGCGCGCCGGCTCGCGGAGGCCCGGGGGTGGCCGCTGCTGGCGGAGCCGTCGTCGGGCGCGCGCGGCGGACCGAACGCCCTGGCGGCCTACCGCCTGCTGCTCGCCGACCCGGACCTCGGCGGTCGGGTGCGGTCGGTCGTCCTGCTCGGCCGGCCGACGCTGTCCCGCCCGGTGAGCGCGCTGCTCGCCCGCGACGACGTCGACCTGACCGTGGTCGCGCCGTCGGGCGCGGGCTGGCCGGACGCCGGACGCGCGGCGGACCGCGTGCTGCCCGGTGTGCCGTCGTCCTGGCTGGCGGGTCCCGCGGGCGACCCCCGCTGGCTGGCGGCCTGGCAGCGCGCGGACGCCGCCGCGTCCGAGGCCCTCGACGCGCTGCTGGACGACGACCCGTCGGCGCCCCCGATCCGCGGCACGCCCCCCATGACCGGGCCGCGCGCGGTGCGGCACGTCGCGCGGGCGTGCCTGCCCGGCGACGTGCTCGTGGTCGGCTCCTCGAACCCCGTGCGGGACCTCGACCTGGTGGCGCGCTGGGACTCCCCGCCCGCGGTGGTCGCCAACCGCGGCCTGGCCGGCATCGACGGCATGGTGTCCACGGCGGCCGGGGTCGCGCTCGGGCTGCCCGGGCGCCGGGTGCGGGCGCTCGTCGGCGACCTCACGTTCCTGCACGACGTGGGCGGCCTGCTGGTGCCCACGACGGAGCAGGTGCCGGACCTGCAGGTCGTGGTCCTCAACGACGGCGGCGGGTCGATCTTCGCGACCCTCGAGCACGGCGCGCCGGAGCGTGCCCGGGCGTTCGAGCGGGTGTTCGCGACGCCGCACGCCGCCGACCTCGCGGCGCTGTGCGCGGGGTACGGGGTACGGCACGTGCGCGTCGGCGACGGGCCGGCGCTCGACGCCGCGCTCGCGGCGCCCGGCCGGGGGCTGTCGGTGGTCGAGGTCCGCGTCGACCGCGCCGACCGGCGCGCGCTCGGGGACCGGCTGGCGGCCGCGGTGAGGGACGCGGTCCGGGGGCCCGCGGGGCGCTGACCTCCGTCGGCGCGCCGGTGGTCGCTCGCCGTCGTCGCCGAACTCGCAGCAGACTCCCAGGTTCCCCCGAGCGTCGCTCCAGGGGCGAGGAGTCTCATGGTCGGCGAGAAGGAGGAACCGACCATGACCAGCACCCCCGAGGGACACCGGCCGGACGCGGGCGCCGCGCAGCCGCAGCGTGACGAGCAGCTCGCCGCCGCGCCGCAGGCGCCCGCCCCCACCCAGCCCGTGCCCGCGCCGCAGGGCACCGCCCCGACCGAGCACCTCCCGCAGCACGACCGCGCCGCCGCCACCGAGCCGCTGGCGGCCACCCCGGCCGCCGGGCCGCAGGACCAGCCGCCGGCCGGCCCGCCCGCGTCCGCGACGCATCCGCAGGAGGCCCCGACCCAGCGCATCACGCCCGCGGCGACGCAGGCGGTGCCGCAGGCCGCCGCCCCGCAGCCCCCGTACCCCGCGCCGTACCACCACGGCGCGCCGCAGGCCCCCGCGCCGCAGCCGGGCCCCTACGCCCACGCCGCGGCGCAGCAGCCCGCCCCGGCACCGCAGCCCGCCGCCGGGCAGCCCGCCGCCGGACAGGGTGCCGCGGGCCACGACCCGCTGGCGGCCTTCCGCCGGCCGGCCCCGGCGGGCGAGGCCCCGGCCGGTCCGGGCGGCCCGGCCGTCCCCGGCCCCGGAGCCCCCGAGGGCGGGTCGCGGTCCCCGCGCAACCGCCTGTGGCTGCCGGTCGTCGGCGTCGCCGCGGCCGCGGCCCTGCTCGGCAGCCTCGGCACCGCGGCGCTCACCGGCGCGTTCGACGACCAGGACGGCGGCGGCTCCCGCGCCGCGGACATCTCGTCGATCGGCCGCTCCGAGAGCGACACCGTCCCGGTCTCGGGCTCCTCCACGGAGGACCCCGACTGGCAGGCCGTCGCGTCGGCCGTGCAGGCGTCCGTCGTCGCGATCCAGGTCACCACCAGCAACGGCGGGGCCGAGGGCTCCGGCGTGATCGTGGACTCCGAGGGTCACGTCGTCACCAACAACCACGTCGTGTCCGGCGCGGAGAACGGCGAGGTGCAGGTCACCCTCACCGACGGCCGCATCTTCACGGCCGACGTCGTGGGCACGGACCCGACCACGGACCTGGCCGTCGTGCAGCTGCGGGACGCCCCGGACGACCTGTCGCCCGCCACGTTCGGCAGCGTCGGGGACGTCGCGGTCGGCGACCCGGTCATGGCGGTCGGCAACCCGCTCGGCCTGGCCAACACCGTGACCACCGGCATCGTGTCCGCGCTCGACCGACCGGTGTCGACCACCGAGTCCGGGGCGTCCGACACCGTCGTGACGAACGCGATCCAGATCGACGCGGCCGTGAACCCCGGCAACTCCGGCGGTCCGCTGTTCGACGCGCAGGGCCGGGTCATCGGCATCACGTCGTCCATCGCCACCACGTCGAGCCAGTCCGGCTCGATCGGCCTGGGCTTCGCGATCCCGGTCGACGTGGTCGACATGATCTCCGGCCAGCTCATCCAGGACGGCACCGCGGAGCACGCGTTCCTCGGCGTCACCCTGGGCGACGGCACGGCCACCGCCGACGGCGTGACGCGCGCCGGGGCGACGGTCAAGAGCGTCTCCGACGGCACGCCGGCCGCGAAGGCCGGGCTGGAGCCCGACGACGTCATCGTGGCGATCGACGGTCGCGCCGTGGGCGGGGCGGAGTCGCTGACCGGCTACGTCCGGGCGCACGCGTCCGGCGACCAGGTCACCCTCACGGTGGTGCGCGACGGGAAGTCGATGGACGTCGACGTGACCCTCGCGACGCTCGAGGCCACCGCGACGCAGGACCAGGGCTCGGGCCAGGGCGGCTCCGAGCAGGGTGGTTCGGAGCAGGGTGGGTCCGAGCAGGGTGAGCAGCAGTCGCCCGGCCAGGGCCCCGGCAGCCTGGAGGACATGACCCCCGAGCAGCTCTGGGAGTGGTTCCAGCAGCAGCAGCAGGGCCGCGGCTGACCCCGCGCCCCACGACCGCCCGGGCGGGTGACCCCCTGCCCCGTCCGGGCCTCCGGCGGCGGGTCCTGCCCCCCGCCGCCGCACCGACGGCCCCCGTCGCAGCGCCCACCCCCGGCGCGCGGCGGGGGCCGCCGTCCGTCCGGTGCGCTGCCGCACCGCCGGGGTCGCGCGGTGGACGTGCCGGCGTCGTGAGCAGACCAGAACCGGTGCGTTCGGATCCGTTCGCGCGGACGCGCGCGGCGTGTCGGTGCGTGCGGATCCGATCGTCCGGGCGACGTGGGCCGGCGCGTCAGTCCGTCGCGAGCGCCGTCCGCATCGGGACCAGCTTCGCCCGCGACTCCGCGAGCTCCGCCGCCGGGTCGGACGCCGCGACGATGCCGCAGCCCGCGAACAGCCGCAGCCGGTGCGGGTCGTCCGGGTCGAGCTCGGCCGAGCGCAGCCCGATGCCCCACTCGCCGTCGCCGTCCGCGCCGACCCAGCCGACGGGCCCGGCGTACCGCGCGCGGTCCATGCCCTCGACGCGTCGGATCAGCGCCCGGGCGGCGTCGGTCGGCGTCCCGCACACCGCGGCCGTCGGGTGCAGCGCGGCCGCGAGCGCGAGCGAGGTCGGGTGCGGCACGTCGCCGCCCTCGCCGGCACCCGCGAGCACCCCGGTCACGTCGGACGCCAGGTGCAGCACGTTCGGCAGGTGCAGCACGAACGGCGCGTCGGGCACGTTGGTGGACGAGCAGAACGGCGCGAGCGCCCGGGCCACGGAGGTCACCGCGTACTCGTGCTCCTCGAGGTCCTTCGACGAGTGCGCGAGGATCGCGGCGTGCGCCAGGTCGGCGTCGTCGTCGCCGGTGCGCCGGATCGTCCCGGCGAGCACGCGCGAGGTGACCAGGCCCTTGTCCGACCGGACGAGCAGCTCCGGCGTCGCGCCGATCAGCCCGTCGACGGAGAACGTCCAGCAGGTCGGGTAGCGCTCCGCGAGGCGCCCGAGCGCGTGCCGGACGTCCAGCGGCTCCGTGGTGGTGGCCACCTCGTCGCGCGCGAGCACCACCTTGTCGACCTCGCCGGCGCGGATCGCGGCGACGCCGCGAGCCACGACCTCCGGCCAGTCCTCGGCCGGGACGGAGCCGGAGGAGTACGTCACCTCGCCGGGGGCGCGCACGGGCGTCAGCCCGGCGACGTGCCGGGCGACCGTCGTCCAGTCGGGGGCGGGCCCGAGCGCGCCGGCCGTGCCGACCACCGTCAGCCAGGCGCGGCCGTCGCGGCGGCCCACGACGACCTCCGGCACCACGAGCACGCCGCCCGCCGCGGAGGCGTCGTCGAAGGCGAACGAGCCGAACGCCACCGGCCCGGTGCCGGGCAGCCGCACCTCGTCGCGGACCACCGCGTGCGCGACGACCTGCTGCCACGCCCGCTCGGCGTCGGCGAACCGCGTCGCGCCCGCGACCTCGACCCGCGCCGCCTCGCCCCAGCCGACCAGGCCGTCGCCGCGGCGCACCCACGTGAGCGGTGCGTCCTCGGGGAGCAGGGACAGCAGGTCGTCGGGGGCGTCGAGCGGGACGGTGCGCACCACGAGCGGCTCGGGGTGCGGGGACGCGGCGGTGCCGCGGTCGCCGAGGGGGCTGGTCATCGCCGACCAGGGTACGACCGCCACCGCCCTGCCCACGTCTTCGGCCCCGCCCACCCGGCCCCGTTCGGATCCGTCCACCCCGACGCGCCGGGCGTGCCCGTCCGTCCGGATCCGAACGCCGCCGGCGCCGGCCCCCGCGTGCGCGCCCGCCCCCGGCGGACCTGACACCATGGCCCCATGCCCCGTGCCTCCCTCGACAAGGACCCCCGCGACGTCGCCAGCATGTTCGACGGCGTCGCCCGCCGGTACGACCTGACCAACGACGTGCTGTCGCTGGGCCAGGACCGCGCGTGGCGCCGCGCGACCCTCAAGGCGCTCGACGCCCTGCCGGGGGAGACGGTGCTGGACCTCGCGGCGGGGACGGGCACGTCCAGCGAGCCGCTGGCGGACGCCGGCGTCAAGGTCGTGCCGTGCGACCTGTCGACGGGGATGCTCACGGTCGGCAAGCGGCGGCGCCCGGACCTGCCGTTCACCGCGGGGGACGCGACGGCGCTGCCCTTCGCGGACGGGGTGTTCGACGCGGTGACCATCTCGTTCGGGCTGCGGAACGTCGTGGACACGGTCCGCGCGCTGCGGGAGATGCGCCGGGTGACCCGGCCGGGCGGACGCCTGGTGGTGTGCGAGTTCTCGACGCCGTCCTGGGCGCCGTTCCGCGCCGTGTACGACGGGTACCTGACCAGGGCGCTGCCGGCGGTGGCGCGCGTCGTGGCGCGCGAGTCGGCGGCGTACACGTACCTCGCGGAGTCGATCCAGGACTGGCCGGACCAGGTCGGGCTGGCCCGGCTGCTGCACGAGGCGGGCTGGAGCTCGGTCGCGTACCGGAACCTGTCGGGCGGGATCGTCGCGCTGCATCGTGGGACGAATCCGGGACCCCGGTAGGACCAGTCGTGGGACGAAAGTCCCGCAGGTGCCCTGGTCAGGAGCGACGAGGCTACTGAGGCAAGCCTTCGCAGACAGGACCTTGGTCCGATCACTAGACTCGGCCTGAAACAGGTGTGAAGGCATTCACAAATGGGGCGAACTGTGCACAGTGGCAAGAGCGACGACGCGGACGTCATCGTCGTCGGCGCCGGACCCGGTGGGTCCAGCGCGGCCTACCACTGCGCCGCCGCCGGGCTGTCCGTGCTGCTGCTCGACAAGGCCTCCTTCCCGCGCGACAAGGTCTGCGGCGACGGCCTGACCCCGCGCGCCGTGGCGGAGCTCGCCCGCATGGGCGTCCCGCTGCGCGAGGAGGACGGCTGGATCCGCAACGTCGGCCTGCGCGTCCTCGGCGGCGGGCACGTCGTCGAGCTGCCGTGGCCCGAGCTGTCGTCCTACCCGTCGTACGGGCTGGCGCGCTCGCGGATGTCGCTGGACCACCTGCTGCTGGAGCACGCCCGCGCCGCCGGCGCCAAGGTGCAGGATCGCACCAACGTCACCGGCCCGCTGCTGGACGAGCGCACCGGCCGCGTGGTCGGCGTGCAGGCGCGCCCGGTCGACGCGGACGGCCGCCGCGCCGGCGACCCCGTCACGTACCGCGCGCCGGTGGTCATCGCGGCCGACGGCGTCTCCGCCCGCCTCGCGACCGGCCTCGGCCTGGAGAAGCGCGACGACCGCCCCCTGGGCGTGGCCGTCCGCACGTACTTCCGCACCCCGCGCCACGACGACCCGTGGATGGAGAGCCACCTCGAGCTCTGGGACGGCGTGCCCCACGCGTCGAACCTCATGCCCGGCTACGGCTGGATCTTCTCGCTCGGCGACGGCACCGCGAACGTCGGCCTCGGCTCGGTGTCCTCCACGGCCGCCGCCACGAAGGTCGACTACAAGGACCTCTTCGCGAAGTGGATGGCGAACGCCCCCGCGGAGTGGGAGTTCACCCCGGAGAACCAGCTCGGCCCCGTCCGCGGGGCCGCGCTGCCGATGGGGTTCAACCGCGGCCCGCTGTACGGCCGCGGCCTCATGCTGGTCGGCGACGCGGCCGGCATGGTGAGCCCGTTCAACGGCGAGGGCATCGCGTACGCCCTGCAGGCCGGCCGGGTCGCGGCGGACGCGATCGTCCAGGCCACCGCGCGGGGCACCGCCGCCGGACGGGAGCGCGCGCTCGCCACCTACGGCTCGCGCATGAAGGACGACCTGGGCGGCTACTACTCGCTCGGCCGGGTGTTCGTGAAGCTCATCGAGCACCCCCAGGTCATGCGCGTGTGCACGCGGTACGGGCTGCCCCGCCCGACCGTCATGAAGCTCACGCACAAGCTGCTCGCCGACTGCTACGAGCCGCGCGGCGGCGACTGGGCGGACCGGACGATCGCGGCGCTCGCACGGCTGGCGCCGGCCGCATGACCGCACCACCCTGACGAGGGGGACCTCGCCCGTCCCCGCCGTCCCACGACCGGCCCGCACTCCACCCCCCACCGGGAGAGCAAACCGATGACCAACCCGTACATCCCCCTCCTCGTCATGATGGGGGTGGCTGCCGTCCTCGCCGTCGGCGGCCTCGCCGCCAGCGCCGTGATCGGCCCCAAGCGGTACAACCGCGCGAAGCTCGAGGCCTACGAGTGCGGCATCCAGCCGACCCCGCACGCCGTGGGCGGCGGGCGGTTCCCGGTGAAGTACTACCTGGTCGCGATGACCTTCATCATCTTCGACATCGAGGTCGTGTTCCTGTACCCGTGGGCGGTGTCCTTCGCCGAGCTCGCGGTGTTCGGGCTGGTGGCGATGATGGGGTTCCTGGCGCTGATCACGGTGCCGTTCCTGTACGAGTGGCGCCGCGGCGGCCTGGAGTGGGACGAGGACTGACATGGGTATCGAAGAGGCCCCCTCGGGGTTCCTGCTGACCTCGGTCGAGACGCTCGCGGGCCTGGTCCGCAAGGCGTCGCTGTGGCCGGTGACGTTCGGCCTCGCGTGCTGCGCGATCGAGATGATGGCGACGGGCGGGTCCCGGTTCGACATCTCCCGGTTCGGCATGGAGGTGTTCCGGGCGTCGCCGCGGCAGTCCGACCTCATGATCGTCGCGGGCCGCGTGAGCCAGAAGATGGCGCCGGTCGTGCGGCAGGTCTACGACCAGATGGCCGAGCCCAAGTGGGTGCTGTCCATGGGCGTCTGCGCGAGCAGCGGCGGCATGTTCAACAACTACGCGATCGTGCAGGGCGTCGACCACATCGTGCCGGTCGACATCTACCTGCCGGGCTGCCCCCCGCGCCCGGAGATGCTGCTGAACGCGATCCTCGAGCTGCACGAGCAGATCAAGAACGAGCCGCTCGGCCGGGACCGCGCCGAGATCGCGCGCAAGGTCGAGGCCGCCGCGCTCCAGGCCGCCCCCACCTCGCACATGACGGGACTGCTGCGATGAGCGACGAGAAGCGCGACGCCGCCGAGGCCGCGAAGGCCGGTGACGCGTCCGGCGCGGACGCCGGCGCGCAGACGACGAGCGAGTCGGCCCTCGAGGCCGGCTCGCAGAACGTGCCCGCCGACCGGACGCTGCCGCTGGAGGTCGTCACGACCCGGCAGGGCATGTTCGGCGTGCACGGCTCGGGCGACACGTCCGGGTTCGGCGGCCTGGTGCAGACCGTGGCGCTGCCCGGCCCGAGCGAGCGGCCGTACGGCGGCTGGTTCGACGAGGTCGTCGACGTGCTGAGCGAGCTGCTGGACGCCTCCGGCACGGGGGCGGACGCCGCGCTGGAGTCCGTCGTCGTGGACCGCGGCGAGCTCACGCTGAACATCGCGCGGGAGCACCTCGTCGAGGTCGCGCAGCACCTGCGCGACGACCAGGACCTGCGGTTCGAGCTCTCGCTCGGCGTCAGCGGCGTGCACTACCCGCACGACACGGGCCGCGAGCTGCACGCCGTCTACCACCTGGTGTCGGTCACCCACGGCCGCCGCCTGCGTCTCGAGGTGGCCGCCCCCGAGGGCGACCCCACGATCCCCAGCACCGTCGGGGTCTACCCGGCGAACGACTGGCACGAGCGGGAGACCTGGGACTTCTTCGGCATCGTCTTCACGGGCCGCACCGACCTGGCGCGGATCGAGATGCCGGACGACTGGCCCGGGCACCCGCAGCGCAAGGACTACCCGCTCGGCGGCATCCCGGTCGAGTACAAGGGCGCGACCATCCCGCCGGCCGACCAGCGGAGGCAGTACTCATGACGACCCAGACCCCTCCGGACGTCCACGCCACGGGCCACGTGGTCGACGACGAGACCGTCGGCCTGCGCACCTTCGAGGCGACGGGCGGCGACTGGTCCGACATCGCCGAGGAGGCCGCCCGGCTCGGCGAGCAGCGCATCGTCGTCAACATGGGCCCGCAGCACCCGTCCACGCACGGCGTGCTCCGGCTCATGCTCGAGATCGACGGCGAGACGGTGACCGAGGCCCGCGCGGGCATCGGGTACCTGCACACCGGCATCGAGAAGAACATGGAGTTCCGCACCTGGACCCAGGGCGTGACGTTCTGCACCCGCATGGACTACGTCGCCCCGCTGTTCCAGGAGGCCGCGTACTGCCTGGCGGTCGAGAAGCTGCTGGGCATCACGGACGACGTCCCGGAGCGCGCCACCCAGATCCGGGTGCTGATGATGGAGCTCAACCGGATCTCGTCGCACCTGGTGTGCCTCGCGACCGGCGGCAACGAGCTGGGCGCGACGACGATCATGACGATCGGGTTCACGGCCCGCGAGGAGATCCTGCGGATCTTCGAGCTCATCAGCGGCCTGCGCATGAACCACGCGTACATCCGCCCCGGCGGCGTCGCGCAGGACATCCCCCCGGGCGCGCTCGACTCGATCCGCGAGGCGCTGGTCGGCGTGCGGCGCTACATGAAGCAGCTCGAGGACCTCATGCTCGGCCAGCCGATCCTCAAGGGGCGGCTGCAGAACGTGGGGGTGCTGAACCTCGCGGGCTGCATGGCGCTGGGCATCACCGGCCCGATGCTCCGGTCGACCGGCCTGCCGTACGACGTGCGCAAGGCCGCGCCGTACTGCGGCTACGAGACCTACGACTTCGACGTCCCGGTCGCCGAGGGCTCGGACTGCTGGGACCGCATGGTCCTGCGCATCGAGGAGTGCTACCAGTCGATGCGGATCATCGACCAGGTGCTCGAGCGCCTGCAGGCCGGCGGCCAGCGCGGCGGGGCCCCGGTCATGGTCGGCGACAAGAAGATCGCGTGGCCGGCGCAGCTCGCCATCGGCTCGGACGGCATGGGCAACTCGCTCGACCACATCCGCGAGATCATGGGCACCTCGATGGAGGCCCTGATCCACCACTTCAAGCTCGTGACCGAGGGCTTCCGGGTCCCGGCGGGGCAGGCGTGGCAGACCGTCGAGCACCCCCGCGGCGAGCTCGGCGTGCACCTCGTCTCCGACGGGGGCACCAAGCCGTACCGGGCGCACTTCCGCGACCCGTCGTTCAACAACCTGCAGGCCGTCTCGGTGCTGTGCGAGGGCGGCCAGGTGGCGGACGTCGTCTGCTCGGTCGCCTCCATCGACCCGGTGCTCGGAGGGGTGGACCGCTGATGACCACGATCGACCACCCGCGCGTGCCCGGCAGCGGCCGTCCCCGCGCGGCGTACGACGAGGAGACGCGCGCCCGGCTCGCCGCCGACGCCGCGCAGGTCGTCGCGCGCTACCCCGACAGCCGGTCGGCCCTGCTGCCGCTGCTGCACCTGGTGCAGAGCGAGGACGGCTACGTCAGCCCGGCGGGCGTCGCGTTCTGCGCGCAGACGTTGGACCTGTCGACCGCGCAGGTCTCGGCGGTCGCGACGTTCTACACGCAGTACAAGCGCCGCCCCAACGGCGAGTACACGGTGGGCGTCTGCACCAACACGCTCTGCGCGATCATGGGCGGCGACGCGATCTGGGAGGACCTCACCGAGCGCCTCGGCGTGGGGAACGACGAGACGACGGCCGACGGCAAGATCACGCTCGAGCGCATCGAGTGCAACGCGGCCTGCGACTTCGCGCCGGTCATGATGATCAACTGGGAGTTCTTCGACAACCAGACGCCGGAGTCCGCGGCGGAGGTCGTCGGGAAGCTCATCGCGGGGGAGCCCGTGGCCCCGACCCGCGGCCCCTCCCGGGTGCAGACGTTCAAGCAGGTCTCGCGGGTGCTCGCCGGGTTCTCCGACGGGCTCGCCGACGAGGGCGTCGCGGCCGGACCCGCCACCCTGCGGGGCCTGGAGCTGGCGCGCGAGAAGGGCTGGAGCGCCCCGGCGCTCGACGGCTCCGACGGGGCGGCGGCCGAGCCCGCCGCCCCCGCCACGCAGGCCCCCGCGGCCGGCTCCGCCCCGCAGCCCGGCGGCACGCAGTCCAGCGTCGACCGGCCCGCGGCCGGCGCGCCGGAACGCACCGCGGAGCAGGAGAAGGCCGAGCACCGGGCCGACGACACCAGCGAGCCCGCGGGCGACACGCCCTCCACCGACACCCCCGCGAAGGAGTCGTGATGGCCGAGACGACGCTGACCCCGGTGCTCTCCGAGCGCTGGGACGCCGACCGCCCGTGGACGCTCGGCACGTACGAGTCGAAGGGCGGCTACCGGGGCCTGCGCAAGGCGCTGTCCATGGACGCCGCCGACGTGGTGACCGTGGTCAAGGACTCCGGCCTGCGCGGCCGCGGCGGCGCCGGCTTCCCGACGGGCATGAAGTGGGGCTTCCTGCCCGCGCCCGACGGCGGCCCGCGCTACCTCGTGGTCAACGCCGACGAGTCCGAGCCGGGCACCTGCAAGGACATCCCGCTCATGCTCGCGGACCCGCAGGTGCTGGTGGAGGGCGTCGCGATCACGTCGTACGCCATCGGCTGCCACCACGCGTTCATCTACCTGCGCGGCGAGGTCGTGCACGTCTACCGCCGGCTGCTCAAGGCCGTCGAGGAGGCGTACGCCAAGGGCTACCTCGGGAAGAACATCCTGGGCAGCGGGTACGACCTGGAGGTCACCGTGCACGCCGGTGCCGGCGCGTACATCTGCGGCGAGGAGACGGCGCTGCTCGACTCGCTCGAGGGGCGCCGCGGCCAGCCGCGCCTGAAGCCGCCGTTCCCCGCCGTCGCCGGCCTGTACGCGCGGCCGACCGTCGTCAACAACGTCGAGTCGATCGCGTCCGTCCCCGGCATCGTGCTCGGCGGCTCGGACTGGTTCCGCCGCATGGGCACCGACCGGTCGCCGGGCCACGGCCTGTTCTCGCTGTCCGGCCACGTGCAGCGCCCCGGCCAGTACGAGGCCCCGCTCGGCATCACGATGCGGGAGCTGCTGGAGATGGCCGGCGGGGTCCGTGAGGGCCACGAGCTGAAGTTCTGGACCCCGGGCGGGTCCTCCACGCCGATCTTCACGGCCGAGCACCTCGACGTGCCGCTCACCTACGAGGAGGTCGGCGCCGCCGGCTCCATGCTCGGCACCCGCGCCCTGCAGGTGTTCGACGACACCGTGTCGGTCGTCAAGGCCGTCTCCCGGTGGACGCAGTTCTACAAGCACGAGTCCTGCGGCAAGTGCACCCCGTGCCGCGAGGGCACGTTCTGGCTGGCGCAGGTGCTCGGGCGCCTCGAGGCCGGCCAGGGCACCCCGGGCGACATCGACCTGCTGCTCGACCTGTGCGACAACATCCTCGGCAAGGCGTTCTGCGCCCTCGGGGACGGCGCCACCAGCCCGATCACCTCCGCCATCCAGTACTTCCGGGAGGAGTTCGAGGCCGGCACCCACACCCCGGCGGACGTGCTGTTCCCGCCGGAGCGCTCGGCCCTCTTCCCCTACACGCCGCGCCGCACCGGCCAGCTCGCGGGAGCCCACGCATGACAGTCACAGCGTCCAAGCCCTCCGGCGCCCCCGCGCCCACGGACGGCGTCACGTTCACGATCGACGGCATCGAGACCACCGTGCCGAAGGGCACCCTGGTCATCCGCGCCGCCGAGGAGCTCGGGATCCAGATCCCGCGGTTCTGCGACCACCCGCTGCTCGCGCCGGCCGGCGCCTGCCGGCAGTGCCTCGTCGAGGTCTGGGCCCCGGGGCGCGACGGCAACCTCGCGAAGATGCCGAAGCCCCAGGCCTCCTGCACCCTGACCGCCACCCCCGGCATGGAGGTGCGCACGCAGCGCACGTCGGCCGAGGCGGACAAGGCGCAGCACGGCGTCATGGAGCTGCTGCTCATCAACCACCCGCTGGACTGCCCGGTCTGCGACAAGGGCGGCGAGTGCCCCCTGCAGAACCAGGCGATGTCGAACGGCCGCGCCACGAGCCGGTTCGTCGACGTCAAGCGGACGTTCCCGAAGCCGCTGGCGATCTCGACCGAGATCCTGCTGGACCGTGAGCGCTGCATCCTGTGCCAGCGCTGCACCCGGTTCTCCCGGGAGATCGCGGGCGACCCGTTCATCGACCTGCAGAAGCGCGGCGCGATGCAGCAGATCGGCCGCTTCGACGCGGACGTCCTGGGCTTCGCGGGCGCCGACGGCGGCGTCGGCGAGACCATCGAGGACGCGGACCGGCTGCCGGCCGACGGCGTCTTCCTCGGCGCCGACATCCCGGTCGGCCCGGCCGAGGACGACGAGTCCGGCTCGCCGTTCGCGTCCTACTTCTCCGGCAACACCGTGCAGATCTGCCCGGTCGGCGCGCTGACCGGCGCGGCGTACCGGTTCCGCGCCCGCCCGTTCGACCTGGTGTCGACGCCGGGTGTCGCGGAGCACGACTCCTCCGGCGCGGCGATCCGCGTCGACCACCGGCGCGGCGTCGTGCTGCGTCGCCTCGCGGGCGAGGACCCGGAGGTCAACGAGGAGTGGATCACCGACAAGGACCGCTTCGCGTTCACCTGGCAGGCCGCGGCCGACCGCATCACGACCCCGCTGGTGCGGGACGTCGCGGCGGACGGCACGAAGGGTGAGCTGCACCCGGCCTCCTGGGCCGAGGCCCTGGAGGTCGCGGCGCACGGCCTGGAGCAGGCCCGCGCGGCCGGCGGCGTGGGCGTGCTGCCCGGCGGCCGCCTGACCGTCGAGGACGCCTACGCGTACGGCAAGTTCGCCCGCGTCGTGCTCGGCACCAACGACGTCGACCTGCGCGCCCGGCCGCACTCGGACGAGGAGCTCGCGTTCCTCGGCCACGCGGTCGCGGGCACCGGGCTCGGCGTGACGTTCCGCGACCTGGAGGCCGCGCCGGCCGTGCTGCTGGCGGGCCTGGAGGCCGAGGAGGAGGCCGGCGTCGTGTTCCTGCGGCTGCGCAAGGGCGTGGTCGCGGGCCGGACGCGCGTGCTGTCCGTCGCGCCGCTCGCGAGCCGCGGGCTGGAGCGCCTGGACGGCACGCTGATCAAGGCCGCGCCGGGCACCGAGCCCGAGGTCCTCGACGCCATCGGCTCCGGCGAGCTGGCCGACGCCGGTGCCGCGCTCGGCGCCGAGGGCGCGCTGGTGCTCGTGGGCGAGCGGCTCGCCGCCGTGCCGGGCGCCCTGTCGGCCGCGCTGCGGCTGGCGGCGCGCACGGGCGCGCGCCTGGCGTGGATCCCGCGCCGCGCGGGCGAGCGCGGCGGCGTCGAGGCCGGCGCCCTGCCGACCCTGCTGCCGGGCGGTCGCCCCGTCGCCGACGCGGCGGCCCGCGTCGACGTGGCCGCGGCCTGGGACGTCGAGCACCTGCCGGCGGAGCCGGGCCGCGACACCTCGGCGATCCTCGCCGCGGCGGCGGACGGCACGCTGGGCGGCCTGCTGGTCGGCGGGCTCGAGCCGCGCGACCTGCCGGACCCGGCAGCGGCGCGCGCCGCGCTGGCCGCCGCGGGGTTCGTGGTCTCGCTGGAGGTCCGGGCGTCCGAGGTCACCGCCCTGGCCGACGTGGTGCTGCCCGTCGCGCCGCCGGTGGAGCGCCCCGGCACGTTCGTCAGCTGGGAGGGCCGCCCGCGGCCGTTCCCGCAGGCCCTGACGTCGACCGCCATGGCCGACCACCGCGTCCTCGACGCGCTGGCGGACGAGCTCGGCGTCGCCCTCGGCCTGCGCACGATCGCCGACGTGCACGCCGACGCGGACGCGCTGACCGGCGAGTGGGACGGCGCCCGGGTGCCCGCGCCCGCCGCCGCCTCCGCCGAGCCGCCGGCCGTCGCGCCCGGGCACGCCGTGCTCGCGACGTGGCACCAGCTGCTGGACGCCGGCCGGCTGCAGGACGGCGAGCCGTTCCTGGCCGGCACCGCGAAGCGCCCGGTCGCCCGGCTGTCGGCCGCGACGGCCGCCGCCGCGGGGATCGAGCCGGGCGGTCGCGTCACGGTGTCCACCGACGCGGGCGCGATCACGCTGCCCGTCGTGGTGACCGACATGGTCGACCACGTCGTGTGGCTGCCCACCGCGTCCGCCGGCAGCCAGGTCCGGGACGCGCTCCACGCGCTGCCGGGCGACCTGGTCCGGGTCGCGGCCGCCGCCCCCGACGCCACCGCCACCACCGACGCCGGGACCGGCGCCGACGAGGAGGTCACCGCATGAGCGCCGTGCTCAGCCCCGTGCTCACCGGCCTGCCGGCCGCGCTGCCCGCGGCCGCCGTCGACGGCGGCGCCGCCGACTTCAGCCAGGACGTGTTCTGGGTCTGGCTGCTCAAGGCGGTCGGCATCCTGGTGTTCCTGCTGCTGAGCGTGCTCATCGCCATCTGGTTCGAGCGCCGCGTGGTCGGCCGGATGCAGCTGCGCCCCGGCCCGAACGTCCACGGCCCGTTCGGCCTGTTCCAGTCGCTGGCCGACGCGATGAAGCTCCTGCTCAAGGAGGACATGACGGTCAAGGCCGCCGACAAGGTGGTCTACATCGTCGCGCCGTTCATCGCGGTGTTCTGCTCGCTGCTGACGTACGCGGTGATCCCGTTCGGCCCGGAGGTCTCGATCTTCGGCGTGGTGACGCCGCTGCAGCTCACGGACTTCCCGGTCGCGGTGCTGTACATCCTCGCGTGCGCGTCCGTCGGCGTGTACGGCATCGTGCTCGGCGGCTGGTCGTCCAACTCGACCTACCCGCTGCTGGGTGCCGTGCGCTCGACCGCGCAGGTCATCTCGTACGAGCTCGCGATGGGCCTGTCGCTGGTCAGCGTCTTCATCCTCGCGGGGTCCATGTCGACCTCGGAGATCGTCGGCTCGCAGACCACCCTGTGGTGGCTCATCCCGCTGGCGCCGGCGTTCGTCATCTACGTGATCTCGATGGTCGGCGAGACCAACCGCCTGCCGTTCGACCTCCCGGAGGCCGAGGGCGAGCTCGTCGGCGGGTACACCACCGAGTACTCCTCGATGAAGTTCGCGTGGTTCTTCCTCGCCGAGTACATCAACATGCTCAACGTCTCCGCGGTGGCGACCACGCTGTTCTTCGGCGGCTGGCGCGCCCCGTGGCCGCTGTCGGCGATCAACGACGGCATGTTCAACACCGGCTGGTGGCCGCTGCTGTGGTTCGTCGCCAAGGTCTGGCTGTTCATGTTCCTGTTCGTGTGGATCCGCGGCACGCTGCTGCGGTTCCGGTACGACCAGTTCATGAAGTTCGGCTGGAAGGTGCTCATCCCGGCCGCCCTGGTGTGGCTGGTGTGCGTCGCGGTGGTCCAGGGCGTCCGCCAGTTCGCCGAGGTCGAGCTCGACACCCTGATGTTCGTCCTCGCGGGCGTGATCGTCGCGATCGTCCTCGTGTCGTTCCTCATCCCGGAGAAGAAGCCGGAGCCGGAGCCGGACCGCTCGGACGAGCCGTTCGACGCGTTCGCCGGCGGCTTCCCGGTCCCGCCGCTGCCCGGCCAGACGCTGCCGCCCTCGCCGCGCGCGCTGCGTCGCCAGGCCCAGGCGCCCGCGTCCCCCGCGCTGGTCGGCGGTCCCGCCGCCGGCGCGTCCGACGAGGGCGACGCCCCCGAGTCCCCCACCCAGGAGGTGCCGCGTGGCTGACACGCCCGACAAGTCCGTCGCGAAGGCCGACGGCGGCGGCGAGGTCGCCGCCGCGGGCCGGGTGCGGCCGTACGAGTCGCTGATCCCCAAGCGCAGCGCGGTGGCCGACGCCCTCGCGCCCGCCGCCGGGTTCGGCGTGACGCTGAAGAACTTCTTCAGCCGCACCGTCACCGAGCAGTACCCGTTCGAGACGGCGCCCGTGAAGCCGCGGTTCCACGGCCGGCACCAGCTCAACCGGTACCCGGACGGCCTGGAGAAGTGCATCGGCTGCGAGCTGTGCGCGTGGGCGTGCCCCGCGGACGCGATCTACGTCGAGGCCGCCGACAACACCCCGGACGAGCAGTTCTCGCCCGGGGAGCGCTACGGCCGCGTCTACCAGATCAACTACCTGCGCTGCATCTTCTGCGGCCTGTGCATCGAGGCGTGCCCGACGCGCGCGCTCACGATGACCAACGACTTCGAGCTGGCGGGCCCGACTCGCGAGGGCCTCATCTACGAGAAGCAGGACCTGCTCGGCCCGCTCGTCGACGGCATGCTCGCGGCGCCCCACCCCATGGTGGAGGGGACGACCGACACCGAGTACTACCGCGGCGAGGTCACCGCGCCCACGCCGGCCCAGGTCGACTGGGTCGCGGAGCACCGGCCCGACGACGAGACGCTCGAGGCGGCACGCGCCCGGGCCGGGGCGGCGGGCACGACCCAGCCGGTGGGCGGGGAGGCCCGATGAGCCCGAGCACCGCCGAGGCGGTCCTGTTCTGGGTGCTGGCGCCGATCATGGTGCTCGCGGCCCTCGGCCTGCTGTTCGCGCGCAAGGCCGTGCACGCGGCCCTGTGCGTGATCACGGTCATGATCTCGCTGGCGTTCCTCTACATCGCGCAGGAGGCGCCGTTCCTCGGCGTCGTCCAGGTGGTCGTGTACACCGGCGCGGTCATGATGCTGTTCCTGTTCGTCCTCATGCTCGTCGGCGTCGACGCGTCCGACTCGCTGGTGGAGACCATCCGCGGCCAGCGCTGGATCGGCTGGCTCGCCGGGGTCGGTCTCGCGGTCGTGCTCGTCTCGGTGATCGGGCGGGCGACGTTCCCGGCCGCCGCCGGGCTGGAGTCCGCGAACGCCGACGGCAACCCGGTGGGCGTCGCGCGGATCGTGTTCGGGCAGCACGTCTTCGGCCTCGAGGTCGTCGGTGCCCTGCTCGTCACGGCCGCGCTCGGCGCGCTGGTGCTCACGCACCGGCAGCGCCTCAAGCCGCTGGTGAAGCAGCCGGAGCGGGCCGCCGCGCGCGTCGCGGCCGGCGCCCGCCTGACGCCGCTGCCCGCCCCCGGCGTGTACGCCCGGCACAACGCGATGGACGTGCCGGCGCTCGACCCGCAGGGCAACCCCATCGACGAGTCCGTCCCGCGCGTGCTGCGCATCCGCGGCCAGGAGGCCGGCACGGCGGAGTTCCGCGCCGACACCTACCGGCGCGCCGTCACCGCCGTCCTCGCGGAGCGCGGCACCGCCGTCACGCCCGACGAGGTCGAGGCCGCCCTGGGGACGAGCACGGACGACGAGCCCCGCCCGCCCGCCGCACCGCCGGGCACGACCACCGGACCGCAGACCGACATCGACCTCGGCGGCGCCTCGACCCGGACGGAGACGCAGCCGTGACGCTGACGAACTACCTGGTGCTGTCCGCGATCCTGTTCTCGCTCGGCGCCGCGACGGTGCTGCTGCGCCGGAACGCGATCATCGTCTTCATGGGCGTCGAGCTCATGCTCAACGCGACGAACCTCGCCCTGGTCACCTTCTCCCGGATGCACGGGGACCTGACGGGCCAGGTCATGGCCTTCTTCGTCATGGTCGTCGCCGCCGCGGAGGTGGTCGTCGGGCTGGCGATCATCGTGTCGATCTTCCGCACGCGGAAGTCGGCGTCCGTCGACGACATCAACCTGCTGAAGAGCTGAGGGGACCGTGGACCTTTCCTCCGTCGCCGCGCTGCTGGTCGCGGTACCGCTGGCGAGTGCGGCCCTGCTGCTGCTCCTGGGGCGCCGCAGCGACCGCTGGGGCCACTGGCTCGGCGTGGTCGCCTCCGCGTCCGCGTTCGCGGTCGCCGCGTACCTGCTGGTGGACCTGCTCGGCCGGCCCTCCGACGAGCGGGTGCTCGACCTGCACCTGTTCGACTGGATCTCCGCGGGCCGGTTCGACCTGGCCGCGGGGCTGCGGGTCGACCCGCTGTCGCTGACGTTCGTCCTGCTCGTGACCTTCGTGGGCACGCTGATCCACCTCTACTCGGTCGCGTACATGGAGCACGACGCCGCGCGGCGTCGGTTCTTCGCGTACCTCAACCTCTTCATCGCCGCGATGCTGATCCTGGTGCTCGCGGACTCCTACCTCCTGCTGTTCGTCGGCTGGGAGGGCGTGGGTCTCGCGTCGTACCTGCTCATCGGGTTCTGGAACCACCACACGCCGTACGCCGTCGCCGCGAAGAAGGCGTTCGTCGCCAACCGCGTCGGCGACATCGGCCTGCTGGTCGCGATGATGCTCATGTTCGCGACGTTCGGCACGGTGTCGTTCGAGGGCGTCGCCGCGGGCGTCGAGGGCGGGCTCGCGTCCACCGCGACGCTCACCGCGACCGGCCTGATGCTGCTGCTCGCGGCCTGCGGCAAGTCGGCGCAGTTCCCGCTGCAGTCCTGGCTCGGTGACGCGATGGCCGGCCCCACGCCGGTGTCCGCGCTCATCCACGCGGCGACCATGGTCACCGCGGGCGTCTACCTCATCGTGCGGTCCGCGCCGGTGTTCGAGGGCGCGCCGACCGCGCAGCTCGTCGTGACGATCATCGGCGCGATCACGCTGGTGCTCGGGGCGGTCATCGGCTCCGCGAAGGACGACATCAAGAAGGCGCTCGCCGCGTCGACCATGTCGCAGATCGGCTACATGGTGCTCGCCGCGGGTCTCGGCCCCATCGGGTACGCGTTCGCGATCTTCCACCTCGTGACCCACGGCTTCTTCAAGGCCGGCATGTTCCTCGGTGCCGGGTCGGTCATGCACGGCATGGACGACCAGACCGACATGCGGCGCTTCGGCGGCCTGCGCAGGTACATGGTCATCACGTGGGTGACGTTCGGCGCCGGCTGGCTCGCGATCCTCGGCGTCCCGCCGTTCTCGGGCTTCTGGTCGAAGGACAAGATCATCGAGTCCGCGTTCGTGGTCCCGGAGGGCGCCGGCGAGTGGCGGGCGTGGGTGTTCGGCCTGGTCGCGCTGATCGGCGCCGGCATCACCGCGTTCTACATGTCGCGCCTGTTCTTCATGACGTTCCACGGGCGCAAGCGCTGGACCCGTGACGAGGCCGGCCACGAGCCGCACCCGCACGAGTCGCCCGCGCTCATGACGATCCCGATGATCGTGCTGGCGCTGGGCTCCGTCGCGCTCGGCTTCGTGCTCCAGCTGGGCGGCGGCTTCACCACCTGGCTGGAGCCGGTCACCGGGCACGTGGAGCACCACGAGCCGGTGCTGCCGGTCCTGGTCATCCAGGTCGTGACGCTCGTGGCGGTCGCCGCCGGGGCGCTCCTCGCCTGGCGCCAGTACGGCGCGCTGCCGGTCCCCGAGACCGCGCCCGCCGGCTCCCCGCTGACCCGCGCCGCGCGCGTCGACCTGTACCAGGACGCCGTGAACGACGCCCTGCTGGTCGAGCCCGGCCGGCACCTGACCCGCTCGCTCGTGTTCGGCGACCGCACCGCGGTCGACGGGGCGTTCACGGGCCTCGGCCGGCTGACGGTCGGGATCGGGGAGCTCGTGCGCAAGGCGCAGACCGGGTACGCCCGGCAGTACGCCGCCACGATGCTGCTCGGCCTGGTCGTCCTCGCGGTCGTCGTCCTGGCGCCTCGGATCTGAGGGGATGTTGATGTCGACTGTCGCCGTCACCACGGACGTGCCGTGGCTGACCCTCCTCATCGTGTGGCCGCTGGTCGGCGCGCTGGTGCTCTGGGCGCTGCCCGGGGCCACGGCCGCCGACGGGACCGCCACCGGTGCCCGCCGCTGGTCGCGCCAGGTCGCGCTCGGCGTCGCCCTCGTCGAGGTCGTCCTCGCGCTCGGCGCGCTGCGGGCGTTCGACACGGCCGCGGCCCGGGTGCACCAGCTCACCGAGACCCACGGGTGGATCCCGCAGCTCGGCGTCTCGTACGCCGTGGGCGTCGACGGCGTCGGGCTCGCGCTCGTGCTGCTGTCCGTCGTCCTGGTGCCGGTCGTGATCCTCGCGGCCTGGCGCGAGCAGGGCAGCGGGGAGGCCGCCACCAACCGGCTGCGGCACTACCTGGCGCTCGTGCTCGTGCTGACCGCGTTCATGGTCGCCGTGTTCGCGGCCCGGGACGTGTTCCTGTTCTACGTGCTGTTCGAGGCCATGCTGATCCCGGTCTACTTCATGATCGGCGCGTTCGGCGGGCCGCAGCGGCGGTACGCGGCCGTGAAGTTCCTGCTGTTCTCGCTCGCGGGCGGGCTCATCATGCTGGCGGGCGTCATCGCGCTCTACCTGCAGGGCCCGCGCGGCGAGCAGGGCTTCCTGGTGGACAACCTGGTCGGCAACCTCGACCTGTCGACCAGCACCGAGCGCTGGCTGTTCCTCGCGTTCTTCCTCGCGTTCGCGATCAAGGCGCCGATGTTCCCGGTCCACACCTGGCTGCCGGACGCCGCCGAGCAGGCGCCCGCGGGCACCTCGACGCTGCTGGTCGGCGTGCTCGACAAGGTCGGCACCTTCGGGATGCTCACGCTCTGCCTGCCGCTGTTCCCGGAGGCCTCCCGCTGGGCGGCGCCGGTGATCATCGTCCTGGCGATCGTGTCGATCTTCTACGGCGCGCTGCTGGCCATCGGGCAGCAGGACCTGTTCCGGCTCGTCGCGTACACGTCGGTGTCGCACTTCGGGTTCATCGTGCTGGGCATCTTCGCCTTCACGTCGACGTCCATCGCCGGCTCGTCGTTCTACATGGTCAACCACGGCCTCTCCACCGGCGCGCTGTTCCTCCTGGTCGGCTTCCTCGCCGCCCGCCGCGGGTCCGCCCGCATCGAGGACTTCGGCGGCCTGCAGAAGGTCACCCCGGTGCTCGCCGGCACGTTCCTGGTCACCGGCCTGTCGGCGCTCTCGCTGCCCGGCCTGTCGACCTTCGTCTCGGAGTTCCTGGTCGTCGTCGGCACGTTCGCCGCGAACCGCCCGGCCGCCGTGGTCGCCGTCGTCGCCGTGGTGCTCGCCGCGATCTACGTGCTGTGGACGTACCAGCGGGTGTTCACCGGCCCCGTCCGCGACGAGCTCGCGGGCACCCGGGACCTCGGCGGTCGCGAGCGGTGGGTCGTCGGCCCGCTCATCGCGATCATGCTGGTGCTCGGCTTCTACCCCGCCCCGGCGCTGCGGCTGGTCGACCAGCCCGCCGCCGAGTCGGTCACGCAGGTGGGCGTCGCCGACGCCCCGGACACCCCGGTCGCGCTGACCGGTGACGACGAGGGGAGCGACCAGTGAGCGCGTTCACCGTGCCCGAGATCGCCTGGGCGCAGCTGACGCCGGTGCTGCTGGTGCTGGGTGCCGCGGTGGTGGGCGTGCTCGTCGAGGCGTTCGTGCCCCGGCGCGCCCGCCGGCCCGTGCAGCTCACGCTGACGCTCGTCGCGCTCGCCGCGGCGGTGGTCGCCGTCGCCGCCCTCTGGTCCGACGTCAAGGACACCGGCGGGACCGACGTGCTCGGCGGCTCGCTGCTGGTGGACGGCCCCACGCTGGTCCTCCAGGGCACGCTGGCGCTGCTGGCCCTGCTCGCGGTGCTCGTCATCGCGGACCGCACCGACACCGGGGAGGACGCGTTCGCCCCGCAGGGCGCGGCCGTCCCCGGCTCCGGCTACGAGGAGGCGGCGCGCGTCGCCGGCCTGCAGCAGACCGAGGTCTACCCCCTGGTGCTGTTCGCGACCGGCGGCATGCTGATCTTCCCGGCCACCGGGGACCTGCTCACGCTGTTCGTCGCGCTCGAGGTGCTGTCCCTGCCGCTGTACCTGCTGGCCGGGCTGTCCCGCCGGCGTCGCCTCCTCAGCCAGGAGGCGTCCATGAAGTACTTCCTGCTCGGGTCGTTCGCGTCCGCGCTGCTGCTGTTCGGCATCGCCCTGCTGTACGGGTTCTCCGGCTCGCTGCGGTTCGCCGACATCGCCGCGGCCGTCCGCACCGTGACCGGCATGGACGGCCTGCTGCTCGCGGGCGCGCTGCTGGTGCTCGTCGGGCTGCTGTTCAAGGTCGGCGCCGTGCCGTTCCACTCCTGGACGCCGGACGTGTACCAGGGCGCCCCGACGCCGATCACCGGCTTCATGGCCGCGTGCACCAAGGTCGCCGCGTTCGGCGCCCTGCTGCGGGTGTTCTACGGCGTGCTGCCGGACCTGCGCTGGGACCTCGAGCCGATGATGTGGACCGTCGCCATCGCCACGATGGTGGTCGGGACGGTCGTCGCGCTCGTGCAGACCGACATCAAGCGCGTGCTGGCGTACTCGTCCATCGCGCACGCGGGCTTCGTGCTCACGGGCGTCGTCGCGCTCACGGAGTCGGGCATCACGGCGGTGCTGTTCTACCTGCTGGCGTACGGCGCGGCGACGATCGGTGCCTTCGGGATCGTGTCCCTGGTGCGCGAGCGCGGGTCGGTCCGCGCGGCGCAGTCCGAGCGCGTGCCGCTGCTGGTCGCCGCGGGTGCGGCGCCGGCCGGTGCCACGGCGCTCGCGTCCGCCCCGACGGTCGGCAGCACGGCCGACGTCGCGGGGACCGGCGGCCCGGTGGACGCCGCGGACGAGGCCCGGGAGCTCGAGCGGACGGAGCCCGGCGCCGACGGGAGCGAGCCGGTCGGGGCCGGCGGCGCCGACCCGGTCGAGGCCGGCGGCGCCGACCCGGTCGAGGCCGAGGGCGCCGACCCGGTCGAGGCCGAGGGCCCGGTGCTCGGCGAGGCCACGCACCTGTCGCAGTGGGCGGGGCTCGGCCGGACGAACCCGGTGCTGGCCACCACGTTCGCGCTGTTCCTGCTCTCGTTCGCGGGCATCCCGCTGACCGCCGGCTTCACCGGCAAGTTCGCGGTGTTCTCCGCGGCGGTCGACGGCGGCGCCTGGCCGCTCGCCGTGGTCGGCGTGCTCGCCTCGGCGGCGGCGGCGTTCTTCTACGTGCGGATCATCGTCCTGATGTTCTTCACCAGCCCGCACGGCGGCCCGCAGGACGGCGACGACGAGGCCCGCCCGGGCGCCGTCGTGGTCGGCTCGCAGGGCCTGGCGATCGTGTCGATCGGCCTGTGCGCGGTGCTCACCGTCGCCCTCGGCGTGTTCCCCGGCCCGGTCCTGGACGCGATCGCCGGCGTCGCCCAGCTCCTGCCGTGACCTCCGCGGCCGCCCGGTCCGGTGCCTGCGCGCCGGGCCGGGCGGCCGCGTCGGTTCTGCCCGGGCCCGCGCGGCCAGATAGGTTCGTCCCGTGACATCCCCGACCACCCTGCCGCTCGCCGACGCCGCGCTCGCCGAGCGCATCGCGGGACGCCTCGACCTGGTCGAGGAGCGCCTGCGCTCCGCCGTCGCGTACGCCGACCCGCTCGTCGACGACGCCGCGCACCACCTCGCGAACGCCGGCGGCAAGCGCCTGCGACCGCTGCTGACCCTGCTGGCCGCCGAGCTCGGGGACGGCGCCCGCGACGAGGTGCTCCAGGCGGCGGTCGTCGTCGAGCTCACGCACCTCGCGTCGCTGTACCACGACGACGTCATGGACTCCGCGCCGCTGCGCCGGGGCGCGCCCGCCGCGCACGAGGTCTGGGGCAACTCCGTCGCGATCCTCGTCGGGGACCTGCTGTTCGCGCGCGCGTCCACCACCGTCGCGCACCTCGGCCCCGAGGCGGTGCTCATCCAGGCCGGCACGTTCGAGCGGCTCTGCCTCGGGCAGCTCCACGAGTCGATGGGCCCGGGGGAGCACGGCGACCCCGTCCAGCACTACCTGCAGGTGCTGGCCGACAAGACCGCCTCGCTCATCGCGACGTCCGCGCGGCTCGGCGCCATGTACGGCGGCTGCAGCCCGGAGGTCGTCGAGACCGTCGCGGCGTTCGGCGAGCGCATCGGCGTGGCGTTCCAGCTCGCCGACGACGTGCTGGACCTCACCTCCGAGGGTGCCGTGTCCGGCAAGACGCCCGGCACCGACCTGCGCGAGCAGGTGCCGACCATGCCGGTGCTGCTGCTCCGCGAGCGCGCGGCCGCCGGGGGCGACCCGGCCGACGTCGCGCTCGTCGCCCGGCTCGACGGCGACCTGTCGGACGACGCCGTGCTCGCCGAGACCGTCGCCGCCCTGCGGGCGCACGACGTCGTCGCGGAGACCCGCCGCCGGGCGTCCGCGCTCGTCGAGGAGGCCGTGGCCGTCCTCGCGCCGCTGCCCGACGGGCCCGTCAAGGACTCGTTCGTCTCGTTCGCCGACGCCCTGGTGGACCGGGCGTCCTGACCGGGCGCCGGACGGTCCGCGTACAGCCGCCGCGGGCCGGGCGCGAGCAGGGGGAGGCATGACCACGGACCACGCCGGTGCGCGATGCGCCGTGTGCGGGGCGGCGCTCGAGCCGGGGGCGGCGTTCTGCGGCGCCTGCGGGGCGCGCACGGCCGCGCCGGCGGGTGGCGCACCTGCGCCCGTCGCCGAAGGGGCGTCCTCGGCCCCGGTGGCGCCCCCGGTCCCGGCGTGGCACGGGTCGCCCGCGGCCGGCACGGTGGTGGCGCGCGCGTGGGCCGAGGACGCCGACCTCGACGAGCTGGCCGCGCCGGTCTGGCGGCGCCTCGTGGCGCTCCTCGCCGACCAGGTGGTGACGTTCGCCGCGGGCGGGCTCGCCACGCTGGCGGTGCTGCCGACGCTCCGCGACGGGGACACCGGGTCGCTGCTCGTCCCCGCGCTCGTGCTGCTCGTCCTCGGGGCGGCCCAGTGGTTCGCCGAGGCGTTCGCGGGCCGGACCCTCGGCGGCGCGCTGCTCGGCACCCGCACGGTCTCCGTCCGGACCGGCCGGCCCGCGGGACTGTGGGCGGTCCTCGTGCGGTCGGTCGTCCAGGCCGCCGGCGTGCTGCTCGGCGGGATCGGGCTCTACGTGGTCGCGGGCTCCGGAGCCTGGGACGAGGGCCCCGCGCAACGCGGCTGGCACGACAAGGCCGCGGGGACGATGGTGCTCCGCGCGCGGGCGCAGGGTCGGGCGGGGGAGCGTTCGGCGTCGGCGTCGGCGTCGGCGGCGCCCGGGGCGGAGGCGGTGGGCTCGCCACCGTCGCCGGCGTCCCCACCCGCGGTTGCGGGGGCTCCCTCGTCCGTGGCTCCTGCGGCGTCTGCGCCCGTGGCTCCTGCGGCTGCTGCGGCTCCTGCTCCGACCGCTGCGGCCGCTCCCACCCCGGCCACACCGCTGCCCGGCTCGCTGCCGCCCGCGTCTCCGACGCCTGGTGCTGCGTTCCCGTCGGAGCCTCCGAGCGTGACGGCTCGGGCGGTGCCGGACATCCCGCCCGCGGGCGGGCTCGCTCCTGCCGACCCGCTCGTTCCTGCCGCGTTCCCGTCGGAGCCTCCGAGCGTGACGCGTCCGGCGGTGCCGGACATCCCGCCCGCGGGCGGGCTCGCTCCTGCCGACCCGCTCGCTTCTGCCGCGTTCCCGTCGGAGCCTCCCGGCGAGACGCCTGCCGCGCCGCCGGGCCCCCGGTCGCAACCGCCGTCGCCGGGGTCGGCTGGCCCGGCGCGCAGCGGGCCCCGGGCCGAGATGCCCGCCTCACCGGGCCCGCTGGAGCAGCTGCCCGACGCGGCGCCGGGAGACGGCGTGCCCGAGGCGACCATCCCCACGGTGCCCGAGCTGGGCGACCTGGAGCACACCCGGCTCGTCCGGCGCGGTGGGGAGGACGCAGGTCCGGCGCCCGAGGCGTTCGCCCTGGTGCTCGGCCCCGCCGAGCGGGTGGTCGTGAGCCGGCGAGCGGTCGTCGGCCGCCGGCCTGTGGCGCCGGACGCCACGTGGGAGCGGGTGACCGTCGCGGATCCCGGCCAGTCCGTGTCGCAGACCCACCTGGAGGTCCACCCCGCAGAGGACGGGCTCGAGGTCCTCGACCGCGGCTCGACCAACGGCACCGTGCTGGTCGACCCGGACGGCGGCCGGTGGTCGCTCCCGCCGGGCCGACCAGCCCTGGTCGGGGCCGGGTGGACGCTGGTGCTGGGCAACCTGCGCGTCGCCGTCGAGGCCGCCTGACGAGACCACGGGTCCCGCGCCGCGCCGGCCCTGTGTCTCGGGGCCCGTGACCCGGCGCGCCGGTTCCGGCCGGACGCGTGCCCGTCGCACCCGGGGGAGTGCCCGGTGCGCCTGGCGTGCGCCCGGACGCGTGCCCGTCGGGCCCGGTGCCTGCCGGGTCACGGGCTCGTCGTGCGCCGGTGCACGGCCGAGCCCGACGCCCCGGCGGCCTCAGAGCGTCGGCGGCGTCCAGGCGAGCTGCACGACCTGGCGGCCCTCGTCGCGGGTGACGAGCTGCGCGCGCCCGGGCACGCCCGGCACGGGCTTCGCCCCGCCGACCAGCGCGCCCTCGTCCGGGCTGCCGGACAGCACGATGCCGGGCGCGGCGAGGTCGCGCAGCGCCTGCAGCACGGGCTCGTACAGGGCTCGGCCGGCACCGCCGGAGCGGCGGGCGAGCACCAGGTGCAGGCCCACGTCGCCGGCCTGGGCCAGCAGGGGCACGAGCGGGGCGAGCGGGTTGCCCGTCGTGGTGGCGACCAGGTCGTAGTCGTCGACCAGGACGTACACCTCGGCGCCCGACCACCACGAGCGGTTCCGGAGCTGCTCGGGCGTGACGTCCGGCCCGGGGAGCCGCCCGCGCAGGTAGTCGGCGATGCCCTGGACCTCCCCGGCGGCCTGCTCCTGCGTCGTGAAGTAGCCCGCGAGGTACTCGTCGGGGATCTCGCCGAGCAGCGACCGGCGGAAGTCGACGGCGAAGATCTGCGCCTGCTGCGGCGTGTGCAGCCGGCGGATCTCCTGGGCGACGGCCCGCAGCAGCGCGGACTTGCCGGAGCCGCCGTCGCCGAACGCGTACAGGTGCGGCTCCTCGCGGACGTCGACGCCCACGGGGGCCAGCGCCGCCTCGTCGATGCCGAGCAGCAGGCGACCGGCGTCGGCGCGGGGGTCGGCGTGGACCTGCGCGAGCGTGACCTGCTCGGGCAGCAGCCGCAGCTTCGGAGCCGCCGGCCCCTGCCAGGCCGCGTTCACCGCGTCCACGAGGTGCGTGACGCCGGCGCCGAGGGTGTCGGGGGAGGCGTCGCCGTCGATGCGCGGCAGCGCCGTCAGCACGTGGTGCTTGGACACCGCGAGCCCGCGGCCGGGACGCTCCTTCGGGACGTTGACGGCGACCTTGCGGTCGATCTCGGAGTCCATGGGGTCGCCGAGCCGCAGCTCCAGCCGGGTGCCGAACAGGTCCTTCACCTGGGTCCGGAAGTCCATCCAGCGGGCCGCGGTCGCGACCAGGTGCACCCCGAACGTGAGGCCGCGGCCGGCGAGCGCCTGGATCCGGGCCTCGAGCTCGTCGAACTCCGTGCGGACCGTCGACCACCCGTCGACGAGGAGGAACACGTCGCCGTAGCCGTCGTCGGCGGTGCCCTGCTCGCGCCGCGTCCGGTACGTCTCGATGGAGTCGATGGCGTGCTGCCGGAAGTACCGCTCGCGCTCGTCGACGATCGACTCGACCTCGGAGACGACGCGGCGCACGACGTCCGGCTCGGCGCGCGAGGCGACGCCGGCGACGTGCGCCAGCGACGCCAGCGGGGCGAAGGTGCCGCCGCCGAAGTCGAGCACGTAGAACTGCACCTCCAGCGGGGTGCGCGTCAGCGCGAGCGACGTGACGACGGACCGCAGCACGGTGCTCTTGCCGGTGCGCGGTGCGCCGACGACCGCCATGTGACCCGCCGCGCCGCCGAGCGACACGGTGAGGTTCTCGCGCCGCTGCTCCAGCGGGCGGTCCACGGTGCCGAGCGGGACGGTCAGCGTCCCGGCGGCCCGCCAGCCGGGGGAGACCAGGCCGAGGCGCGGGTCGGCCGTCAGGTCCGGCATGAGCTCGTCGAGCGTCCGCGGCACGACCAGCGGCGGCAGCCACACCTGGTGCGCGGGCGGGCCCTGGCCCTTCATGCGCTGCACCGCGATGTCGAACGTCGCGCGGGTCTCCTCCGGCTCGCTCGGCAGCACCTCCGTGGTGGCCGGCAGCTCCTCCACCCCGCCGAGGACGGGCGCGGCGGTGAACGACTCGAGCCGCCCGCGACCGGTGCCGGTGACGGCACCGCCCCCGCCGCCGGTGCGCCGGGTCCTCGGGGGCCCGGAGACGTAGGCCGCGCGGAACTGGATCATCGTCGTGGTGTCGGGCTTGAGGTACCCGGTGCCCGGGACGGGCGGCAGCGTGTAGGCGTCCGGGACGCCGAGCACCGTGCGCGACTCCGCGGCCGAGAACGTCCGCAGGCCGATGCGGTACGACAGGTGCGACTCCAGCCCGCGCAGCCGGCCCTCCTCCAGGCGCTGCGAGGACAGCAGCAGGTGCATCTGCAGGGAACGGCCGAGCCGGCCGATCGTCACGAACAGGTCGACGAACTCCGGCTTGGCCGACAGCAGCTCGGAGAACTCGTCGCACACGATGAGCAGCGCGGGCAGCGGCGCCAGGTCGGTGCGGCCGCCCCGCCGCGCCTTCTCGTAGTCCGCGACGTTCGCGAAGTTGCCCGCGGCGCGCAGCAGCTCCTGGCGGCGCACCATCTCGCCCTGCAGGGCGTCCTGCATGCGGTCGACGAGCGTGAGCTCCTCGCCCAGGTTCGTGATGATCGCCGACACGTGCGGCATGTCCGCCATGCCCGCGAACGTCGCACCACCCTTGAAGTCGACGAGGACGAAGTTGAGGTCCTCCGACGAGTGCGTGAGCGCGAGCGCGAGCACGAGCGTGCGCAGCACCTCGGACTTGCCGGATCCCGTCGCGCCGATGATGAGGCCGTGCGGCCCCATGCCCTGCTGCGCGGACTCCTTGATGTCGAGGGCGACGGGCTGGCCCTGCGGTGTCACGCCGATGGGCACGCGCAGCCGGTCCCGGGGCAGCCGCGGCCGCCACGCCACCGACAGGTCCAGGTCCCGCACGTCGCCGACGCCCAGCAGGTCCACGAGCTCGGAGGAGACCTCCTCGTCGGAGCGCTCCGGGCCGGACTCGACGTGCAGCGGGAGCAGCCGGCGCGCGGTGGCCTCGGCGTCCGGGACGGACATCTGGTCGCCGTCCACCCGCACGGGCGCGTTGCCGAGCCGCAGCACGTCGACCGGCGCGCGCGTGGCCTCCGGGGTCGCCACGGCGGCGCCGACGTTGAGCCGCAGCGTCGTCGCGTCGTCGAGCTCGTCCCAGCGCTCCGGGAGCTCCAGCACCGTCACGCCGAGCACGCCGTCCGTCGTGAGGATCGCGTTGCCGACCGGCACCTGCCCGCCGTCGACCACCACGAGGACGTGGGGCAGCGGCGCCTCCGCGGCGTACCCGAACCGCGGCCGGTCCACGAGGTCCTCGGGCAGCAGCGACTCGACGTCCGCGAGGGTCGTGCCGATGAGGCGGGCAGCGCCCACCGCGTCCCGGGAGCGCGTCGAGTGGGCGTGCGGCAGCCACTTGACCCAGTCCCACTCGGGGAGAGCCGCGTCGTCCGCGATCACCGCGACCTGCAGGTCCTCCGGGGCGTGGAACGTCGCGAGCTGGGCCACGAGCGCGCGGGCCAGGGCGCGCGACTCGGAGGCCGCTCCCGTGACCTCGATGCGCGCCACGGAGCGCACGTCGAACGCCAGCGGCACGCCTTGCTGCACGCGGTGCGTCACGAGGAACCGGTGCGCGGCCGACGCGGCGACCGGGTCGAGCTGGGCGAGCGGCGGCGTCTGCGGCGCCTCCAGGTCCAGGCACAGCGGCTGGGCGCCGACACCGACGCGCGCGTGCAGGAAGTCGTCGTGCTGCGGGCGCCGCTCCCACACGCGGGTGCGCTCCTCCGCGACGGCGGGCAGCGCGCGGGGGTCGGGCGACGTCCACTCGGCGGCGCGACGCTGGGCGCTCGCGGCCTGGCGGACGGACGACCGCAGGTCCGCCAGGTACGCCAGGTACTCCCGCCGCGCCCCGACCACCTGGGCCTGGTGCTGCGAGCGCTGGCGCCAGCCGTTCACCCCGACGAACCCGAGGGACGCGAGCAGGAACATGCCAGCCGCGATGTAGCCGCGGGGGCCGGGCTGGTTCATCGCGACGAGGACGATCGAGCCGACCGACCCGAGCATGGGGATCGCGTTCGCCAGCAGGCCGCTGACGCCGTCGGACGGCTGGATCTCCGGGGGCGGCTGCAGGACGACCTGCCCGCTGGGGACGGCGGGCGGCTCCAGGCGCGTCCCCTGCTGCGGCGCGATCGACATCGTCGGCGCTCGGTCCCTCCTGCCGGGCGGGGAGCCGCACGCCCCCCGACGTTCTCGTGCGGTCAACCTACCCGGGCGGGCGCGCGCGGGCGGCTCGTGGCTCCTCCGTCCGGGCGAACCTGGGGACCACGACCGCGGCCGGACGAGGACCGACGTGCCGACGCGGCCCGACCGCATAGCATGACTGCGCTGCGCCCGGGGGCAGGCGGGTCCGCCGCCGCCGTCCGTCCCGAGCGCCCGACGGCGGAGGGAGCGCGCGTGACGGTCCAGGCACCCGGCACGCCGCTGACGCGCGTCGCCGTGCACCTGGGAGGCCGCCGCCTCGACGTCGCCCTCGACGCCGGCCGCACGCTCGGGGAGCTCCTCGCCGCCGCGCAGGTCCCGCTCGTCCCCGGACTGCTCGTGCTCGACTCCGCGGGTGCGGCCCTCGACCTCGGCACGCCGCTCGCCGCCCAGGTCCCCGACGGTGCCGCGGTCCACGTCGTCGCGCCCGCCCCCCGGCCCCGCGGGCGCGCCGCCCGGCTGCGGGCCGGCTGGGTCGCGCGGCGTCCCGACCCGCAACCCGCGCTGCTCGCCGCTGCCGCGGCCTCGGCCGCCGTCCTCGCGACCGTCGTCATGGCGGACCCCGCCCCGCGCGGCGCCCTCACGTTGGTCGCCGCCCTGGTCCTGGCCGCCGGGGCGGTCGCGCTCGCGGTCGTGCCCGTGGCGTCGCGCTCGGCAGCGACGCTCGCCGTGCCCGTGCTGGCGTTCGCCGCGGGGGTCGCAGGGGTCGACCCGACGTCGGCGGCGGACCGCCGGCTCGCGCTCGCGGCCGGGCTGGTCTGCGCCACAGGCGGCGCCGCCGTCCGCTGGGTCGCCGCGCGGGCGCAGCGCGAGGGCCGGGACCTGGCGTCCGCCGTCCTCGCCGGGGCGGGCGTCCCGGCCGTCGTCGTGCTCGGCGTGCTGCTGGCCGGGCTGCCCGGCGTGCTCGCGGCGGCCGTCCTGCTCGGGGTCGTCCCGGTCGCCCTGCGGGCGCTGCCCGTGCTCGCGCTGTCCGTGCCGGACGAGCAGCTCGTCGACCTCGCCCACGTCGCGCGCACGGCACCGTCCGTCCGCGGCCCCCGTCCCCGGGCGCTCGGCCGGGTCAACGAGCGCCAGGTCGTCCTCACCGTCGGCGCCGCCGAGCGCCGCACGGACGCGGGCGTGCTGCTCGTCTGCGCCGTCCCGCCGCTGCTGGTGCCCGTCGTGGTCGGTGCCGCCCTCGCGGATCCCGCGCGCGGCGCGCTGCGCGGCTGGGCGGCGGTGGCCCTGGTGGCCGCGCTGCTCGCCGTGCTCGGACTGCAGCCCCGGAACGCGCGAGGGTCGGTCGCCCGGTGGGCGCCGCGCGCCGCCGCCGGCCTGGTGCTGCTCGAGCTGGCCGTGCTCGCCGGCGCCCGGATGGGCGGGTCGGCCGTCCTGGCGGCCGTCGCCTGCGCGGTGCTGGCGGTGCTCGTCGCGGGCGTCTCCGTCGCGCTCGGCCGCGGCTGGCGGTCCGTCGTGGCGTCGCGGTTCGCCGACGCCGTCGAGGGGCTCGGCGTCGTGCTCGCGCTGCCCGCCGCGCTCGTCGCGGCGGACCTGGTCGAGACGCTGCGGCGGGTGACGTCGTGAGGCGCGCGGCGGGCGCCGGGTGCGCCACGGCCCGTCGGGACGGCCCGGTGAGGCGGTCGAGGGGGACGTGGACGTGGGGGACGAGGACGACGGCGACAGGGGGCGGGACGTGGAGCAGACGATGAGCGCCGTACCGGTCGCCACCCTCGCCGTGTGCGCGAGCTGTCGTCGGCCGCTGCAGCCCGGGGCGCGGTTCTGCACCGCGTGCGGGGCGCCCGCGCAGCCCGACGCGACCGTCACGCTCGTCGAGGGCGCCCAGGGCCGCTCCCGGTCGACCGCCGCCGCGCGCGAACCGCGTCCCGCCGTGCTGCACCCCGCCTTCGGGGCCGCGACGCCCGCCGCACCCGTGCGCCGGGTCCTGGCCTACGCCGTCGACGCGGTCGCTGTCGGCGCCGTCGCCGGCGGGCTGCTCGCGTGGACCGGCTCGTGGCTGCTGGCCGGCCTCGTGGTCGTCGAGCTGGCCGTCGGCCTCGTCGTCTGGGAGGCGCACACGGGGCGCACGCTCGGCAACACCGCGCTCGGGCTGCGCACGGCCCGCGAGGAGACCCCGTACTCCGTCGGGCCGGCCCGCGCGTTCCTGCGCGGTCTGGTGCTGACCGCCGGCCACGCCGTCGCGGGGCTCGGGCAGTGGGTCGTCGTCGCCTCCGGCGCGTTCGACCGCACCGGACGCGCGCAGGGGTGGCACGACCGCGTCGGCCGGGCGGTCGTCGTGGACGTCCGGGCGCACGAGCGCGCCGCCGGGACCGCGTCGGACACGGCGGAGCGCGACCACACCGGGGCCGCCGTCGTGGAAGGCCGTGGTGGGGCCGTTGCGCCGGTCGCGTCCGGGCTGCAGGTCGGAGCACCGGGGGCGTGGGGGACAGCGCCCGCGGCCGCGTCGCCCAGCCCGGTCGCCCACACCGGCGGCGTCCCCGGGCCCACGGCTGCGCCGGCCGGGCAGGTCGTCGCGTCCGGGGGCGCCGGTGCTGCGCCCGGCGGGCTCCTCGGTGCCGCCGCGTCCGCGCCGCCGGCCGCGGTGCCGGCCGCGGTGCCGCCGACTCAGGGTGCCGTCGGCACGGGTGCGGGCCCTGCCGGGACGCCCACCGAGCCGGCCGCGCCCCTCGGCCGTCGTGCGGCCCGAGCCGCCGCGGAGCGCGCCTCCTCGGCCGCGGGCACGCCGCCCGCCGCCGCGTCCGCCTCGCAGGCGCCGTCCTCGGCCGGCATCCGCCCCGTCGTCCCCGGCCCCGCCCCGGTGGAGCCCCTGCCCGCGGCCGCGCCCCGCGTCGCCGACCGGGCGCAGCCGGCGCCGTTCCTCGTCACCCTCGACACGGGCCAGGTCATGTCCGTGACCGGTCCGGGTCTCATCGGACGCGCGCCGCGTCCCACCCCGGGTGAGCGCTGCGACCACGTGATCGTCGTCGAGGACCCCGAGCGGAGCGTCTCCCGCACGCACGCGCGGTTCGGCATCGAGGCGGGGACGTTCTGGGTGTCCGACGCGGGATCGGGCAACGGCACGACCCTGCGCCTGCCGAGCGGCCGCGTGGTGCCGGTCCCGACGGACCAGCGCGTGCCGGTCCCGTCGGGCTCGACGATCCAGGTCGGTGACCGGGGCGTCCGGATCGACGCCCCGGAGCCGCGCGGCTGAGCTCCTCGGGCTCGGTGAGCCCGAGGCTCAGCGTTCCGAGAGCTCGAGCCCCGTCCCGCAGCGAGTTCGCGCGTCCGCTCAGCGAGGCGGGCGTGCTCCGCCTGACCCGGCCGCGGGTGAGAGCGCCATCGTGCGCGCCGCCTGGTGGACCAGGACCGTCACCTGCGCGACGCAGAGACCGATGATGACGGGTGTGGTGACCGACAGCAGGAGCGAGCCGGCACCGCCCGCCGCCCGCGCGACGCCGTACACCAGGCCACCGAGCGCGAGCAACGGTGTCAGGCAGACCAGGACGAAGGAGGTCGCGACCGGCGCGCGCCCCGCGACCACGGCGAAGCCGCAGACGGAGGTCACGAGCAGGACCCCGGTGAGCCCTGCCGCCCACGCCGCGAGGCGGAGGTCTGGTTCGGTGCCGTACACCGCGGTCAGCACGCCTATCCCGAGCGCCAGAGGTGCGGTGACAAGCGACCCCAGTGCGCAGGTCAGGGCATTGCGGCGGGCTCTCTCGGGTGTCTTGAGGACTGGTGCCGTGCTCATGACAGCGCGAAGGACGGCCAGGCGGTCAGGCCCGAGGACCCGACCCCGTTGAGCGTGCTCTCGGCGGACGATGCTTGGGACGTGAGGACGGCGAGCGTCCCGCCGAGCGAGGCGAGCGCGGTGAGCACGGCGGCCGCAGCGAGGACCGGGGCTGCCGGAAGGCCCACGATCGTCCCCGTGGCGGTGATCGCGCCGATGATGCCCGCCACCAGAGCGGCGAGCGCTGCCCCTGCACCGCACCAGAACACGACGATCCCGTCGCGCACCTGGTCGAGGGCCGCGGTGATGCCGGCCGTGAACTCGTCACGGATGGCCCGGATGGCCGCCTGCTGCTCGGGCACCTTCTGGCGGTACTGCTCGGCGGCCGCACCGTCCCACGCGTCGTCGGTGCGCAGGTCGCCGGCGTCCAGCCTCTCGGCCAGGGCGGACGTCACCGCGGCGACCTCCGCGTGCCAGGCGTCGCGCGTCTCGGTGAGCTCCCCGGGGTCCCCGGCGTACAGCAGCTTGTCCCCGATCCACAGCATCACCTCGCGGAACCGGCGCATGAACTCGTCCCAGCCGTCCTCGACGCGCTCGACGACCCACGTGAGGAGGTCCGGCACCCCACGCAACGCGGAGCTCACGGCCGCAGCCAGCTCGGCGACCTTGCGGTCGAGCCGCTCGAGCAGCTCCGTGATCTCGGCGACCACCTCGTCCATCCCAGTTCCTCTCAGTGGTCCCAGGTCCAGAGACCGGCGATCCTGTCGCGAGCGTCCTGGTCGGCGCCCTCGTACGTCGCGCGCACCCGTCGCAGGGCGGTGGCAGCACCGCCGCTCGCGGCCTCACGCTCCTGGAGCAGGCGCTCGACCTGGGCCCGGAGGGACTCGTAGGTGTCCGCCACGCCGAGCGCGGCGAACGAGAAGGCCCGGGGGCGCACGTGGAGGCCGATGACGCGAGTCCTGGCGTCCTCGAGCCCGTCCGCGGTCTCGTCCCAGAGCGCCGCGTCGGCGGTCAGTGCGTCCAGCGCGGCGGTGACGTTCATCGTCGTCCTCCCGCCGTCACAGCACACCGAGGCGGGTCGCGAGGCCCCGCGCGTCGGCGACGTCGGCCGCGATCGCCCCGAGCGCGGTGCCGTCGAGCACCGAGGCCGGTGCCGCCGCGGCGGCCGCTGCGGCGGCGGCGTGCACCGCCTGCGTCATCTCCCGCGAGATGTTCGTGCCGTGGGCGCGCGCGGCCCAGCCCTCGTCGACCTCCACCCGGACCGGGGACCCCGAACCGTCCGCCCAGGCGCGCACGTGACCATCCGTGCTCCGGCCCGCGTGCTCGCGCGCCGCACGCTGCTGGACCTGCTCGAGCGCCGTGTCGAGCTCGGCGTTGATCTCCCGGAGCATCTCCGCGAGCGACCGCATCGCGTGCCGGGCGTCCACGCGATCACCGCGTGCGCTCACGACGTCGGCCAGGTCGGCGGCGAGACTGGTGCTCCTGGGCGGAGCCGGTCGTGTCACCGGCGTCGAGTCGTCGTCGGCGACCTGCTCCGCCCAGGAGCGGAGCCGTGCGGTGGCGGCCGAGGCCACCGCGCTGACCAGGGCAGGGCCGAGATCGGCTGGTGCCAGGACGTTGCGCCAGGTGCTGGTCAACCTCACCCGGTGGACTCGACCGTCCGCGCCGAGGAGCACGCTCAGCTGTCCGGTCTCGTCCGAGCCTGCGACCGGGGGCCCAGCGCCGGCGGCGCGCTCGTAGACCTGCGCGCGCCGGTCCAGATCGTCCCGGATGTCGGCGAGCGGCTCGGCGTCGTCACTCACGTCGGTCGGACCCTCACCACTCGTCGGGGTCGACGTCGCCCGCGGACGGGCGCTCCTCGACCGGGGTGGTGCGCAGGGAGTCGCGGCCCCCCGCGCCTGCCGCGAGACCGAGGTCGGGACGCTCCGCGCCGTCCTCGACGTCGATGTCGGGGGCCAGCAGGCCGTCGGACGTGCGACGCTTCGACCCCTTGGACGAGCCAGCGCCGGCACCGCCACCCATCGGGGCGCCCATCATGCCGCCGCTCCGGGCGCCGGACGCACCGGCACCCGTCGCGCCGGCCTGCGAGCCCTGCACGAGGGCGGACGTCGAGCCGGACAGACCCGACCCCGACGAGCCCGCGCCGACCGTCCCCAGGGGGATGCCGGCACCCGACCCGCCGGCGCCACCGACACCACCGACACCCCCGACGCCGACCCCGCCGCCTCCGGCGAGCCGGCTGAGCCCGGCACCGCCGAGCGCGGCGCCACCGACCGTCAGGCCGCCGGCGAGGCCACCCGCGCCGAGGCCGGACAGGCCGCTCGCGCCGGAGCCGCCCGCCGAGCCGCCGGGGCCGCCGAGGTGGGCGCCGCCGGCCCCGCTGCCCGAGCCGGGCACCGTCCCGCCGACGAGACCGTCGGACGAGCTGCCGTCGCCCGTGCCGGGCACGTAGCCGCCGCCGGTCCCGGACCCGCCGCCGGACCCGCTGCCGCCGGTCCCGGACCCGGACCCGGATCCGCCGCCAGGCTGCCAGCCCGGTCCGACCGACCCGCCGCCGGAGCCGGATCCGCCGGTCCCGGACCCGCTGCCACCGGTCCCGCTGCCCGAGCCGCCGCCCGGAGTCCACCCGATGTCCACGGTGCCCCCGCCCGGCGTCGGGGTCGGGGTGCCCACGGTGCGGCCGCCGCTCCCGCTCGTACCGGTCCAGCCGTCGGGCACGCTGCGACCGCCGGTGCTGCCCGTCGGACCGCTCGGGTCGGTGGTGCCGGTGCCGGGAGTGAAGTCGCTCAACCGGTCGTGCGCCGGTGGGTCGACACTGATGGCAGCCATCGACGCGTCCAGCTCCCGCAAGGCTGCGGCCGCCCGGGCCTCACGTGCCTGCTCGCGCTGCCGGGAGAGGATCTCACCGGCGGCGATGCCCGTCACGGTGCCGATACCCGGCAGGGCGACGGTCCCGGCAGCGGTCAGGCTGGCGCGCTCCGCGAACGTGAGCTCGCCATCGGGGAGGTTGGCGTACGCCGCCTTCGCCGCGACGATCGCTTGGGTGGCGCGGGCGCCGGCATCGGCGAGGGTCGACAGGTAGTCGGCGACGGCGGCGACCTCGCGCGCGAGCCCCACGAACCGGTCGGCCGCGGCGTCGGAGCTCGCGCCCTCGATGCCGGTGTCGCTCCCGACGGCCCGGAGCGTGTCGACCGTGGGCTCGATGTCCGACGAATAGGCCGAGAGCTGCCGCACGGACGTGTCCATCACGCCGAGGTCGGCCTCCCGTGCCCGTCCGAGCTGCTCTGCGCGCTCACCCATGGTTCCCCCTCGTGTCGGTCGGCGGTGCGTCGTGGTGGTCGGAGGCGGCCACCGCCGGATGCCGACGGCGGCGTGCGAGGACGGTCGCGACGGCGACACCGACCACCACCACGCCGGCGGCCGCCCCGAGCACGACACCGATCCCGGGGCCGGTCGTGGCCGCCTCAGTGGGCCCGGTGCCGGATGCGTCGCCGTCGACGTCCCCGGGGGCGGCGGTGGCGCTGGGCCGGTCGTCCGTCGCAGGCGCGGTCGCCTCCGCGGTTCCCAGGATCTCGGCGGCCGTGGGGACGACGTTCGGGTCGTCAACGATGAACGGGTTGACGTCGGGGAGTGTGGTCGGGTCCACGGTCATCAGCACCCGGGCGTTGACGACGCCGTAGCCCCAGGCGGGGTCGTGCGTCCACGTGTCCTTGACCTCGCCGTCCGTGGTGCGGATCAGCGCCTGGAGGATCTGCCCGTCTGTCGCGTCCGGGTACAGCGACCACAGCAGAGCCAGGACGCCCGCGGTGTACGCCGCGGCGTTCGAGGATCCGGTCGTCGTGCCGTAGCTGTCCCACGTCGGCGCGAGGGCGCGGAAACCGGTCCCCGGGGCGACGACGCTGAGACGCGGGCCCTCCACGCTCCCAGGATCGAGCGTCTGGTCAGGGGTCAGCGTGCCGGTGGAGACGACGCCGTTGAAGACGGCGGGCATGCCCGTGAGCACGCCGCCGTCGTTGCCGGCCGCACCCACGACGATCACGCCGGCTCGTTGGGCCGCGGCGACGACCTCCTGGGACATCTCCTGGGTACCGGGCACGAAGATGATGTCCGCGCCGTCGGCGATGGCGTCGCGCACGGTGTCGTCCGAGGAGATCTGGTCGCCTCGTGGGGTGTGGCACGGGAGGCCGTCGAGGTTCGACGCGTACGTGCGCAGGGTGATCCCGGGGGCGATACCGGGGATGCCGGGCTGCCCGTCGAGGCCGGCGTCGCGGCCGACGAGCACGGTCGCCATCGACGTCGCGTGCCCTGCGTCAGGTCCGGTGGACGTGCCCGGATACGGATCACCGCCCGCCGCGTCCGCGCAGTAGGACGGTTCGTGGGGGCGGATGTCGGCGCCGACGAGGTCGGCGACCTCGGTGTTCACGCGCCCGTCGACCAGGGCGACGGTGATGCCCTCGCCGGTCGTCCGCTGGTGGATCTCCGCCATGCTGGTGGCCTCGTAGTACCAGCGGCCGTCGTCGACCCCGGGCACCGCGGCGGACGCCGGGGTGGAACCCCCGAGGGCGACCAGTGTGACGGCGGCGACCACTGCGCCCGCGCGGCGCGGCGCGAGGCGCATCAGAACGCGGACCGGCCGAGCCGACCGGCGGCGACGGCACCCGCGACGAGCGCCTCGGGGACCGGCGTCGCCTCCAGGCGCTCGGCGAGCAGGCGGAACTGCTCCTGGATGGCGGCGTCCTGCTGCTCGAGGGAGAGGCCGCTGTCCGCCAGTGCCTGACGGCAGGCGTCGATGGTCGTGCGGATCACCTCGAGCCGGTTCTCCACGGACTGCAGCGCCTCGCGGTACCGGGCCGCGAACGCCTGGACGCTCGGGATCTCCGGCCACACGCCGCCGCTCTGGTTGTACCGCAGCGTCTGGATGCGGGTCTTGAGCTGGTCCGTGTCGTCGAACAGCCTCACGAGCTGCCGCAGTCGGGCCTCCAGGACCTGCGTCCTGACCTCGACGTCCCCTGCCACGTCCGTCCTCCGCGTGAAGTCTCGGTGCGCCGCCCCCGCGGCGCCCGTGCTCCGCGCGGTCGCGCCCGGCCGTCGGTGGGACGGCGGACGCGACCGCGCGGGTCGTGCTGGGTGGCGTCGCGCGGTGCGCGGCGCCGGGTGTTCACCAGCGGGCGGCGTTGGCCCGCTCGGTGGACTGGTAGTCCTCCCCGGAGGTGGACACCGCACGGCCGACGTCGGCGAGGAGCGCCTTCATGTCGGTGAGCGCGGCCTCCCACTTGGCCTTGGCGGCGGTGTAGGCGGTGGACGCCTCACCGGACCAGTTGGCCTTGAGGGGCTGGAGCGACCGGTCGAGGTCCGCCAGGCGGGACTCGATGTTGCCCGCGGAGGTCTGGATGTCCGCGGCGGCGGTCGACAGACCGCCGAAGTTGACCTTGAGATCAGCCATCGTCTCGTCCTTCCCGGGTCAGCCCAGCCGGCCCTGCAGGCGGCTGAACGTGGACTGCTGGGCCTCGTCGGACGCGGTGTACGTCGACTGCGAGGAGAGCAGGTTGGCCTCGAACTCGTTGAGGGCGGACACGATCTTGTTCGCGTCCTCGCGCCAGCGCGCCATCAGCGCGGTGAACGCCACGGCGCCCTGGCCCTGCCAGTGCGACCCGATCCCGGACAGCTTGCCCTCGAGGGCGCTCAGCTCGCGCTGCAGCTCCCCACGACTCTGGGCGACCGCGTCGGCGCCCTGCTTGAGCGCGCCATCTGCTGCGGAGACCTCTGCTGCCATGTCACCTCCCCTGCCACGGCCCTGCGGGCCTGCTCGGTGCGTGCACCCCTGCGGCGCCGCAGAACCAGGACCTGTGCGGTTCCTGGGACTGCTCAGGAGGCTAACCCAGGGCTCCGGAGAGCGTCACTCCAGATGACGCGGGCTGTGGACGGTCACGCTGACTGGTGTCGCGCTTCACCCGATCGGCCCATCAGGATCCGCTGTTCTGCGCGGAGTTGTCCCGATTGTCGCGTCGGCGGTGCACCGCAGGAGTGACGGCCGACCGGTCGGACGCCGCCGAGGTCCACCCGGTCGGCCGCCACCACCCGGGGGGCGTGCGTCGTCCGACGAGCGGTTCCGTGAGCCGTCGCTATGCTGACCGCCGACCTGCCCAGGGAGTACAGGGGACCCGATGACAGACGCCTCCGCCTCCACGACGTCCGTCGGGACGCTCGTGCGGGTGTCGGTGACCGCGGGGGACCGGCGGCTCGACCTCGGCATCCCGGGCGCCGTGCCGATGGCCGAGGTGCTGCCGGGCCTGGCCCGCGCGCTCGGCCTGCTCGATGCCACGACCGCGCACGGCGGGTACCGGCTCGTGCGTGCCGACGGCACCCCGGTCGACTCCGCCCGCAGCCTCCTGGCCGAGGGCGTCGAGGACGGCGCGGTGCTCACGCTCGAGTCGGGCGCCCGGCGCGAGCAGGAGCGGATCTACGACGACGTCGTGGAGGCCGTCGCGGACGCCGTGGAGCAGCAGTACGCCCCGTGGACGCCGCGTGACTCCGCGCTGAGCGCCGCGTGGACCGCCGCCGCGCTGCTGCTCGCGGGGGCGGCGCTGCTGCTCGGCGCGGACCGTGCCTCGCTGGTGCCGCCGGTCGTCGCGGGGCTCGGCTCGCTGCTGGCGCTCGTCGCCGGTGCCGTCGTCGGCCGCGTGGGCACGGAGCCTGCCGCGGGCCGCGTCCTCGTGCTGGTCGCCCCGGTGCTCGCGGGCGTCGCGGGGCTGACCGTCACGTCAGGGTCGCCGTCCTGGGGGTGGCCGGCCGCGCTGGCGGGGACCGGTGTGCTGGTCGCCGGCCTGCTGGGCATGCCGGCCCTGGTGGACCACCGCGAGCTCGGCGCCGCGCCGCTGGCCGGCGGGCTCGCGGTCGCCGTGGCCGGGACGGCCATCGCGCTGACGGGTGCCGAGCCCGGCGAGGTGCTGGCCGTCGTCGTGGCCGCGGTCGCCACGGCCAGCATCGGGGTGCCCTGGCTGGCGCTGTCGAGCACGCCGCTGCGGGTCGTCTCGCCGCGCAACGACGCCGAGATCCTCGCGGACCCGCAGCCGGTGGGTCAGGCGCAGGTGCGGGCGCAGCTCGCCGCCGGGCACCGCGTGCAGGTGGCGCTCCGCGTCGCGATCGGCGCGCTGGCGGTGCTGGCCGCCCCCGCCGTCGTCGCGACCGGGGTCGCCGGGACCCTGCTGCTCGTGCTCGCCGCCGCCGGGCTGCTGCTGGCGACCCGGCAGACGTACTCGCGCCTGGACGTGCTGCTGACGGTCGGCATGTCCGTGCTGGTGCTGGTCACGGTGGCGGTGGTCGCCGCGACGCAGCACCCGTCGTGGCGCCCGGCGCTCGTCGTGCTGGCGGGCGCCGCCGCGGCCGTCGTCATCGGGCTCGGGCTCGTGGCGCCGCGGCGTCGGGTCGGCCTCGCGCGGCTGGGGGACTTCCTCGAGATCGCGTGCCTGGCGCTGCTGCTGCCGCTCGGCGTGACCGCCGCGGGCCTGGTCTGAGCCGTGGCCTCCAAGCGCGACCTCGTCGAGGCGCAGACCTACAGCCGCCGCCGGCTGCTGACGGCGTTCACGAGCGGTGCGCCCGGCGGCCGGGAGCTCGAGCCCACGAAGCCGCTGCGCGGCGTCGTCGCCGGGGTGTCGCTGACCGTGCTGCTGGTGCTGGGCAGCCTCGGGTTCGGCCTGCTGAGCCCGTCCCTGCCGGACGGGTGGGACGACCAGTCGCTCGTCATCGTCGAGGGCGACGGGAGCCGGTACGTCGGGATCCAGGGCACCCTGCACCCGGTGTTGAACGTGACGAGCGCGCGCCTGGTGCTCGACTCCGGCGCGTTCCACGTGGTCGACGTCAGCGAGGACGACATCACCGACGCGCCGCGCGGGGCCACCATCGGCATCCCGGGCGCGCCCGACGAGCTCCCGCTCCCGAGCCGGCTCACCGCCGCCGGGTGGGCGTCGTGCGTGGCCCCGGACGGCAGCACGACCCTCGACCTCGACCCGGAGGCGCCGGCCCCGGACGTCGACCCCGACGCGGGGGTGCTGGTGGAGGTCGCCGGGAAGCTCCACCTCGTGGCCGGCGGCGTACGCCACGCCGTCCCGGAGTCCGACGAGGCCGCCGTGCTGCGCGCGCTCGGCCTCGACACGGCCACCCCGGTCGAGGCGGGCGCCGACTGGCTCACGCTCTTCCCGCTGGGCTCCGACCTGGCGCCGCTGACCGTCGAGGGGGCGGGCGACCCGGCGCTGCCGGAGGGCGGGCTGCCCGTGGACACCCGTGTCGGGACGCTCGTCGAGGTCACCGGGACCGGGGAGGGCGACCGCCGCTACGTCGTCGACGCCCGTGGTGAGCTCGCCCCGCTGAGCGACCTCGCCTACCCGCTGTACCTGCTGGGCGCGGGCGACCTGGCCGCGGAGCCGCTGCGGGTGAGCGCCTCGGACATCGGGGAGGTCCGGACGTCCACGACCCCGGTCGCCCCCGCGGACCTGCCCGCGACCGTGCCGACGCTCCCGGCGGCGGGGCAGGCGCCCTGCTCGGTGCTCCGCCCGGGCGAGGACGGCGGGGTGGACCTCGTGCTGCGCGACGGCGACGTCGAGCCGGGCGTGCGCGTCGCCCCGGGCTCCGGTGCGCTCGTGCGGGCGCAGACCACCGAGGGCGGGACGGCGACCGTCAGCCTCGTCGACGGCTCCGGGCGGGCCTACCCGGTGCCGGACGCGAGCGACGAGGTGCTGGCCCGGCTCGGGTACGGGCCCGAGGACGTGACGACCGTGCCGCCGGCGTGGGCGGCGCTGCTGCCGACGGGTCCGTCGCTGACGGTCGAGGCCGCCGCCACGGAGGTGTCGGGCGCGACCGCCGCGTCGGGCGGCGCCGGGGACTCGTGAGCGGCGTGCCCGCCGGGCGTCGCCGGGCGGCCGCCGGGCTGCTCGGGGCGGCGCTGCTGCTCGCGCCCGCCGCGCAGCCGGCGTCCGCCGCGCCCGCGCCGGCCGTGCCCGCGCCGGCCGCGACCGACCAGCAGTGCACACCCGACCGCGTCGCGTACAGCACGGAGCAGCCGCAGGCGCTCGCGCGGCTGTCCGCCGAGCGCGCCTGGGACACCGCCACGGGCCGGGGCGTCCTCGTCGCCGTCGTCGACTCCGGCGTGGACGCCCGCAACGAGCACCTCGCGGACGCGGTGCTGCCCGGCGTGGACCTGGTCGGGGTCAGCGGCGACCCGGGCGGGCGCACGGACACCGCGGGGCACGGGACCGCCGTCGCCGGCCAGATCGCCGCCCGGCCCGTGGACGACTCCGGCGTGGTCGGGCTGGCCCCGGACGCCGAGATCCTGCCGGTGCGGGTGTACTACGCCGACGACGACCGGGCGCGGGAGGAGGGCGTGGCCCCGGACGCCGGGCGGATCGCGGCCGGCATCGAGGCCGCCGTCGCCGCCGGGGCGCAGGTCGTCAACGTCTCGATGAGCACGCCCACGGACACCCCGGCGCTCCGCGAGGCCGTCGCCCGGGCCACGGCCGCCGGCGCGCTCGTCGTCGCGAGTGCCGGCAACCGCACGACCAGCAGCGACGAGACGGACGGGCCGCGGTACCCGGCGGCGTACGACGGCGCGCTCGCCGTGACCGCGGTCGACGTGGACGACGCGCCGTCCGCGGACGCGATCCACGGGGAGCACGTGGACGTCGCGGCGCCGGGGACGAACGTGCTGACGACGTACCACGCGGCCGGCGACTGCCTGCTGTCGGGCGAGAACGTCTCCACCAGCTTCGCGACGGCGTACGTCAGCGCGGCGGCGGCGCTGATCGCGGAGCGGTACCCGGACGAGACCCCCGAGCAGTGGGCGTACCGCCTCGAGGTCACCGCCGCCCGCGCGCAGCCCGGTGAGCGGGACGACCTGGTCGGCTGGGGCGTCGTCCGGCCCGCCGAGGCGCTGGGCTTCGTCGACGACGGGACCGCGGTCGGGCCGCCGAGCCCCGTGCACGGCACCGACGCGGCCGCGACGCCCGAGGCGCGCACGGTCGACGTGTCGCCGCGCACCGACCCGCTGGCCGCCGCCCGCCGGGGGGCGACCTGGTGGGGGATCGCCGGCACCGCGCTCGTGCTGCTGGCCGCCCTCGCGGGCCGCGTCGTCGGTCGCCGCCGGCGCCGCTGACCTCTCGCGCGGGCCGCGCCGCGGGTCAGCGCCCCGCCCCGGGTCAGCGCCCCGCGACGTCCGCGAGCCGCAGCACCGTCGCCCGCCGTGCCCGCACCCCGTCGACCGTGAGCAGCACGAGCGCGACCCACACCAGCCCGAAGCCCCACCACCGGGCGGGCGGCATGGTCTCGTGCAGGACGAGCACGCCGATGACGAGCTGCAGCACCGGCGCGAGGTACTGCAGGCTGCCGACGACGCTGAGCGGGAGACGCCGGGCGGCCTCGCCGAACAGCAGCAGGGGCAGGGCCGTCGCGATGCCCGTCCCGGCCAGGGCGAGGGCGTGCCAGGTGCCGTCGGCGCTGAACGTCGCGTCGCCGGTGCCCTGGAGCCACACGAGGTAGACGGCGGACGCGGGCGCGAGCACGAGCGTCTCGGCAGCGAGGCCGGGGGCCGCCGCCACACTGCGTCCGACGCGGTTCTTCAGCAGCCCGTACAGCCCGAACGACCCGGCCAGCGTGAGCGCGACCCACGGCAGCCGGCCGAGGCCGAGCGTGATGACGACGACGGCCGCGACGCCGAACCCGAGGGCGACCCACTGGAGGCGCCGCAGCCGCTCGCGCAGCACGAGGACCGCCAGCAGGACGGTGACCAGGGGGTTGATGAAGTACCCGAGCGCCGCGTCGACGACGTGCCCGCTGAGGGCGGAGAACACGAACGTCAGCCAGTTGACCGCGAGCAGCACGGCTGCGGCGGCGATCAGCGCGAGCGTCCGTCCGGAGCGCAGCACGACGCCCAGGGCGCGCCAGGTCCGCGTGACCGAGAGCACCACCGCGCAGAACACGAGCGACCACAGCACGCGGTGGGCGACGATCTCGGTCGCGGCCGACGGCTTGAGGAGCTCGAAGTACAGCGGCAGGACGCCCCACAGCAGGTAGGCGCCGGCGCCGGCGGCGAGCCCGCGGGGGTCGAGCGCCGCGGGGGCCGACGTCGGGGGAGGGACGGGGCCGGAGGCCGCCGCGGTCGTGCTCGGGGCGGCACCGGCCGCCGGGGACGGGGTGGTCACGAGCAGACGCTAACGCTGTCCGGGGACAGCGCCGGCACCCGCAGGGCCGGGCCGGGCAGAACGGCAGGAACTCGCGCACGTCCGGCAGAGGTTAGGCCGTCCTACACTGGCACCGTCATCCTGTGCGCACCGCGCCGGGCTCCGGCCGGGACGTCCTCCCGACGCCGCCGGGCCGCGCCGCGCCGGGACCTCGGAGGAAGGACGTGCGTGAGCTCGAACCGCCCTGTCCGTGTGGCCGTCGTCGGCGCCGGACCCGCCGGGATCTACGCGTCGGACATCCTGTCCCGCTCCGGCCTGGACGTGTCCATCGACCTGATCGAGCGGCTGCCCGCGCCGTTCGGTCTGGTCCGGTACGGCGTCGCGCCGGACCACCCGCGCATCAAGCAGATCATCGTCGCGCTGCACAAGGTGCTGGAGCGTGGTGACATCCGGCTGATCTGCAACGTGGACTACGGCGCGGACCTCAAGCTCGACGACCTGCGCCGCCACTACGACGCGGTGATCTTCGCGACGGGCGCGATCAAGGACGCGGACCTGCCGATCCCGGGCATCGACCTCGAGGGTTCGTACGGTGCCGCGGACTTCGTGTCCTGGTACGACGGCCACCCGGACGTCCCGCGCACGTGGCCGCTGACCGCGCGGCACGTCGCCGTGCTCGGTGCGGGCAACGTGGCGCTGGACGTCGCCCGCATGCTCGCGAAGCACGCCGACGACCTGCTGCCGACCGAGGTCCCGCAGAACGTCTACGACGGCCTCAAGGCCAGCCCGGTCACGGACGTGCACGTGTTCGCCCGGCGCGGCCCGGCGCAGGCGAAGTTCTCCCCGCTCGAGCTGCGCGAGCTCGGGCACGTGCCCGACGTCGACGTGGTCGTGTACCCGGAGGACTTCGACTTCGACGAGGGCTCGATGGCGGCGATCCACTCGTCGAACCAGACCAAGCAGGTCGTCAAGACGCTGACGGACTGGACGCTCAAGGAGCCGGAGGAGCTCACCGCGAGCCGCCGCATCCACCTGCACTTCCTGCACAGGCCCGTCGAGGTGCTCGGTGAGGACGGCCACGTGGTCGGCCTGCGGACGGAGCGCACGGCGCTGGCCGGCGACGGGACGGTCGCCGGGACCGGGCAGACGCACGACTGGCCGGTCGAGGCGGTGTACCGGGCGGTCGGGTACTTCGGCTCCCCGCTCGTGGACGTGCCGTTCGACGAGGCCGCCGGCGTCATCGCGAACCGCGAGGGCCGGGTCGTCGACGTCGACGGCGAGCCGGTGCCCGGGGTCTACACCACCGGCTGGATCAAGCGCGGGCCGGTCGGCCTCATCGGGCACACCAAGTCCGACGCGAGCGAGACGATCCGGCACCTCGTCGAGGACGCCGGCGACGTGACCGACCCGGGTAACCCGTTCCTGTCCGCCGCGGAGCCCGACCCGCAGGCCGTGCTCGACCTGCTGACCGCGCGGGGTGCCCGGCCGATCCACTGGGCCGGGTGGGAGCTGCTCGACGCGTACGAGCGCTCGCTCGGCGAGCCGCACGGCCGGGAGCGCGTCAAGGTCGTCCCGCGCGAGGACATGGTCCGCATCGCCCTGGCCCAGGCGGCCGGCGAGGCCTGACGGGCACGGGAGGCCGGGTCAGGCCGTGAAGCGGCGCAGGAACTCGCGCGTGCGCGCCTCGCGGGGGTCGACGAGCACCTGCTCGGCCGGCCCCCGCTCGTGCACGCGGCCGGCGTGCAGGAAGCACACCTCGTCGGCGACGTGCCGGGCGAACGCCATCTCGTGCGTGGCGACGACCATCGTCGTGCCCTCGTCCTTGAGCTCGCCCAGGAGGTCCAGCACCTCACCGACCAGCTCCGGGTCGAGGGCGCTCGTCACCTCGTCGAGCAGCATGAGGGCCGGCTGCGTCACGAGCGCCCGGGCGATGGCGACGCGCTGCTGCTGACCGCCGGAGAGCTCGTCGGGGAACGCGCGCGCCTTCGCGCCCAGCCCGACCCGCTCCAGCATCGCGGCGGCACGGTCGCGCGCCTCGCCCCGCGGCACCCCGTGGACGAGCCGCGGGGCGATCGCCACGTTGTCGAGCACCCGCAGGTGCGGGAACAGGTTGTAGGCCTGGAACACCATGCCGATCCGGGAGCGGACCGCGTTCGCGTCGACGCGCGGGTCGGTGACCTCCTGGCCGGCGACCTCGATGACGCCGTCGTCGACCTCCTCGAGCAGGTTGATGCAGCGCAGCAGCGTCGACTTCCCCGACCCGGAGGCGCCGATCAGCACGACCACCCGGTGCTCCGCGACGTCGAGGGAGAGGTCGTCGAGGACGACGTGGTCGCCGAACGCCTTGCGCACCCCGTCGACGCGCAGCAGCGGCGCGCCCGCAGCCCGGGCCCCGGGGCCGATCCCGGTCACCGCATCGCCGGCGTTCACCGCATCGCCGGCGTTCACCGCATCGCCCCCGCCCCGGCGAGCCCCGCCTGCGACCCGAGCCAGCCGCTGCGCCGGGCGAGCGCGTCGGTGAACCGCGTCAGGGGGATGGTGAGCAGCACGAACAGCACCCCCGCGACGACGTAGGGCGTGAAGTTGGCGTAGGTGGCGGTCTGGATCTGCGCGGCGCGCACGGCGTCGACGGCCCCGAGGATCGAGATGAGGCCGGAGTCCTTGGACAGCGCCACCAGGTCGTTCAGCAGCGGCGGGACCACCCGGCGCCACGCCTGCGGCAGCACGACGTGCCGGAGGGTCTGCCCGCGGGTCAGGCCGAGGGACCGCGCGGAGGCGATCTGCGACGGGTGCACCGACTCGATCCCGGCCCGGAACACCTCGGCGACGTACGCCGAGTACGTCAGCACGAGCGCGAGGCCACCCAGCACCACGGCGGACGTCGGGATGCCCTGGAGGCGCAGCCCGGGGAGCCCGAACCCGACGAGCAGCAGCACGAGGATGAGCGGCAGGCCGCGGAACACGTCGACGTACCCGGTGGCGAGCGCCCGCAGCGGGAAGAACGCCGGCCCGCGCAGGGTCCGCGCGAGGGCCAGCAGCATGGCGACCACGACGATGAGCACCGCGCACACGGCCATGACGCGCACGTTGAGCCACAGCCCCTCGGCGATCTTCGGCAGCGACGCCCACGCCACGTCGGGGTCGAGGAACGACTGCCGCACGCGCGGCCACCCCGGCGACGACACGAGCCCGAGCACCGCGAGCCCCGCCACGACGACCGTGCTCACGAGGGCCACGAGCGTCGAGCGGCGGGCCTGCGTGCGCCGGTAGGCGTCCCTCCCGCGCTGCCGCTCGGACGGCACCCACACGGGGAGGGCGCCGTCCGGCGGCGTCGTCGGGGTCACTTCAGGACGGGAGCGCCGGCCGCGTCGGTCAGCCACTCGGCCTCGAGGTCGGCGAGCGTGCCGTCCTCGCGCAGCGCGTCGACGGCCTCCGTGACGGGGCCGGTGAGCGCCGAGCCCTTGTCGAGCACGAGGCCGAACTGGTCCGGGTCGTCGCCCGCGGGCAGCTGCCCGACCAGGACCCCGCCGTCGAGCTCCGCCGCCGTGATGTACAGCGCGGTGGGCAGGTCCACGACGATCGCGTCGACCAGGCCGGACTGCAGCGCCTGCTTGACCTGGTCGTTGTCGTTGAACACCTGGACGTCGGTGGTCGGGTCGATCGACTCCTGCGCCACCGTGAGGCTGGTGGTGCCGACCATCGCGCCGATCTTCGCGTCCTGGAGGTCCGCCAGGGACGTCGCGTCGGCGACGGGGCTGCCCTCGACCGTCACGACCGCCTGCGCGGTGTCGTAGTACGAGGACGAGAAGTCGAGGTTCTCGGCGCGCTCCGGGCTGATCGACACCTGGTTGATCGCGAAGTCGAAGGACTTGGCGCCCGGGGCGATGATCTGGTCGAACGTCACCGGGACCCACGTGACGTGGTCGGCGTCGAAGCCGAGCTCCTCGGCCACGGCGTACGCCACGGCGGACTCGAAGCCCTCGCCGTTGGACGGGTCGTTGTCGACGACCCACGGCTCGTAGCCGGGGTCGGACGTGCCGATGGTGAGGACCCCGTCGGTCAGGGTCTCCAGCGAGCCGTCGGCGGCGGGCGAGCCGGACGCGGCGGGCTCGTCGTCGGCGGGGGCGCACGCGGCGAGCGCCAGGGCGCTCGCAGCGGCCAGGGCGATCAGGCGGACGGTGCGCACGGTGCTCTCCAAGGGGTCCGGGGCGGGGTTCGACGACGTGCGGGGTCAGGGTAGGGGAACCAGCGCGCCCGCCGCGGCGTTGTCCTCCACGCGGGACGAGTCGACGGGACCGCGCGGAGCACCGAGAGGACGGACATGGGTCACCGGCACTACAACGGCCTGAAGACGGCGCTGCTGTTCGGCGTGCTCTGGGCGGTGCTGCTCGGCATCGGCACGTTCGTCGCGAACGGCCGGTACATCTTCCTGTTCGCGCTGTTCGGGGTCGCGATGACGGCCTACTCGTACTGGAACTCCGACAAGATCGCGATCCGTGCGATGCGCGCGCGCCCGGTGTCGGAGATCGAGCAGCCCGCGATGTACCGGATCGTGCGCGAGCTCTCCACCGCCGCGCGGCAGCCGATGCCGCGGCTGTACGTGTCGCCGACCGCCGCGCCGAACGCGTTCGCCACCGGCCGCAACCCCCGCAACGCCGCGGTCTGCTGCACGGACGGGATCCTGCAGATCCTCGACGAGCGGGAGCTGCGCGGCGTCCTCGGGCACGAGCTCATGCACGTCTACAACCGCGACATCCTCACGTCCTCGATCGCCGCCGCGGTCGCGGGCGTCATCACGTCGGTGGCGCAGTTCGCGCTGTTCTTCGGCGGTGGCAACGACCGCGACCGCGGGGGCAACCCCGTCGCGGCGCTGCTCATGGTGTTCCTCGCACCGCTGGCGGCGACGATGATCCAGCTCGCGATCAGCCGCACGCGCGAGTACGACGCGGACGAGGACGGCGCGGCGCTCACCGGTGACCCGCTCGCGCTGGCGTCGGCGCTGCGCAAGCTCGAGGCCGGCACGCAGGCGCGGCCCCTGCCCCAGGACCGTGAGCTCGTGGACGTGTCGCACCTGATGATCGCCAACCCGTTCAAGGGCGCGGGGATCGGGCGGATGTTCGCGACCCACCCGCCGATGGCCGACCGCATCGCGCGGCTCGAGCGCATGGCCGGCACCGGGGGCCCGGTCACGCGGTACTGACCGCCCGCCTGCGAACTCGAGCCCCGGGCCCGTGGCGTCCCCCTAGGGTCGTGAGGATGGCGCGACCGACAGCGATCCTCTACGTGGACGGGTTCAACCTCTACCGGCGCTGCCTGGAGCGGTACCCCGAGCTGAAGTGGGTCGACCTGCTCGCGCTCGCGCAGAACCTGATGCCGTACGCGGACGTCGTGGCCGTCCACTACTTCACCGCGCTGATCAGGCCGGGTACCTCGCTCGACCGGCAGAAGCCCCAGCGGCAGCAGGTCTACCTGCGTGCGATCGCCACCCAGGCCCCGCGGGTCCAGGTCCACCTCGGCAAGTTCCGGGTGGACCCGCGCGAGATGGTCCGGCACCCGCTCGTCCTCGACCCGGGCACGGGCGAGCCCGCGCGGGTCAGGGTCCGGAAGATCGAGGAGAAGGGGTCCGACGTCAACCTGGCAGGGCGGGTGATCTCGGACGCCCACCTGGGCCGCGCCGATCTCTACGTGCTGCTCACGAACGACTCGGACCAGGCGGGGACTCTGCGGATCGTGCGCGACGACGCAGGCGGGGTGACGGGGCTGGTGCTGCCGATGGAGACCGCCCGCGGGTCCAAGGAGCTCATGCACGCCGGGCCCGGGTTCGTCGGGTTCGTGACCCGGCCGCTGCTGGAGGCGTCGCAGCTGCCGGACGTGCTCCTTGACGAGGTCGGCTCGATCCGGCGGCCGGGCACCTGGTCCAGAACGTCCGAGGACCCCGGCACCAGTGGCGCCGGGGTCCTCTAACCGGTAGCCGAAGCATCCGGGGGTGTGTAGACGAGTCTACAGCAGGCGTCGTCGCGTCGTCGGCGCGCCCCGCGTCAGCGGTAGTTGATGAACTGCAGCGCCGCGTCGATGTCGTCCGCGCCCTTGAGCAGCGCGATCACGGACTGCAGGTCGTCGCGGCTCTTGGCGGAGACGCGGACCTCGTCGCCCTGGATCTGCGTCTTGACGCCCTTCGGGCCCTCGTCGCGGATGAGCTTGGTCACCTTCTTCGCGATCTCGGAGGACAGGCCCTCCTTGACCGACGCCTCGAGCCGGTACTCCTTGCCGGACGGCTTCGGGTCGCCGTCGCCGGTGTCGAGCGACTTCAGCGAGATGCCGCGCTTGATGAGCTTGGTCTGGAACACGTCCAGCACGGCGCGCACCCGCTCCTCGGAGTTGGCGACCATGAGGATCTTCTCGCCGCTCCAGGCGATCGAGGCGCCGACGCCCTTGAAGTCGTACCGCTGGGCGATCTCCTTGACCGCCTGGTTCAGCGCGTTGTCGACCTCCTGCCGGTCCACCTTGCTGACGACGTCGAACGACGACTCGCTCGCCATGACTTCCTCCTGCTGTGCGGTGCGGGTGCTGCGGGTGTGCTCCCCGAGGGCCGATTGCGGTCCGGGGCCGATCCGTTGCTATCCTTCCATCCGCACCACGGGGACGCAGTCGCCGTGCGCGCATCCCCGGCGGGTTACCCGAGTGGCCAAAGGGGGCTGACTGTAAATCAGCTGGCATCGCCTACGGGGGTTCGAATCCCTCACCCGCCACGCGATGGACGACAGGGCGTCCTCCTCACGGAGGGCGCCCTGTCGCGTGCCGCGGGTGTGACGGTGCCGGGCGGCGGCGTGGGGTGCCCGGTGATCGTGCGGGTCAGCCGGGTGCGGTCGGAGAGATTTCGCTCCGGCCCCGGCCACCGTGTAACCTAGCCCGCGCTGCCCCGATAGCTCAGTGGTAGAGCACTTCCTTGGTAAGGAAGAGGTCACGGGTTCGAATCCCGTTCGGGGCTCTGCGGTGTGCCGCAGGTCAGGACACTCGTCCTGGCCGGGTGCATCCGAGGCGGGGTAGCTCAGTTGGTGAGAGCGCACGACTCATAATCGTGAGGTCGCGGGTTCGAACCCCGCCCCCGCTACCAGTGTGGAGAACCGCGCGTCGGCCGGCGCGTGACGACGAGATCGCAAGCGCCCCGGGCGCGAGAGGTGGCAAGACCATGGCCAGCAAGAGCGCGGACGTCCGTCCGAAGATCACGCTCGCCTGCACGGAGTGCAAGGAGCGGAACTACATCACGAAGAAGAACCGTCGGAACGACCCCGACCGGCTCGAGATGAAGAAGTTCTGCCCGCGCGACGGCCGGCACACGCTGCACCGCGAGACCCGCTGACCTCAGCGCACCGTCGTGGCCGTCAACCCTGAGTACGCGGGACGCGAGTACCCGCCGAACGAGGCGTACGAGGTCGGCCGCGAGAAGCTCCGCGAGTTCGCGGAGGCGGTCGGGGCCACGCACCCCGCCCACACCGACGTCGACGCGGCGCGAGCACTCGGGTACCCCGACGTGATCGCGCCGCCGACGTTCGCCGTCGTGGTCGCGCAGCGCGCCGAGGCGCAGCTCATCGCCGACCCGGGTGCGGGCATCGACTTCACCCGGGTGGTGCACGCGGACGAGCGCTTCATCCACCACCGCCCGATCCACGCCGGCGACCGGCTGGTGACGGTGCTGCACGTGGACTCGGTCACGGAGCGTGCCGGGCTGTCGATGGTGACGACCCGCGCCGTGATCAGCGCCGCCGACGGCGAGCCGGTGGCGACCGTGACCTCGACGCTCGCCGTGCGGGGGGAGGACGCCTGATGGCCCTGCCCGTGCTCGAGGAGCTGACGGTCGGCCAGGAGGTCGGCCGGCGCGAGATCGCCGTCGACCGCTCCCGCCTGGTCCGGTACGCCGGTGCGTCCGGGGACTTCAACCCGATCCACTGGAACGAGCGGTTCGCGACCGAGGTCGGCCTGCCGGGCGTCATCGCGCACGGCATGTGGACGATGGGCGCCGCCGTCGGCGTCGTCTCCGACTGGCTCGGCGACCCGGGCGCCGTCGTCGACTACCAGACGCGGTTCAGCCGGCCCGTGCCCGTCCCGGACCCCGGTGCGGCGACCGTCGAGGTGGTCGCGACCGTCGGCGCCGTGGACGCGGACTCCCGCACCGCGCGCGTGGACCTGACCGTCTCGACCGGCGGCACGCGCGTGCTCGCCAAGGCGCAGGTGCTCGTCCGCCTGGGCTGACCCGCGTCAGTCCCGCGGGGCCGGCCCCGTCGTCGTGCCCACCCGCAGCTCGACGGGCAGCACGGCGTCGGCCGGGGTCCGTCCGGCGAGCAGCGCCTCGATGGCACGGCCGACCGCCGCGCCCTTCTCGGCGATCGGCTGCACCACCGTGGTGAGGACGTCGGGCGCGAGCCACGGCAGGTCGAGCCCGTCGAACCCGGCCACGGACACGTCCTCGGGGACGCGCAGCCCGAGCTCGCGGGCGCCGAGCACGACGCCGGACGCCAGCAGGTCGGACTGCGCGACGACGGCGGTCGGCCGGGTGGCGGCGGGGCCGGACAGCAGCGCGTGCGCGGCCGCGGTGCCGTGCTCGACGAGCGAGGCGGGCGTCTCGTAGACGACGGCGGGCGTCACGCCGGCGTCGGTGATGCCGTCGAGGCGCCGCCGTGACAGCGTCCACGTGATCTGCGCGATGCGGTCGGCGTCGGCCACGGCGGCGCGCCGCTCCGGGCCGAACGGGAGCGTCACCGCGGCGATGCGCCGGTGGCCCAGCCCGACGAGGTGCCGGGTCGCGTCGGCGATCCCCCCGCGGTCGTCGATGCCGACGGTCACGACGCCGGGCAGGTCCTGGCCCTCGACGACGACCGCCGGGATGCCGCGCCGGCGCAGGGCCTCGAGGGTGGGGTCGTCGAGCGTGCCGCCCCACAGCATGACGGCGACGTCCACCGCCGCCGTCTCGATCAGGGGGTCGACCGCGCGGGCGTCGGGGGCGGTGGGCCCGGGCACCAGCAGCACGCCGAGCCCGAGCGGCCCGATCGTGTCGACGAGCCCGTCGAGCAGCTGCACGGACACGGGGTCGCGGAACGAGCGGCGGAGCGTGTCGCCCACGACGACGCCCACGATGCCGGAGCGTCCGCTGCGCAGCTGCCGCCCGAGCGGGTTCGGCCCGGAGTAGCCGAGCCCGGCGGCGGCCTCGAGCACGCGGGTGCGCGTCGCGTCGGCGATGGGGCCGGCTCCGGAGAACGCCAGGGAGGCGGTGGAGACCGAGACGCCGGCGGCGGACGCCACGTCGGCCAGGGTCGGTCGCTGGGACACCGGTGCTTCTCCCGGGTCGGGGGCGGTGGCAGGCATCACGGTTGACGCCGCCGTCAGCGTACCCGCAGACTTGAGCTCTCCCTCGCATCGATTCGACCGCCGCTCGCGGCCCGGGATCGAATCGATTCGACCGAGTCGTTCCGCACCCCGCCCGTCCCCGACCAGGAGCTGCCGTGAGCCAGCCGCGCGCCCGCACCGGCCGCGTCTCCCTGCGACCCGCCAACCGCCGTCCCCGCCCGGGGTCGCCGTCCTCGGCGGGCCGCCGCCCGGGCGCCACCCGCCGCCCCGTCGCGCCCGTCGACCCCGACGTGCAGCGCGCGCGGGTGCTGCTGCTCGGGCTGTTCGGCCTCGTCGGCGTGATGTTCTCCGGGTGGCTGGCGCGGATCCCGTCCGTCCGGGACGCCCTCGGGATGAGCCCGGCGGAGCTCGGCGGCATCCTCATCGCCGGGTCGGTCGGGTCGCTGGTGACCGTGTCGGTGGCCGGCCTCCTCGTCACGCGGTACGGCGGCCGGCTGGTGCTGTACGTGTCCACGGCGGCGTTCGCCGCGGCCTACGTGCTCATCGGGCTGGGGCCGACCGTCGGCTCGGTGCCGGTGCTGACCGCCGGCATCTTCCTGTCCGGCGTCGCCTTCGCGCTCGGCAACGTGCCGCTGAACGTCGAGACGGCCGCCGTCGAGCGGCGCATGGGCCGCACGGTGCTCCCGCAGTTCCACGCGGCCTTCTCCATCGGCGCGGTGGTCGGCTCCGGGATCGGGGCGCTCTGCGCGGCGGCCGGCGTGCCGATCGTGGTCCAGCTCACCGCCACGGCGGTGGTCGGGACGGTGTGGCGCCTGCTGTCGATCCCCGGCGCGGTCATCGAGTCCCTGCCGCCCGACCGTGCCGCCGCGCGCGCCGCCCGGGAGGCGCTGCTCGCGGGCGCCGGACCGCGTGAGGCCGGGCTCGCCGGTCGCCTGCGCGCCGCCCGGGTCCGGCGGAGCGCCCGGCCCGGGTCGGCGCTCGGGGCGTGGCGGGAGCCGCGGACGCTGCTCGTCGGCGTCGTCATCATGTCCGCGGCGCTCTCGGAGGGCTCCGCGAACGACTGGCTCGCGCTGGCCGTCGTGGACGGGTTCGGGCAGGCCGAGGCCGTCGGCGCCGCGGTGTTCGGCGCGTTCGTCGGCGCGATGACCGCGGTCCGGTTGCTCGGCACCCGGCTCATCGACCGGTTCGGTCGCGTGCGCGTGCTGCGCGCGTCGGGTCTCGTCTCGCTGGCCGGGCTCCTGCTGTTCGGGTTCGCGCCGTCGCTGCCCCTCGCGGTGGCCGGCGTGCTGGCGTGGGGCTTCGGCGCGGCGCTGACCGTCCCCCTCGGCATCGCGGCGGCCTCCGACGACCCGCTGCGCGCGGCCGGCCGCGTCGCGGTGGTCTCGGCGTTCTCCTCGACCGCCTCGCTCGCGGCGCCCCCGCTGCTGGGGCTGGCGGCGGAGGTCGTCGGGCCGCGGCACGCGCTGCTGCTCATCACGGCGGCGATGGCGACGACGATCCTGCTCGCCCGCACCGTCCGGCGCCCGGACGGGCCGCCCGCCGCGACCCCGGTCGACCCGCCGGGCGCGAGCACGCCGGCCGCGGCGGCCCTGACCCCGGCGACCGCCGCGCCCGTCCCCGCGGCTCCGCACGAGCCGGCGCAGGAGCCCGCGGCCTGCGTCCCCTCCGGTAGCGTCCGACGGGACGCCACCCCGGAGCACCGGCCCGAGCCGGCCCGCCCCGCCTGACCGGCCGGTCCCGGCGCGCCGCACGCCGCGACCGGCCCGCCCCACCGCACCACCCACCCACGAGCCCGCGAGGTAGCACGGCGATGGCGCAGCACCCCCCGATCGACGCCCGGCGCGTGAACGCGGCCTCCGTCGCCGTGTTCACCGTGTTCGCGCTGTCCGGCTTCAACTTCTCGACCTGGGCCGCGCGGCTGCCCGCCGTGCGGGACGGGCTGGACCTCTCGGCGAACCAGATGGGCCTGCTGCTGCTCGTCGGCTCGTTCGGCTCGCTCGTCGCCCTGCCGCTGTCCGGCCTCGTCGTGACGCGGATCGGTGCGGCGCGCACCGTCCTCGTCTTCGCGCTGCTCAACGCCACGGGCCTGGCGACGGCGGCCGTCGGTGCCTCCGCCGGGGAGGTCGTCCTGGCCGGCGCGGGCCTGGTGGTCTACGGCGTCGGCACGGGGGTGTGGGACGCGGCGATGAACCTCGAGGGGGCCGTCGTCGAGCAGCGCCTGGGCCGGACCGTGATGCCGCGCTACCACGCGGGGTTCTCGGTCGGCACGGTCGCGGCCGCGGGGATCGCCGCGCTCGCCGCCCGCGCGGACGTCCCGGTGCACCTGCACGTGCTGGTCGCGGTCGCCCTGTCGTCGGTCGCGGTCGTCGTCGCCGTGCGCTCGTTCCTCCCCGCCGGGCACGACGCCGCGCCGGACGGCGAGGGCGCGCACGGCGCCGGGCGGACGTCGGTGTTCTCGGCCTGGCTCGAGCCGCGGACGCTGCTCATCGGGCTCGTTGTGCTCGCCGCGGCGCTCACCGAGGGCGCCGGCAACGACTGGCTGAGCCTCGCCGTGGTCGACGGGTTCGGGCGCTCGGACGAGATCGGCGCGCTGTCGTTCGGGGTGTTCGTGGCCGCGATGACGCTGATGCGGTTCCTCGGCACCGGCCTCCTCGACCGGTTCGGCCGGGTGGCCGTGCTGCGGCTGTGCGCGGCGCTCGGGCTGGTGGGCCTGCTCGTGTTCGGGCTGGTGCCGGACACCATGCTGTGGCTCGCGGTGCTCGGCGCGGTGCTGTGGGGCATGGGCGCGGCGCTCGGGTTCCCCGTCGGCATGAGCGCCGCGAGCGACGACCCGCTGCGGGCCGCCGCGCGCGTGAGCGTGGTCTCGACCATCGGCTACACGGCGTTCCTCGCGGGGCCGCCGCTGCTCGGGCTGCTCGCGGAGCACGTGGGTTACCGGCACGCGCTGCTCGCGGTCGCCGGCCCGATCGTCATCGGTCTGCTCGTCGTGAACGCCGCCGCCCCGGCACGGCGGGAGCCCACCGACCGGCCTACGCTCGTGCCGTGACCACCGTCCTGCAGCCCGCCACGTTCTCGGAGCTCACCACCCTCGGCGTGGGCGGGCCGGTGTCCCGGTTCGTCGAGACCACCTCCGAGGCCGACCTCATCGAGGCGGTGCGCACGGCCGACGCCGAGGGTGTCCCCGTGCTGGTGGTCGGGGGCGGCTCGAACCTGCTCGTGTCCGACGCGGGGTTCGACGGGCTCGTCGTGCGGGACGGCCGGCGGGACCTGACCACCCCCGACCACTCGGCGTGCGCGGGCGTCACCGTGTCCGTCGTCGCCGGCACCCCGTGGGACGACGTCGTCGCGCACGCCGCGTCGCACCGGCTCAAGGGCATCGAGGCGCTCTCCGGCATCCCGGGCTCCACCGGCGCGACGCCGGTGCAGAACGTCGGCGCGTACGGGCAGGAGGTGTCCCAGACCGTCGCGACCGTGCGCGTCTGGGACCGCTCGCGCGCCCGCGTGCGGACCCTGCCGCTGGTCGACCTGCAGTTCGGCTACCGCACGTCGCTGCTCAAGCGCTCCATGCGCGCGCTGCCCGACGCCGCCGACCCGGACGCCCCCTGGTACCCGACGCCCCGCTACGTGGTGCTCGACGTGACGTTCCAGCTCCGCGTCGCCGACCTCTCCGAGCCGATCGCGTACGGCGAGCTGGCCCGCGAGCTCGGCATCGCCGTCGGGGAGCGCGCGCCGCTGCCGGACGTCCGCGAGGCGGTGCTCGCGCTCCGCGGGCGCAAGGGCATGGTGCTCGACCCGGCCGACCCCGACACGCGGTCCGCGGGCTCGTTCTTCACCAACCCCGTGCTCACGGCCGAGGACGCCGCCGACCTGCCCGAGGACGCGCCGCGCTACCCGGCCGGCGACGGCCTGGTGAAGACCAGCGCCGCCTGGCTCATCGAGCAGTCCGGCTTCGCGAAGGGCTACGGCCTGCCCGGCCCGGCCGCGCTGTCCACCAAGCACACGCTCGCGGTGACGAACCGCGGCGGGGCCAACGCCGGGGACGTGCTCGCGCTGGCGCGGACCGTGCGGGACGGCGTGGCGCAGCGGTTCGGCATCGTGCTGGAGCCCGAGCCGGTGGTGGTGGGCACCGACCTCTGAGGGCGCCCCGGCGTTCACCCGGGCCCTTCGGATCCGTTCGCACCGACGCGCCCGGCGAGCCTGCCCGTTCGGATCCGAACGCCCAGCCAGGGGGCGGCGCGGCAGGCTCAGCCGCGAACAGCCCCCGCCCCCGGCCCCGGCTCCGCCGCCAGCCACGCGTCCACGCCCGCGAGCAGCCGGGTCTTCGTGCCGTCCGACGCCCGGCTGGCCCGGACCGACGCCCGCGCCAGGTCGGCGAGCTCGGCGTCGGAGAACCCGTGCACCTCCCGCGCCGTCCGGTACTGCTCGACCAGGCGCGACCCGAACAGCAGCGGGTCGTCCGCCCCGAGCGCCACCGTCGCCCCGGCGGACACCAGCTCCCGCAGCGGGACGTGCGCCGGCTCGCGGTAGACGCCGAGGGAGACGTTCGACGCGGGGCACACCTCCAGCGCGATGCCGCGGTCGACGATGCGGCGCAGCAGCGCGCCATCCTCGGCGGAGCGCACGCCGTGCCCCAGGCGGTCCGGCGCCAGCGCCTCGAGGACGTCCTCGACGTGCGGGGGGCCGAGCAGCTCGCCGCCGTGCGGCACGGAGGCCAGGCCCGCCCGGCGCGCGATCGAGAACGCGGGCGCGAACTCGGACGTGTCGCCGCGCCGCTCGTCGTTGCTCAGCCCGAACCCGACGACCTCGCCCGGCCCGTCCCCGGCGTACCGGGCGGCGAGCCGCGCGAGCGTCCGCGCGTCCAGGGGGTGCCGCATCCGCGACGCCGCGACGACGACCCCGACCTCCAGGCCGAGGTCCCGCGAGGCGAGGCGGGCCTCGTCCAGCACGATCTCCAGCGCCGGGGTGATGCCGCCGACCGGGGGCGCGTACGACGTGGGGTCGACCTGGATCTCCAGGCGGCCGGAGCCCTCTGCGGCGTCGTCCGCGGCGGCCTCGCGCACGATGCGCCGCAGGTCGTCCTCGCCGCGCACGCAGGCGCGCGCCGCGTCGTACAGGCGCTGGAACCGGAACCACCCGCGCTCGTCCGCGGGCACCCGCAGCCCCTCGCCGTCCAGCAGCGTGGCCGGGAGCCGGACCCCGCGGTGGGCGGCGAGGTCGGCGAGGGTGGCGACCCGCATGGACCCGGTGAAGTGCAGGTGCAGGTGGGCCTTGGGCAGGAGGGCCAGGTCTCGCACCCGGCGAGTCTGCCCGATGCGCGCGGCGGTCACGACCGCGACCCGCCCGGACCGCGCCGTGACCCGCCCGGACCCCGGCGCGCCCGGCGCGTCCGGCTCACGGCGCCGGCAGCAGCCCCCGCTGCATCGCGACCGTGACCGCCGCCGTGCGGTCGTCGACGCCGAGCTTGCCGAACGCGCGCAGCAGGTGCGTCTTCACGGTGGCCTCCGCGATGAACAGCTCGCGTCCGATGGCGGCGTTCGACAGGCCTTGCGCCACCCGGCCCAGCACCTCGAGCTCGCGGGCCGTCAGCCGGTCGGACTCGCCGCGCACCTGCTGCACGAGCCGCGACGCGACGGACGGCGACAGCGCCGACTCCCCGCGGGCGGCGGCGCGCACCCCGGCGACGAGCTGCTCCCGCGGGGTGTCCTTGAGCAGGTAGCCGGTCGCCCCCGCCTCGACCGCGCGCAGGATGTCGGCGTCGGTCTCGTACGTCGTCAGCACCAGGACCCGGACGCCGGGCAGCTCCGCGACGATGCGGGCGGTCGCGGCCGCGCCGTCCAGCACCGGCATCCGCAGGTCCATGAGCACGAGGTCGGGCCGCAGCTCGCCCGCCGCCCGCACCGCCGCGGCGCCGTCCGCGACCTCGCCGACCACCTCGATGTCCGGCTCCACGGCCAGCAGCCCGGCCAGTCCCGAGCGCACCACCGGGTGGTCGTCGGCCAGCAGCACCCGCACCGTCGTCACGTCGTCCCGTCCTCGTCCGTCGGTCCCGTCCCGTCGTGGTGCGGTGTCCCCGCCCGCGTCCCGCCCGTGGGTGCCCCCGCCGCCAGCGGCAGCGCGAGCCGTACCCGCGTGCCGTGCCCCGGCTCGCCGGCGACGTCGAGCGTGCCGCCGCCGGAGGTCACCCGGTCCCGCATGCCACGCAGCCCGACGCCCTCCGCCGTGCCCGGGGCCAGCCCGCGACCGTCGTCGAGCACCTCGAGCGTCACGGAGCCGTCGCCACCCGCGAGGCGCAGCAGCACGCGGCGGGCCCCGGCGTGCCGGCGGACGTTCGCGAGCGCCTCCTGAGCGGCGCGCAGCAGCACGACCTCCGTGTCCCGCCCGGCCGGCCCGACGTCCGCCAGCGTGACGTCCACCCGCACGCCCGTCTCGGCGCGGAACCGCTCCGCCAGCCGCTCCAGCGCCTCGCCGAGCGTGGCGTCCGCCAGCGCGGCGGGCCCGAAGGCGGCCACCAGCGCCCGCGCCTCCGCGAGGTTGTCCCGCGCGACCTGCTCGATCTGCGCGAGGCGGTCCGCGGCCTGCGGCTGCTGGCCGACCTCGAGCTGCGCCTGCGCCGTCTGCGCGAGCATGACGACGCTCGTGAAGCCCTGCGCCAGCGTGTCGTGGATCTCCTGCGCGACGCGCTCCCGCTCGGCGAGCACCCCAGCGGCGTGGTGGCTGGCGGCCAGCTCCGCCTGCGCGGCCTCGAGCTGCTCGATGAGGGCCGCCCGCTCCTCCGACTGCTCGGCGACCCGGGTGATCCACAGCCCGAGCGCGAGCGAGAAGATGAGCCCGATCGCCATCTGGCCGGTCAGCGACAGCAGGTCCCGGCCGGTCGCGCGCTCGGCGACGGCCATCGCCGCGCTCGTGGCGACCGTGAGGACGACGGACGCGAGCACGCCCTCGCGCAGGCTGCCCGAGAAGAACCAGACCTGCGAGAACCCGATGAACAGCAGGATCGACCCGATCGGGTTGACCCCGCTCGCCAGCGCGACGACCGCGATGAGCACCACCACGTAGACGCGCGTGAGCCGGGCGTCCCCCCGCAGCGCGCCACGCCGGCCGAGCAGCAGGTAGGCCGCCAGCAGCACCGCCAGCCCGCCGATGGCCGCCGCGGTGCCGGGCCGCGGGGGCAGCGTGCCGTCGACGGCCAGCATCGAGACGGCGCTGATCGCCAGCAGGGCGTAGAACGCGGCGTCCCAGCCGGCGAGCGCCCGCCGCCAGAACTCGTGCCGCTCGGCCGACCCGGCGCCGGCGGGCAGCCGCGTGCGGACGGCGCGGGCCCGCCCCGCCGACGCCCCGGCGCCCGGCCCGCGACCCGTGTCGTCGTCCAGGAACCACCCGGGCGCGCCGCCGGTGACCGGGGGCACGCCCCCGGCCGCCGGCTCCTGCGGGCTGCTCACCGGCCCAGTGTGGCGCAGGTCAGCCGTCGTCACGCCGACGCCACCGGAACGTGCGGGCGCCCACCACGAGGCCGACCACGAGCCACGCGACCAGCACCGCGGCGATCGCCCCGTGCTGCCACTCGCCGGAGGGCTCGAGGGCGCGTGCGCTGTCCGGCAGGAACACCGAGCGCATGCCCTGCGCCATCCACTTGAGCGGGAACACCGACGCCAGGTTCTGCATCCACGACGGCAGGTCGTAGAACGTGAAGAACACCCCGGAGATGAACTGCAGCACCAGCACGACGGGCGTCACGACGGCGCTCGCGGACCGGCCCGAGCGGGGGATCGACGAGAACCCCACGCCGCACACCGCGCCGGAGGCGGCCCCCAGCAGGAACACCCACGCGAACGTGGCCCACAGGGCGGAGGTGCCCGGCATGTCGACGTCGAACAGCAGCGCCGCGACGGCGAGCAGCAGGCCCACCTGCACCACCGACGTGACCAGCACCTGGCCGACCTTGCCGAGGAAGTACGCCGCGGGCGGCAGCGGGGTGCCGCCGAGCCGCTTGAGCCCGGCCTCGTCGCGCTCCACGGGGATCGAGACCGCCAGCGACTGGAACGACGAGAGCAGGACGCCGGTGGCGATCATCCCCGGCAGGAAGTACTGGGCGAAGGGCACGCCGTCCGCGACCTCCGCCCCGTCCTGCCCGAACACCGTCGCGAAGATCGCCAGCATGATGATCGGGTACGCGAAGATGAAGATCACCGCGTCCCGCTCGCGGAAGAACCCGCGGACCTCGTAGCGGGCGCGCTCGTACCCGAGCTGCAGCGTGCCGGGCAGCCGCGGGGCGGCCGGCCGGTCCAGGGTGGGCGCGCTCATCGCAGGACCTCCGTCGGGGTGGGGGCGGCCGCGGCCGCCGGGGTGGTGGACGCGTCGTCGGCGATGAGGCCCAGGTAGACGTCCTCGAGCGTGGGGCGCGTGACCTGGAGCCCCGGGACCTCGCCGCCCAGGCGGTGGGCCAGCGCGGTGACCAGCCCGGTCGGCGAGCCGGTCCGCTCCTCGCGGGGCACGCCGCCCTCGACCCACCGGACGACGGCCTCGCGCGCGGAGCGCCCGCCCAGCTCCGCCGGGGTGTCGACCGCGACGACCCGCCCCGCGCGGACGACCGCCACCCGGTCGGCCAGGTGCTCGGCCTCCTCCAGGTAGTGCGTGGTGAGGACGATGGTGGTGCCGCCGTCCCGCAGGCCGGCGATGAGGTCCCAGAACGCGTGCCGCGCCTCGGGGTCGAACCCGGTGGTGGGCTCGTCGAGGAACAGCAGCTCGGGCCGGCCGACGATCCCCAGGGCGACGTCGAGCCGGCGCCGCTGCCCGCCCGAGAGCTGGCGGCTGCGGGTGCGGACCTTCTCGCGCAGGCCGACCGCGTCGATGACCTCCTCGGGGTCCCGCGGGTCGGGGTAGTACCGGGCGAAGTGGTGCACCAGCTCGCCGACCGTGGCCTCCGCCAGGTCGTTCGTCGGCTGGAGCACGATCCCGATGCGCGCGCGCCACTCCCGGCCGGCGGTCTGCGGGTCGGCGCCGAGCACGCGCACGTCGCCGGCGTCGCGGTGCCGGTAGCCCTCGAGGATCTCGACGGTGGTGGTCTTGCCGGCGCCGTTCGGCCCGAGCACCGCGACGATCTCGCCGCGGGCGACGGTGAGGTCCAGCCCGTCGACGGCCCGCTTGTCGCCGTACCGCTTCTGCAGCCCGGTCACCCGGACCGCGAGGTCGTCTGTCGTCATGCCGCCAGCGTCCCGCGCCGGCGCACGCCGCCGCGACGACCGGCGGACGGGACCCGGCGTCCACCGACCGGTGGACGCCGGCGTCAGCCCTCGGCGAGCAGCGCCTGGATGCGGCCGACGCCCTCGGCCAGGTCCGCGTCCCCGAGCGCGTACGACAGGCGCAGGTACCCGCTGGGCCCGAACGCCTCGCCGGGCACGACGGCGACCTCGGCCTGGTCGAGCAGCAGCGCGGCGAGCTCCGCCGAGGTCGTGGGCGTCACGCCGCGGAACGTCCGCCCGAGCAGCCCCTGCACGTCCGGGTACGCGTAGAACGCGCCCTGCGGCGCCGGGATCCGCACGCCGTCGATCTCGCCGAGCATCGCGACCATCGTGCGGCGGCGCCGGTCGAACGCCTCCCGCATCGCCGCGACCGCCGACAGGTCCCCGGTGAGCGCGGCGACGGCGGCCCGCTGGGACACGTTCGCCACGTTCGACGTCAGGTGGGACTGCAGGTTCGTCGCGGCCTTCACGACGTCCGAGGGGCCGACCAGCCACCCCACGCGCCAGCCCGTCATCGCGTAGGTCTTCGCGACGCCGTTGAGCACCACGGTGGTGTCGGCGAGCTCCGGCACGACGCGCAGCACCGGCGTGGCGACCGCGCCGTCGTACGTGAGGTGCTCGTAGATCTCGTCGGTGACGACCCAGATGCCGTGCTCGAGCGCCCAGCGGCCGATCTCGGCGGTCTCCTCCGGCGTGTACACCGCACCGGTGGGGTTGGACGGCGAGCAGAACAGCAGCACCTTCGTGCGCGGGGTGCGCGCGGCCTCGAGCTGCTCGACGGTGACCCGGTAGCCCTGCTCGACCCCGGCGAACACCTCGACGGGGACGCCGCCGGCCAGCTGCACCGCCTCGGGGTACGTCGTCCAGTACGGGGCGGGCAGCAGCACCTCGTCGCCCGGGTCGAGCAGCGTCGCGAACGCCTCGTAGACCGCCTGCTTGCCGCCGTTGGTCACCAGGACGTCGGCCGGCGAGATCTCGTAGCCGGAGTCGCGCAGCGTCTTGGCCGCGATCGCCTCCTTGAGCACGGGCAGCCCGCCCGCGGGCGAGTACCGGTGGTTGGCGGCGTCGCGCGCGGCGGCGACGGCGGCCTCGACGATGTAGTCCGGCGTCGGGAAGTCGGGCTCGCCGGCGCCGAAGCCGATGACGGGCCGGCCGGCGGCCTTGAGCGCCTTGGCCTTCGCGTCCACGGCGAGCGTGGCGGACTCGGCGATGCCGCCGACGCGCGCGGAGACGCGGCGGGGCGAGGGGGCGGACGGGGCGGGCTGGTCGGCGTGCGCGCTCACGGGTCCCATCCTCGCAGACCTGCGGCGGAGCGGGTCGAGCGGCCCGACGGGGCGCGGTTCGACCCCGGGCCGACCGTCGCGTACAGTTGTCCCTCGGTGGTTGACGCCCGCCATGATGAGCCGTGCCCACGGGGGCGGTGCCGTCGTGGCGGAGGGACGCCGCCGTAGGGCAGTGGCGCAATTGGTAGCGCACCGGTCTCCAAAACCGGCGGTTGTGAGTTCGAGTCTCGCCTGCCCTGCGTTTGTGGTCACGGACCGCCGACCCCAGCGGGCCGGTGGACGACAAGAGGCGACCGGCGACGGCCGGCGTCGCGAGACGTAGGGGAACGAACAGGTGAGCGACTCGGCACCCGTGGCGGCGTCCGGCGCGGGCGAGCCCGCCGAGCGGACCGGTGCCGGCAAGCCCGCCCGTCCGGAGAAGCGCCGGGGCCTGTTCGCCCGGATCGCGCTGTTCGTCCGCCAGGTCGTCGCGGAGCTCAAGAAGGTCGTCCGCCCCACCCGGTCCGAGCTCGTCACGTACACGACCGTCGTGCTGGTGTTCGTCGCGGTGGTCATGGCGTTCGTGACGGTCGTCGACCTGGGCATCGGCCAGGCCACGCGCTGGATCTTCGGGGGCTGAGCCTCCGCGGCGCCCCGCCCGGGCGCTCGACACCTCAGCACCATCGTCCGCAGCAGAAAGCAGGTTCGCACGTGTCGCAGGAATCGCAGCAGCCCGGTCCGGGTGCCGCCGAGTCCGAGCTCGACGACGCCCTCGCGTCGGTCGAGGCGGTCGAGGCCCCCGCGGCGGGCTCGGACGAGCCAGCCGACGTGAGCGACGAGGCCGGGGACGAGCCCGAGACCGCCGGGACGGAGGACGACGAGCCCGTCGCGGACGAGCCCGTCGACGACGAGCCCGACGTCGACGAGGACCCGGTCGCGGCCTTCAAGGCGCAGCTCCGCTCGCAGCCCGGCGACTGGTACGTCATCCACTCGTACGCGGGGTACGAGAACCGGGTGAAGACCAACCTCGAGAACCGCACGCAGAGCCTCAACATGGAGGACTTCATCTACCAGGTGGAGGTCCCCATGGAGGAGGTCGTGGAGATCAAGAACGCGCAGCGCAAGGTCGTGCGCCGCGTCCGGATCCCCGGCTACGTCCTCGTCCGCATGGACCTCACCGACGAGTCGTGGGGCGCCGTGCGGCACACCCCCGGCGTCACGGGCTTCGTGGGCCACACCCACCAGCCGGTGCCGCTGACGCTCGACGAGGTGTTCTCCATGCTGGCGCCGACGATCGAGGCGAAGGCCCCGGCCGCCGCCCCGCAGCAGAAGGCCGCCGCCGCGATCGAGGTCGACTTCTCCGTCGGCGAGTCGGTCACCGTCACCGACGGCCCGTTCGACACGCTGCCGGCCACGATCTCCGAGATCAGCCCCGAGAACCAGAAGCTCAAGGTCCTCGTGTCCATCTTCGGCCGGGAGACCCCGGTCGAGCTGTCGTTCAGCCAGGTCGCCAAGATCTGACCGCCGCCCGGCCCCGCCGGGAGCACGACGGCACTGCAACCGGGTCATCGCCCACGGCGTCGGCCCACGAGAGAAGAAAGGGTGGCTCATGCCCCCGAAGAAGAAGGTCACCGGCCTCATCAAGCTCCAGATCAACGCCGGTGCGGCCACCCCCGCGCCGCCGATCGGCCCCGCGCTCGGTCAGCACGGCGTGAACATCATGGAGTTCTGCAAGGCGTACAACGCGGCGACCGAGTCGCAGCGCGGCAACGTCATCCCCGTCGAGATCACGGTGTACGAGGACCGCTCGTTCACCTTCATCACGAAGACGCCGCCGGCCGCCGAGCTCATCAAGAAGGCCGCCGGTGTCGCGAAGGGCTCGCCCACGCCGCACACCGTCAAGGTCGCGACGCTGACCGCGGACCAGGTCCGCGAGATCGCCCAGACCAAGCTCGAGGACCTCAACGCCAACGACCTGGCCGCCGCCGAGAAGATCATCGCCGGCACCGCCCGCTCCATGGGCATCAAGGTCGAGGGCTGACCCTCACGCACCACCCGCCCGCCCCGGGACGTCCGGGGCGGGCACCCCAGTGGCAGGGCCCTGTGCGGCCCGACGACCACGACTGCTGACAAGGAGACAGAGCAGATGGCGAAGCACAGCAAGGCGTACCGCGCCGCGGCCGAGAAGATCGAGCCGGGCACCCTCTACGCCCCCCTCCAGGCGATCCGCCTGGCCCAGGAGACGTCGACCACGTCGTACGACGCCACCGTCGAGGTCGCGATGCGCCTCGGTGTCGACCCCCGCAAGGCGGACCAGATGGTGCGCGGCACCGTCAACCTGCCGCACGGCACCGGCAAGACGGCCCGCGTCATCGTCTTCGCGAACGGCGAGCGTGCCGAGCAGGCCCGCGCCGCCGGTGCGGACGAGGTCGGCGGCGACGAGCTGATCGAGAAGGTCGCGGCCGGGTACACCGACTTCGACTCCGCGGTCGCGACCCCGGACCTCATGGGCAAGGTCGGCCGCCTCGGCAAGGTGCTCGGTCCGCGTGGCCTCATGCCGAACCCGAAGACCGGCACCGTGACCATGGACGTCGCGAAGGCCGTCGCCGACATCAAGGGCGGCAAGATCGAGTTCCGCGTCGACAAGCACGCGAACCTGCACTTCATCATCGGCAAGACGTCCTTCTCGGACACCGCGCTGGTGGAGAACTACGCCGCGGCGCTGGAGGAGATCCTGCGTCTGAAGCCGTCCGCGTCGAAGGGCCGCTACATCACCAAGGCGACCGTCTCGACCACGAACGGCCCCGGGATCCTGCTCGACCAGAACAAGACCCGGAACCTCACCTCGGAGGACGACGCGGCCTGACGCCCGTCCCCACCGCGACCGCAGGCCCGGTTCCCCGCTGAGGGGAGCCGGGCCTGCGGCGTCGGGCGGTCCGTGCGGCGCGAGCGAGCGGCGCCGGGCCGGGCGGCTCAGTGGTGCGGCTGCTCGGCAGGCAGGCTGTGACCGTCGTGCGGGCCCTGCTGCCCGTGCCGGCCGTGCGGGACGGCGTGCTCGCCGGCCTCGGTGGCCGCGAGCCCCGGGATGGTGACGAGGGCGACCAGCACCGAGCCGGTCGCGAGGGCGGCGAGCTGCCCGAGCGGTCCCGGGCGGCGCTCGGGTCGGCGCGGCGCGGAGGCCACGCGCTCGGCGAGACCGAGCAGCACCGCGCCGGCCAGCGCCAGGACGAGGGCGGCGCCCTCCGCGAGCGTCGGGGCGCGGCCCGTGGCGGGGGCGCTCAGCAGCACCAGGGGCCCCGCGGCGAGCAGGGCGCCGAGCGCCGCGCGGGGCGCCGGGGCCGGCCCGCGGAGCGCCGCGAGCGACCACCCCAGCGCCGCGAGGCCGAGCCCGGTCAGCGCGACCCCGACCGGGAGGTGGTGCGCCAGGTGGCCGGCGCCCGTGCCGCAGGCGACCAGGCCGAGGCCCAGGGCCGCGGTCGCCGCCCACGCCCGCGCGGTGAGCGCCAGGGCGCCCTCCGCGCGGGCGGGCGCTCCGCCGGCCGCCCGGGGCGCGGCCGGCCGGCGGGCGGTCACGCCGCGCGGCGGGCCGTGGTCCCCGCCTCGGCGGTGCGGTCCGCGCCGAGCCCCACGCCCAGCAGCAGGACGGCGCTGGCGAAGTGGAGCACGTTGTCGGCGCCGTTCAGCGCCAGGATGTTCGCGGACGACCCGACGAGGAACAGCCCGAGCAGGCCCACGAGCAGGTAGACGCCGCCCACCGTGGTGTTGGCGGTCCTCGCGGCGCGCGTGGAGGCCGCCGCGGCGCCCAGCAGGACGGCGCCGATGCCGAGGTGCACGATGTTGTGCAGGGGGTTCACCTCGAACAGGATCAGCGTCCCGCCCTCGGTGCCGGCGAACGCCGCCCCGGAGCTGACGAAGAAGCCCGCGATGCCGACGAGCAGGTAGACCGCGCCGAAGATGCCGCCGACGAGGCGGTTGGCCGACTGGCTCATGTGATCTGTCTCCTCCCGGGGTTGCGTCCCCGCTGACGGTGCGCGCAGGTCCGCACGCACCCGTGGTTCGGAGCGGACGCGGCGGCGGATGGGTGGTGCGGTGCAGCCGTCCGGGGGGTGGACGCGGGCCGGGGTCCTGCACCAGGGTGGGAGGCATGCTCGTGGCGTTCTCCGTCTCCCCGCTCGGCTCCGGCGAGTCCGTGACCGAGGCCGTCGCCGACGCCGTGCGCGTGGTGCGCGAGTCCGGGCTCCCGAACCGCACGGACGCGATGTTCACGACGGTCGAGGGCGAGTGGGACGAGTGCATGGACGTCGTGCGCCGCGCCACGGAGGCGGTCGGTCGGCACGGCGGGCGGGTGAGCCTGGTGCTGAAGGCCGACATCCGGCCCGGCCGCACCGGCGAGCTGACGGGCAAGGTCGAGCGGCTGGAGGAACGTCTTCGGTCGTGACGGGGCGGGCGGTGCGCCGAGGTGCCGCCGGCCCGCGTGGACATGTCGTGCAGATGGGTGGTTCCCGGGCCGGGTGACGCCCGGGGGATGACAGACTGCCGTGCGGTGGAGCGCGTCCGCGGGCACCGGCGAGGGGCGCCGGCCGCGAGGTCCGCGCCGCGGTGCGGCGGGACGGCGGACGCAGGAAGGGAAGCAGCGTACTGATGGCGATCTTCGAGCTCGACGGCGGCCGCAGCAGTCTCGTCCAGCCGATGCGACCCCGCTCCGACTCGTTCGACGCCGACTCCTCGGCCCTCGTCACCGACCACGTCTCCGCGCTGCTGGGCGAGCAGGTGCTCCCCGTGCGCGAGGGCGGCCCCGGCGGCCCGCACCTGCTGGCGCTCGACGCCTCCGCGCGCCCCGTCGTCGTCGAGGTCGTGCAGCTGCTCGACGAGGCGGCGCTGGTGCGCGCGCTGCGGCACGCGGGCGGCGCCGCGCGCCTGAGCCGGTCGGACCTCGCGCGGATGTACGCCGGCGGCGCGGAGTCGTTCGAGGCCGACCTCGCCGTGTTCCGCGACCGCTCCCCGATCCTCGCGAGCCGCGACACCGCGGCGGGCGTGCGCCTCGTCGTCGTGTGCGCGGACGTGACCGGCGGGCTGCTGGACGCCGTCGACTTCGTCACCGCCGGCCTGCACGTCGAGGTGCTGCGGATGGGCGTGACCCAGGGGCCGGGCGGCCGTCGCTACGTCGACGTGTCGCCGCTGCGCTCGTCCACCGCGGGCGTCCGGCGCGCGGTGGAGCCCGGCCCGCGCACCGGCGCGGTGCAGGTCGCGCCGCCGCCGTCGGCCGCGGTCACGGACCCCACCCCGGTGGTCCCGGCGCCGGCCGACGCCGCGCCGACCCCGTCCGTCGCCGCCGACGGTACCGACGCCGCCGACGGCCCCGGTCCGCGACGGCACGCCGCCGCGGGGGAGCCCGACGCGCAGCGGGACGCCACCGCCCCGGCCGCCCCGGCGCCCGCCGGCCCGCCGACGCCCCGGCCCGCACCGTCGTCGCCGCGCAGCGACGAGACCACGCTCATGCCGCCCGTGCCGCCGGACGGGGGACCGCAGCACCGCGGCGAGGTCGACCACCGCCCGCTGCCCGAGCTCGCCGCGCTCGCGGCCGCCGAGCGTTCGGCGCTGGAGCTCGTGTGGCACCGCGTGCGCCGCGGCCAGCGCCTCACCGCGACGCTGCGCGCCGACGGCCTCATCGAGCTGCCGGGTGGCAGCGTGCACGCCGACCCGGACGACGCGGCGACGGTCGCGGCCGACCTCGAGTCCCCGACGGACGGCTGGCGCGTCTGGCGGTTCGGCGAGGACGGCCCCACGCTGGGCGAGGCGGTCGGCGTCCGCTGACGCGCGCGGCGGTCAGGACCAGCCGTAGGCCGCCGTCCACCGGCTGATCTCGGCGTACAGCCGCGCCCGGACCGGGGCCGGTGACAGCGTGAGGTCGTGCAGCCCGCCGGCGATCCGCACCACGGACACGACCGGCCCGAGCTGGACGGCGCGCCGCGCCAGCAGCTCCACGTCGAGCACCACGTCGGCGGCGCGCATGTCCTCGCTCCACCGCGGGCTGATGACCGTGCGGTCCGACGCGAGCATCAGCACCGGCCGCCGGATGTGCAGCCCCCGCGCGACCTCCGCGTGACCGTCGAGGATCGCCGCGAGCCACCCCGGCCGGACGGGGAACGACCGGGCCGGGCGCCACGCGTCCTCGTACGTCCACTCGCCCCCGTCGGCGCTCCGCAGCGTGCGTGCGTAGTACCCGGGGTCGATGTTCGGCAGCGGTGCCTTGGGCTGCAGGCGCGCCAGGCGCGCGATCGCGGGGGCGCTGACGTGCCGGGCGACGGCCGCGCCCTGGAGCTCCAGCCACGGGCTGTTGAGGACGAGGCCGTGGAACCGGCCCGGGTGCCGGTTCGCCCACAGGACGCTGATGAGACCGCCCGTCGAGTGGCCCATGAGCATCACGCGCGCGAACCGGCCGAGGTCGCGGTGCACCTGCTCCAGGGCGACCTCGATGTCCTCGTCGTAGGTCCGCAGGTCGTCGACGTAGCCGGGCGTCTGGTGCGGGCGCAGGCTGCGGCCGTACTTGCGCAGGTCGAGGGCGTAGAACGCGGCGCCCTGCGCGTGCCAGAACTCCGCGAGCCCGGTCTGGAAGAAGTAGTCGGACCACCCGTGCAGGTACAGCACCGCACGGGACGGGCGCACCGGCTCCGGCGTCGGGGGCGCGTACCGCACGAGGCTGGCGACGACCTCGCCCTCGTCGTCGGGCGCGAGCTCCAGGGTCCGCACGCGGTAGCCGTCGCCCAGGACGTCCGGCTGCCAGCGACCCGCCATGCGCCCTCCTCCGTCGTGGGCGCGCGGCCCGGTGCCTCAGACCTCCGCGACGACCTTCCCGAACTGCTCGCCGCGTGCCAAGCGTGCCAGCCCCTCGCCGACCCGGGCCAGCGGGACGGTCGAGTCCACGACGGGCCGGATGCCGGTGCGGGCGAGGAACCCCAGCAGCTGCTCGAGGTCCAGGCGGGAGCCCATGGTGGCGCCGAGCACCGCGATCTCCAGGAAGAACAGCCGCTGGATCTCCATCGCCGCGGGGTCCCCGGTGGTCGCGCCGGCCACCACGATCGTCCCGCCGGGACGCACCGAGCGGACCGAGTGCGACCAGGTCGCCGCGCCGACGGTCTCGATCACGAGGTCGACGCGGACGGGCAGCCGCTCCCCGGGCGCCACGGCCCCGGCGGCGCCGAGCGTCAGCGCCCGCTCGCGCCGGGAGGCGTCGCGGCTCGTCACCCAGACCTCCAGCCCCGCGGCGGACGCCAGCCGGACCGCGGCCGTCGCGACGCCGCCCCCGGCGCCCTGCACGAGCACGCGCTGGCCGGGCTGGGCGCCACCGGTGCGGAACAGCATCCGGTACGCGGTCAGCCACGCCGTGGGCACGCACGCGGCCTCGGCCCAGGACAGCTCCGCGGGCTTCGGCACGAGGTTCCAGGTGGGGACCGCGACCTGCTCGGCGAGGGTCCCGGGGTAGCGCTCGGACAGCAGGGAGCGGGGCTCGTCGGGCCCGACGCCGTGGCCGGAGTCGCCGCCGACCACCGCGTGCACCACGACCTCGCGGCCGTCCGCCGTCACGCCCGCCGCGTCGGTGCCGAGCACCATCGGCAGCTGCTCGGCCCGCAGCCCGACGCCGCGCAGCGACCACAGGTCGTGCTGGTTGAGCGCGGCCGCCCGGACGTCCACCGTGGTCCAGTGCGTGCGGGGCTCCGGTGCGGGCAGGTCCCCGACGACCAGGCCGGCGAGCGGCTCCTCGGGCGCGAACCGGTTGACGTAGGCAGCGAGCACGCCCCCAACCTAACCACGCGCGCGGGCCCGCGCGGGCGCGATCCCGCCCGGTCCGGCCGCCCGGGCGCCCGAGAAGCCAGGACACGCCCGGGATCCGCGGGGCCGCTCGGCGTGTCCTGGCTTCTCGGCGAGCGTGGCCGGGGGCTGGGCTGGGCGGGGCTGGGCTGGGCGGGCGCGCGGGCCGTGCGTGCGCGGGTCCGGACCGTGCGTGCGCGGGTCCGGGCGTGCGGGAGCGGGTGCGGGGGGGGTCAGAGCAGCGGGAGCATGCGTCCCAGGTCCGGGACCGCGTCCGAGGGGAACCGCGGCGCGAGGGCGGACGCGAGCACGTCCACGTCGTACGGGACCCGGCCGGCCGCGAGGCGCACCCAGGTCAGCGGGCGCACCACTTCCAGGTCCCAGCCGCCGCGGGCGCGCACGATGGCCAGGAGCTCCTGCGCGACGAGGTCGAGGGCGTCGCCGTCGAGCGGCCCCCCGGAGGTGACGCCGTCGCCGAGGCCGCCGGCCGGTCCCAGACCTCCGGGCACGCCGGGGAGCGGCCCGACGCCGTCGCCGAGCTCGGCGCGCGAACCCGGCGCGGCGCCCCGGGTGCGTGCGAGGGACCGCTGGAGGTCGTCCGCGTGCACCACGAGCTCGGTGATCCGGGACGTGAGCATGGTGGACAGCAGCACGGGTCCCCGGCGCGCCTGCACCACCTGGTCGGCGGGGCCGAGGTCGGCGACGTGGCGCAAGGCCTGGCGCACGAGGTCGTCGACGTGCCGCAGCGGGTCGTCGGCGATCTGCGCGGCGAGCTCGCGCGTGACCCGGTCGATGTCCGCGGCGCGGCCCGCGTACGTGCCGAGGTACTCGCCGAGCGTCAGCGGGACGGTCCCCGGGGGCGCGGGCTCGCAGGCGGTCAGCGCGCCCATCGCCCGGCCGAGGTGCGCGACGAGGTCCGCGACCGTCCAGCCGTCGAGGATGCTCGGGGCGCCGCCGTCGCCGGCCGCGACCACGTCCCCGACCCAGGCGCGCAGCGTGTCCCACTGCCGGCGCAGCACGGCCTCGCGCTCGGTGACGTCCCCGGTCCTGGTGGCTGCCATGGGCACAGGGTGCCACGGCCGGTGCGTCGCCGGCTCAGCCCTCCAGGTGCGCGCGCACGAGCGGGCCGAGCTGGTCGTGCTCGATGAGGAACCCGTCGTGGCCGTACGGGGTGTGCAGCGTGCGGACCGGGCCGGAGCCGGGGATGCCGGCGGCGATGCGGGCGGACTGCTCGGGCAGGAACAGCCGGTCGGAGTCCACGGCGACGACGAGCGTGCGGGCGGTGACGGTCGCGAGCGCCGCCTCGACGCCGCCGCGGTCGCGGCCGAGGTCGTGCGTGATCATCGAGCGCGTCAGCACCGCGTACGTGTTCGCGTCGAACCGGCGGGCGAGCTTGTCGCCGTGGTGGTCGAGGTAGGACTGCACCGCGAACCGCCCGCCCTCGAGCGGCTCCTCGCCGCCCTGCGGGATCCGGCCGAAGCGCTGGTCGAGCTCGGTGGCGCTGCGGTACGTCTGGTGGGCGATCTGCCGCGCGAGGCCGAGACCCACGTGCGGCCCCTCCCCGTCGGGCGCGTCGTAGTAGTCCCCGCCGCGGAACCGCGGGTCGGCGGCGAGCGCCGCGAGCTGGGTGTGGAACGAGGCGATCTGGTCGCCGGAGGTCTGCGCGGTCGTCGCGATCGCGGCGAGCCCCCGCACCCGGGACGGCGCGGTGACGGCCCACTCGAGCGCGCGCTGGCCGCCCATCGAGGCGCCGACGACGAGCGCCCACGACCCGACGCCGAGCGCGTCGGCGAGCCGGACCTCCGCGGCCACCTGGTCCCGGACCGTCAGGTGCGGGAACCGGCTGCCCCACGGCCGGCCGTCCGGGGCCGCGGTGGCCGGCCCGGTGCTGCCCTGGCAGCCGCCGAGGACGTTCGGCGCGACGACGAACCAGCGGTCCGTGTCGATCGGCGCCCCGGGGCCCACGAGCGTCGACCACCAGCCCGGGGTCGGGTGGCCCGGCCCGGCCGGGCCCGTCACGTGCGAGTCGCCGGTCAGGGCGTGCAGCACGAGCACCGCGTTCGAGCCGTCGGGCGCGAGGGTGCCCCAGGTCTCGTACGCGAGCCGGACGCCCGGCAGGCGGCCGCCGGCCTCGAGGTCGAGCGGGCCGAGGTCGGCGAACTGCCGCCGGCCGACGGGGTCCCCCTCGCGCCAGGCGGACGACGCGCGCGGCGGGCCGTCGGGCAGGGCGCGGCGGCGGGGCTGGCGGGTGGTGCGGTGCTCGGGCACGTCGGACCGTCCTGACGCGGGCGCGCCGACGGGCGCCGTGGGGGTCACGGCGCCCGTCGGACGGGTGGTGGCGGAGGTCACGGCGGTGCTCAGGCCCCCTTGGCGGCGCGGAACCCGGCGTCGAGGTCGGCGAGGATGTCCTCGATCCCCTCCAGGCCGACGGCGAGCCGGACCAGGCCCGGCGTGACGCCGGACAGCGCCTGCTCCTCGGGCGTGAGCTGGCTGTGGGTGGTCGACGCGGGGTGGATGACGAGCGAGCGCACGTCGCCGATGTTCGCGACGTTGGAGTGGAGCTCCAGCGCGGAGACGAACGCCTGCCCGGCCTCGGCCCCGCCGGCGATCTCGAACGCCAGCACCGCGCCCGTGCCGCGCGGCCCGTACTTGCGGCCGAGCTCGTACTGGGGGTGGGACGGCAGGCCGGCGTACGTCACGGAGAGCACGTCGTCGCGCGCCTCCAGCCACTCGGCGACCTTCTGGGCGTTCGCGACGTGCCGCTCGACGCGCAGCGACAGCGTCTCGAGGCCCTGCGCGATGAGGAACGCGTTGAACGGGCTGATCGCCGCGCCGAGGTCGCGCAGCAGCTGGACCCGCGCGCGCAGGACGTAGGAGAGGTTGACGCCGAAGGCGCCGTCCTTGCCGAGGTCCCGGGCGAACACCAGGCCGTCGTACGACGGGTCGGGCTGGTTGAACGAGGGGTAGCGCTCCGGGTCGGTGCCGTAGTCGAACGTGCCGCCGTCGACGATCACGCCGCCGATCGCGGTCCCGTGACCCCCGAGGTACTTGGTGGCGGAGTGCACGACGACGTCCGCGCCCCACTCCAGCGGCCGGATCAGGTACGGCGTCGCGACGGTGTTGTCGACGATGAGGGGGACGCCGGAGTCGTGGGCGATGCCGGCGACGGTCTCGATGTCGAGCACGTCCTGCTTCGGGTTGGGCACCGTCTCGGCGTAGAACGCCTTGGTGTTCGGGCGCACGGCGTCGCGCCAGGCCTGCGGGTCGTGCGGGTCGGTGACGAACGTCGTCTCGATGCCGAAGCGGGGCAGCGTGTGGTGCAGCAGGTTGTAGGTGCCGCCGTACAGGGACGGGCTGGCGACGATGTGGCTGCCGGCCTCGGCGATGTTGAGGATCGCGTAGGTCTCGGCGGCCTGGCCGGAGGCGAGCAGCAGCGCGCCGACGCCGCCCTCGAGCGAGGCGATCCGGTCCTCGACGGCCTGGACCGTCGGGTTGCCGATGCGGGTGTAGATCGGGCCGAGGTCCTTGAGGGCGAACCGGTCGGCCGCCACGCCCGCGTCGGGGAAGACGTAGGACGTGGTCTGGTAGATCGGCAGGGCGCGGGCGCCGGTGGCGGCGTCGGGCGTCTGGCCGGCGTGGATCTGGCGGGTCTCGAACGACCACTGGGGCTGGCTCATGGCGGGGCTCCTGGCTGGGTGGGCTGGTGGGGCGGGGGACGGCGGCGCACGCGCGTCGTGCCAGGAGAGGGTCCGGGCCGGGGGTGCCGGTGTGCGGCTGCCCCGGTGCGACGGTCGGTGTCGCGTCAGCGGGGGAGCCGGGGCCGCGGGCCGGTGGACCGGTCTGCGGGCACAGCCGAGCGTGCGCTGGTCAGCGACACATTCGGCGGGACATGGCGCCACAGTACGGAGCGGCGGGGCGCCTGCGGAACAGGTGTCTCACACTCCGAGACAGGCGTCCGCGTGGTGGATGCGGGGGCCGTGCGGCGGGGCCGCCGCCCGTCCCGTGATGCCGCTGGTGAGGCGCCTGCGTGCTCCGAGCGGGTGATTGTGCCCCCGGGGTGTCCGGTTCGTCCCGAACCACGCCGATGTGACTCGTGTGAACGGTGTGACTGGTGTTCACTTCTGTGAATCCAGCCGGTAGCGTTCCCGCGGGGCGCGCCGGACGGTGGCGCCCCGGATCGGACCCGCCCTCCCGGGGCGCGGGAGGCGTGGACGACGAGAGGCGGACGACGTGCGGACGACAGGACGGGTGCGGCTGGCCCGCGCCGCCACCGCGGCGGTCGCCGCGGCGCTGCTGCTCCTGCCCGCCGGCGGTGCCGCGGTCGCCGACCCCGACGTCAGCGACCAGGACGTGCGCGACGCCCGGCGCGCCGTGACGAGCGCCGCGGGCGCCGTCGCCGACATGGAGGTGCGGCTCGCCGAGCTCAGCACCCGCGCGCAGGCCGCGCAGGTCGCGGTCCAGCAGGCCGGCGAGACCTACGCCCAGGCCCAGGCCGACCTCGCCTCCGCCCAGCAGGACGCCGCGCGCGCCGCCGAGCAGTACGACCAGGCACGCGAGCAGTTCGCCTCGGCGCGCTCGACGCTGGTCGCGATCGCCCGCGAGGCCGCGCGGTCCGGCGGGTCGATGGACACCGTGCAGTCGCTGCTGTCGGCCGACGGGTTCCAGGACGTCGTGTCCCGCAACGAGGCGCTGTCGCACGTCAGCGACAAGGCCGACCAGGCGGTGCAGACCTACCTCGCCGCGCAGCAGGTCGCCGACACCCTCCAGCGCGCTGCCGAGCAGGCCGAGGCCGCCCAGGAGTCCGCCGCCGCCGACGCGCAGCAGGCGCTCGACGCCGCCGAGCAGGCGCAGACGGACGCCGACACGCAGGTCGCCGCCGCGCAGACCGAGCGGCAGTCGCTCATCGTGCAGCTCGCGGCGGCCCGCAACACCAGCGCCGAGGTCGAGCAGGCGCGCCAGGACCAGATCGACGCGGAGCGCCGCGAGCGCGAGGAGGCCGCGGCGCGCGCCGAGCGCACCGAGGAGCCGAGCGCCCCGCCGGCGTCCGGCGGCACCGGCGGCGGGACGGACGGTGCGGGTACCGGCGGCGGCACCGCCGCCCCGTCGACCCCGAGCACGCCGTCGACCCCGAGCACCCCGTCGACGCCCAGCACGCCGTCGACGCCCGCGAACCCGAGCGCCCCGTCGACCCCGACCCGGCCCACGACGCCGAGCCAGCCGAGCACGCCCGCGACGCCGCCCGCCGGCGGCGGGTCGTCCGCCGGCACCACGTCCGGCGCCGAGGCCGCGATCGCCTGGGCCCGGGCCCGGCTCGGCGTGCCCTACCAGTGGGGCGGCACCGGCCCGAGCGGCTACGACTGCTCCGGCCTCACGCAGGGCGCCTGGGCCGCGGGCGGCGTGAGCCTCAACCGCACGTCGCGCGACCAGTACCGGCAGGTCAAGAAGATCTCGTACGACCAGCTCCGGCCGGGTGACCTGGTGTTCTGGGGCTCGGACCCGAACGACGCGTCCTCGATCTACCACGTCGCCATGTACATCGGCGGCGGCCAGATCATCGAGGCCCCGCGCCCGGGCAAGACCGTGCAGATCTCCCCGATGCGGTACGCGTCGTCGATGGCGTACGCCGGCCGCCCCTGACGTCCCGCCTCCCCGGGCGCCGGGGACCCGCGCACGGCTGAGGCCCGGCACCCCAGGGTGCCGGGCCTCCCGCCTGCTCAGTGCTGGTCGTACCCCGCGTCGATCGCCCGCTGGCGCGAGCGCTCGATCTCGGCCTCGGCCTCGGCGCGGCCGACCCAGTGGGCGCCCTCGACGGACTTGCCGGGCTCGAGGTCCTTGTAGACCTCGAAGAAGTGCTGGATCTCCAGGCGGTGGAAGTCGGACACGTCGTCGATGTCCTGCCGCCACGCGGCCCGCTGGTCGCCCGTCGGGACGCACAGCACCTTGTCGTCGCCGCCCGCCTCGTCGCGCATGCGGAACATGCCGAGCGCGCGGCAGCGGATCAGGCAGCCGGGGAAGGTCGGCTCCTCGAGCAGGACGAGGGCGTCGAGCGGGTCCCCGTCCTCGCCGAGCGTGCCGTCGATGAAGCCGTAGTCGTCGGGGTAGCGCGTCGAGGTGAACAGCATGCGGTCCAGCCGGATGCGGCCGGTCGCGTGGTCCACCTCGTACTTGTTGCGCTGGCCCTTCGGGATCTCGATCGTGACGTCGAACTCCACACCCGCTCCTTCGTCGCCGCCCGGCCGGCCCCCTGGCCGGCCGCGACGGGCAGCTGATCACGACGACGGTCCCAGGTGGCGGTCCGTCGCACTTCAGTCCCCTAGTGTGACGCACGGACGGCGGGGATCCACCCGCGGCGCGGACGGTGGTCGACGGGAGGCGGACGGGCCGGTGGCACGGGCGGGGAGGACGGTCGGCACGGCGGCGCTCGTGGTGCTGATCGCGGGCGGTGCCTACGCCACCGCCGACGCGTACGACGTGGTGCCCGGGGTGGTGACGCTGGCCCCCGAGGTCGCCCCCGCGGCCCCGTTCCCGACCGCGCCTGCGGCCGGTGCGCCGGCCACGGGCGCGCAGGTGCTGGCGGACCTGGACGCGGCGGCCCCGCTGCCGGAGTCGGCCACCGTGCAGGGCATGCTCGACGGGCTCGCCTCCGACCCGCGCCTCGGCCCCTCGGTCGGCGCGGTGGTGGCGGACGCGCTCACGGGCGAGGTGCTCGCCGAGCACCGCCCGGGAGGGGCCCGCACGCCCGCCTCGACCGCCAAGCTGGTCACCGGCGTCGCGGCCCTCACCGAGCTCGGGCCGGACCGCACGTTCGACACCACCGTGCGCCAGGGGCCGGGCGACCTCGTGGTGCTGACCGGCGGCGGCGACATGATGCTCGCGGCCGGGAAGGGCGACCCGGACGCCGTGAACGGCCGCGCCGGGCTGGCCGACCTGGCCGACCAGGTGGCTGCGAAGCTCCGCCTCGCCGGCCGGGACAGCGCCACGGTCGCGCTCGACACGACGCTGTTCTCCGGCCCGGAGCTCGCCCCGGGGTGGGACGAGGCGGACGTGTCCATGGGCTACGTCGCGCCCGTCGCCCCGCTGGCCGTCGACGTCGCGAAGATGTCCGAGGGCGAGTACCCGCCCCGCTACCCGGACCCGGCCCTGCACGCCGGCCGCGTCTTCGCGCAGCGGCTCGCCGACGCCGGGATCACGGTCACCGGTGACGTGACGTGGGTGGACGCCTCCGCGACCGGTGACGTGCTCGGCACGGTCGAGTCCGCCCCCGTCGCCGAGGTGGCGCAGTACTTCCTCGACACGTCGGACAACACGATCACCGAGGTCGTCGCGCGCATGGTGGCCGTCGAGCTCGGGCTGCCCGGCTCGTTCGAGGGCGCCACGAAGGCCGTGCTCCGCACTGCGTCGGCGCTCGGCGTGGACACGTCCGGCGCGGTGCTCGCGGACGCGTCCGGCCTCGCGGAGGGCTCCGCGCTGCCGCCCCGGATGCTCCTCGGGCTGCTCGAGCTCGTCATCGACCCCGCCCACCCCGAGCTGCGCGAGGTGGGCACCGGGATGCCGGTCGGCGGCCTCACCGGGACGCTCACCCACCGGTTCGCCGACGGCGCCGCGACGGGCCTCGTCCGCGCGAAGACGGGCAGCCTGAAGAACGTCACGTCGCTCGCCGGGACGGTGCTGGACGCCGACGGCCGCCTGCTGCTGTTCGTCCTCATGGCCGACCGGACCGGGGCGGTCGGGCAGGAGCAGCCGCGCGCCGCGCTCGACGGCTTCGTCGACGGGCTCGCGGGGTGCGGCTGCCGGGGATGACCCCGCGGCCCGGCGCCGCGGGTGGTTACCGTGGTGCGGTGCAGCCCGCCGTCGACTGGGACCTGGCCGCCCGGCTCGCCGCCCGCGCGGTGCGGACCGGGCCGGAGGCGACGCGGGCCGAGCGCGAGGACGTCGTCGCCGCGCTGCGGGCGGCCGCACCCGTGGCCGGCGCGCACGTCGCCCGCCTGACGCGGCTCGTCCCGGCGGCACCGGCCGCGGACCTCGTGCACGACGTGCGCGTGGTCGACCGGGCGTCGTGGGCCCGGGCGAACGTCCGGTCGCTGCGGTCCCTGGCGGAGCGCGCCGGCGTCCCCGCCGCCCAGGGCGTCCGCGCGACCGCCGGGGCCGGGCAGGTCGCGGCCGTGCTGGGCCTGCTCTCCGGCTCGGTGCTCGGGCAGTACGACCCGTGGCACCCGCCCGGGACGCTGCTGCTCGTCGCGCCGAACGTGCTGGCCGTCGAGCGCGCGCTCCGGCTGGACCCGGCGGACTTCCGGCTCTGGGTGACGCTGCACGAGCAGACCCACGCGCTCCAGTTCGCCGCGGCGCCCTGGCTGACGGACCACCTCGCGGCACGGGTGGCGGCGCTGCTCGAGGACGACGAGCGCCCGCCCCGCCGGCGGCCCGGGACGTCCCGCGACCGTGCCGGGGGCGGCAGGTCGGTGCTCGACCTGCTCGATCCGCGGCAGCGTGGCGTCGTCGACGAGGTCGGTGCCGTGATGGCGCTGCTCGAGGGCCACGCCGACGTGACGATGGACGCGGCGGGGCGCGGCGCGGTCCCGTCCGTGCGGCGGATCCGGCGCCGGTTCGAGGCGCGCCGCTCGGGGGCACCCGGCACCGCCGCGATGCGCCGCGTGCTGCGGGCGCTGCTCGGCATGGACGTCAAGCTCGCGCAGTACCGGGACGGCGCCGCGTTCGTGCGGGCCGTGCGCCGCAGCGTCGGGACCGACGGTCTGAACGCCGTGTGGACCGGCGCGCAGGCCCTCCCCACGGCGGCGGAGATCGCGGACCCCGCCGCCTGGGTGCGGCGGGTGCACGGCTGACGTGGCCGGCCCCCACCCGGCGGTCGCCGCCACCCGGTCGGCCGTCGCCGCGTCCGTCGCGGACCTGCCCGACGGCGCGCGGGTGCTCGTCGCGTGCTCCGGCGGCCCCGACTCGCTCGCGCTGGCGGCGGCCACCGCGTTCGTCGCGACGGCGGGCGGGCGCGGGCGCCTGCGGGCGGGCGCCGTGGTGGTCGACCACGGGCTCCAGCCCGGGAGCGCCGACGTCGCGTCGCGCGCCGCCGCGGCCTGCCGGCGGCTGGGGCTCGACCCGGTGGAGGTCGTCGCGGTCGACGTGACCGGACCCGGCGGCCCCGAGGCCGCCGCGCGTGCGGCACGCACCGGCGCCCTGGAGTCCGCGGCCGGGCGGCTCGGCGCGGCGGCCGTCCTGCTCGGGCACACCCGGGACGACCAGGCCGAGGGCGTGCTGCTCGGGCTGGCGCGCGGCTCCGGGGCGCGGTCGCTCGCCGGGATGGCGCCCGTGCGCGGGCTGCTGCGCCGGCCGCTGCTGGCCGTGACGCGGGCGCAGACCGTCGCGGCGTGCGCGGCGCTCGGCCTCGACCCCTGGCACGACCCCACGAACGCCGGCGCGGCGCCCGGCGACCCCCGGCGGTCCCGGGTGCGGGCCCACGTCATGCCGGTGCTGGAGCGCGAGCTCGGCCCCGGCGTCGCGGCGGCGCTCGCGCGCTCGGCGGAGCTGCTGCGCGAGGACGCCGACGCGCTGGACGCGCTCGCGCGGCGGCGCTGCTCGACCGGGCGCGGGCGGGCGCGGCGGGCGTCGACGACCCCGGGCGCGACGGCGCCGGGCGCGACGCCGGGTCGGCGGTGCCCGGCCCCGCCGTCGTGCCCGACCCCGCCGTGGTGCTCGACGTCGCCGTCCTCGCCGCCGCCCCGGCCGCGCTGCGCGCCCGCGCCCTGCGCACCGCCGCGGTCCTGGCGGGCTCCCCGCCCGGCGCCCTGGCCGCCACCCACGTCCGGGCCGTCGACGCGCTCGTGACCGCGTGGCGCGGCCAGGGCCCGGTGCACCTGCCCGGGCGCGTCGAGGCCTCCCGCACGTGTGGCAGGCTTGCGCTGCGCGCCGCACCCCCGGCCGAGCCCGGGGACGACGACGGCGCGCGAGGCACCGACGGGGCCGGCGAGCCGGCCGAGGCGACACAGCGAGGAGACCGGCACCGGTGAACGCCGACGACATGGGCGCGGACCTGGAGCGCGTGCTCCTGACCGAGGAGCAGCTCGGCGCCCGCCTGGACGAGATCGCCGCGCAGATCGACGCGGACTACGCCGGCCAGGAGATCCTGCTGGTCGGCGTGCTCAAGGGGGCCGTCATGGTGATGGCCGACCTGGCCCGCCGCATCAGCACCCCGCTGGCGATGGACTGGATGGCGGTGTCGTCCTACGGGTCGGGCACCAAGTCCTCCGGCGTCGTGCGCATCCTCAAGGACCTCGACGCGGACCTCACGGGCCGGCACGTGCTGGTCGTGGAGGACATCATCGACTCCGGCCTGACGCTGTCGTGGCTGCTGGCGAACCTGCGCAGCCGCGGCCCGGCCACCGTCGAGATCGCGACGATGCTCCGCAAGCCCGACGCCGCCAAGGTCGAGGTCGACGTCCGGTACGTCGGGTTCGACATCCCGAACGAGTTCGTCGTGGGCTACGGCCTGGACTACGCGGAGAAGTACCGGAACTTGCCGTTCGTCGGCACGCTCGCGCCGCACGTCTACGCGTCCTGACGGCGCCGGGGCGCCGCGGAGCCCGGGGCGGGAGTCCCGCCCTGGGCGAACACGCGCCGTCCGCGTCAGATCCACCGTGTAACTTCGGAGCCTCCACCCCTGCGACCGGAGGGACGGGGGGCACGCCCCCGTCTGCCCATGACACTCAAGCGCCTCACCCGCGGACCCGTCCTGTGGATCATCCTGGCCGTCCTGATGCTGTGGATCGGGGCGAGCGCCTTCATGGGGTCCGGCGTGCAGCGGATCGACACCTCCGACGGCCTCGAGCTCATCCGCGACGACAAGGTCGAGCAGGCGCGCATCACGGAGGGCGCGCAGCGGGTCGACCTCACGCTCAAGGACGACTTCGTCAAGGACGAGCAGAACCTCGGCAAGGACGTGCAGTTCTACTACGTCGTGCCGCAGGGGCCGGCCGTGGTGGAGGCGATCGCGGACGCCGACCCGTCCGGCGGCTACACCTCGGACGTCCCGCAGCAGTCGTGGTGGGCGAGCCTGCTCGGGGTGATGCTGCCGTTCATCATCATCCTGGCGCTGTTCTGGTTCCTCATGTCGTCCATGCAGGGCGGCGGCTCGCGGGTGATGTCGTTCGGCAAGTCCAAGGCCAAGCTGGTGTCGAAGGAGTCGCCGCAGGTCACGTTCGCGGACGTCGCCGGCGTGGACGAGGCGGTCGAGGAGCTCCAGGAGATCAAGGAGTTCCTGTCGGAGCCGTCGAAGTTCCAGGCGGTCGGCGCGAAGATCCCGAAGGGCGTCCTGCTGTACGGCCCTCCCGGGACGGGCAAGACGCTGCTCGCGCGCGCCGTCGCGGGCGAGGCGGGCGTGCCGTTCTACTCGATCTCCGGCTCGGACTTCGTCGAGATGTTCGTCGGCGTCGGCGCGAGCCGCGTGCGCGACCTGTTCGAGCAGGCCAAGCAGAACGCCCCCGCGATCATCTTCATCGACGAGATCGACGCCGTCGGCCGGCACCGCGGCGCGGGCATGGGCGGCGGGCACGACGAGCGCGAGCAGACCCTCAACCAGATGCTGGTCGAGATGGACGGCTTCGACGTCAAGACGAACGTCATCCTCATCGCGGCGACCAACCGTCCCGACATCCTCGACCCCGCCCTGCTGCGCCCCGGCCGGTTCGACCGCCAGGTGTCCGTCGAGGCGCCGGACCTCAAGGGCCGCGAGCGCATCCTCCAGGTGCACGCGCAGGGCAAGCCGATGGCCACGGACGTCGACCTCGGCGCGGTCGCGCGCCGCACGCCCGGGTTCACCGGCGCGGACCTCGCGAACGTGCTGAACGAGGCGGCGCTGCTCACCGCGCGCTCCAACGCGCAGATCGTCGACAACCGCGCGCTGGACGAGGCGATCGACCGCGTGATCGCCGGCCCGCAGAAGCGCACGCGCGTCATGAACGTCAAGGAGCAGAAGATCACCGCGTACCACGAGGGCGGCCACGCCCTGGTCGCGGCGGCGCTCCGGTACACCGACCCGGTCACGAAGGTGACGATCCTGCCGCGCGGACGGGCCCTGGGCTACACGATGGTCATGCCCACGGAGGACAAGTACTCGACCACGCGCAACGAGCTGCTCGACCAGCTCGCGTACGCGATGGGCGGCCGCGTGGCCGAGGAGCTCGTGTTCCACGACCCGACGACGGGTGCGAGCAACGACATCGAGAAGGCCACGGCGACCGCGCGCAAGATGGTCACCCAGTTCGGCATGAGCGAGCGGGTCGGCGCGGTCAAGCTCGGCCAGGACGGCAGCGAGCCGTTCGTGGGCCGCGACATGGGCCACGGGCGCGACTACTCCGAGACGGTGGCCGGCACGGTCGACGTCGAGGTGCGCCGCCTCATGGACGCCGCGCACACCGAGGCGTGGGAGATCCTCGTCGAGTACCGGGACGTCCTGGACCGGCTGGTGCTGGAGCTGCTCGAGAAGGAGACGCTCAACCAGGCGGAGCTCGAGCAGATCTTCGCGCCGATCACCAAGCGGCCGCCGCGCGACGTGTGGCTGTCCAGCGAGCAGCGCGCCGTGTCGGACCGCCCGCCGGTGCTCACCCCGTCGGAGAAGGCCGCGCAGAACGGCTCCGTGGTGCCGCAGGACGAGGCCGCCGCCGCGAAGGACGAGCACCCGGCGGTCGGCGTCGTCGAGGTGCCGCCGGGCCAGACCCCGGACGTGGGACCCGCGAGCTCCGAGGCGGCCCCGGACGCGCCCGGTCCCGACGCCGGGCCGCGGGCCTGACGGGACGGGTGCGACCGTGACCGGCGCGGACGGGTCCCGCGCGGGCGACGACCGGCGGGCACCGCGCGAGGTGCCGCCGTACGACGCCCCGCGCGCGGAGGCGGCGATCCGCGAGCTGCTGCTGGCGGTGGGGAGGACCCCGACCGCGACGGCCTGCGGGACACCCCGGCGCGCGTCGCCCGGGCGTACCAGGAGATCTTCGCGGGCCTGCGCCAGGACCCGAAGGACGTGCTCAGCGCGACCTTCGACATCGGGCACGAGGAGATGGTCCTGGTCAAGGACATCGAGGTGTACTCGACGTGCGAGCACCACCTCGTCCCGTTCCACGGCGTCGCCCACATCGGCTACATCCCGGGCGCCTCCGGCCGGGTGACCGGGCTGTCCAAGCTCGCCCGGCTGGTCGACGTGTACGCCCGCCGGCCGCAGGTGCAGGAGCGGATGACCGGGGAGATCGCCGACGCGCTCGTGGAGGTCCTCCAGCCCCGGGGCGTCCTCGTGGTCGTGCAGTGCGAGCACCTGTGCATGTCGATGCGCGGGGTCCGCAAGCCCGGCTCGCGCACGGTGACGTCGGCCGTGCGCGGCCAGATGCGGAACCCGGCGACGCGCGCCGAGGCGATGAGCCTCGTGCTGGGTCGCTGAGCCCCGCGGCCGTCGACGGCAACGGGTCCGGCACCCCCTAGGCTGGCCACGTGCGTCCCCCTCGCCGCTCCCGCCCGCGCTGACGGCCGCCGGTCAGGCCGGCCGGGCGGTCGTGATGGGCGTGCTGAACGTGACGCCCGACTCGTTCTCCGACGGCGGGCGCTGGTTCACGCCGGACGCCGCGGTGGCGCACGGCCTGGCGCTGGTCGCCGACGGCGCGGACCTGCTGGACGTGGGCGGCGAGTCGACCCGTCCCGGCGCGGCCCGCGTGCCGGTCGCGGAGGAGCTCGACCGCGTGCTGCCCGTCGTGCGGGAGCTCACGGGGCGCGGCGTGCCCGTCAGCGTCGACACGACGCGGGCGGAGGTCGCGGAGGCCGCCGTGGCGGCGGGCGCCGTCGTCGTGAACGACGTGTCGGGCGGCCTCGCCGACCCCGCGATCCGCGAGGTGGTCGCACGGACCGGCGTCGTGTACGTGGCGATGCACTGGCGCGGCCACGCGGACGTCATGGACGACCTGGCGCAGTACGACGACGTGGTGACCGACGTGCGCCGGGAGCTCGCCCAGCGGGTCGCGGAGCTGCGGGAGGCGGGGGTCGCGGACCACCAGGTGGTGCTCGACCCCGGTCTCGGCTTCGCGAAGCCCGGTGCCGCCAACTGGCCGCTGCTCGCCCGGCTGCCGGAGCTCGTCGCCGACGGGTTCCCGGTGCTGGTCGGCGCGTCCCGCAAGCGGTTCCTCGGGCACCTGCTCGCCGGCCCGGACGGGACGCCCGCCCCGCCGGAGGACCGGGACGCGGCGACGGCGGCGGTCTCCGCGCTGGCGGCGGCGGCGGGTGCGTGGGGGGTCCGCGTGCACGAGGCTCGGGGACGGCGGACGCGGTGCGCGTCGCCGCCCGGTGGACGGCCGCGGTGCCGTCCGGGAAGGACGACCGATGAGCGACGAGGACGAGGTCCTGGGCCGCACGGGCCAGCGGCTCGACCGGATCCGCCTGGTGGGCGTGACGGCCACGGGCTACCACGGCGTGTTCGAGCACGAGCGCCGCGAGGGGCAGACCTTCGTGGCGGACGTGACGGCCCACCTCGACACCCGGCGCGCCGCCGCGACGGACGACCTCGCGCACACGCTGGACTACGGCGCGCTCGCGGAGCAGGTCGCGGCCGTGCTGGCGGGGAGCCCGCGGACCTCGTCGAGACCGTCGCGGAGCGCATCGCCGCGACCGTCCTCGGGCACCCGCAGGTGCAGGCCGTCGACGTGGCGGTGCACAAGCCGCAGGCGCCCATCACGGTGCCGTTCGCGGACGTGGTGGTGGAGGTGCGGCGGGACCGGTCCTGGCTGCCGGCCGCCGAGCCGCTCGACACGCAGACGGCCGTGCCGTGGCACCCGGTGACCGCACCGGCGGCGCCGGCTGCCGATCCCGCCGCGGCGGTCACCGCGCCCCCGACGAGGACGCACCCCTGCCGGTCCCGGACCTCGGCGCCGTCGGGCTGCCGACCCCGCCGACGCCGCTGCCCGTGCCCGCCGTCCCGGCCGCCGCCGACGCCACGGCCGTGCTGCCGCTCGCCGGTGCCACCGCCCTCCCCGGACCGGGGGCCGCGGCGCCCGCCCTCGGTGCCGGCGAGCCCCTCGCCGCGGACGGTCCCGGGGAGGCGGGCGACCCGGAGGAGGGCGCCGGCGTCGACCCGGCCGCCGCCTCGCCGGGCGCGCCGGGAGCGCCCGCGCCCGACGCAGGCACCGCGGCGGACGCGTGGCCCGCGGACGACGACGTCGTCGACGCCGAGCTCGTGCAGGACGCGATGGACGTGCCGCCGGACGAGCCGGTGGAGGTCGTCCTCGCGATCGGGTCGAACGTCGGCCCGGCGCAGGACACGCTGCGCGACGCGGTGGCCGACCTGGCGGCCGTGCCGGGTCTGGAGGTCGTCGACGTGTCGGCGCTCGCGCGCACCGCACCCGTCGGCGGTCCCGACCAGCCGGACTTCCTCAACGCCGTGGTCATCGCGCGCACCACGCTCTCCCCGCGGGACCTGCTGCGGGCCACCGCGGAGGTCGAGCGCCTGCACGGGCGCGAGCGGACCGTGCGCTGGGGCCCCCGGACGCTGGACGTGGACATCATCGTGTACGGGCAGGTGTCCGCCGTGACCGACGACCTGGAGCTGCCCCACCCGCGCGCGCACGAGCGGGCGTTCGTCCTGCAGCCGTGGGCGCAGGTCCGCCCCGACGCCGTGCTGCACGGCCTGGGCGGCGGCCCGGTCGCGGCGCTGGCCGCCACGGCGCCCGACCGCGACGGTGTGCGGTGGCTGGCCCTGGACTGGCTGACGGCCCCGGTGCCGGCGGCCCTGCCCGACCCGGGCGCGCAGCCGGACGCGGGTCCGCAGTGGCCGGACGCGGGGCCGGAGGTCGGGCCGGCGTGGCCGGACGAGGGACCGGCGTGGCCCGACGCGGCCGACCCCCTCGACCCGCTCGGTCCCCCCGACCGCCGGGACCTGTGATGCAGCGCACCCACGCCCGCACGCTGCTGCTCGTGGCCGCCGTCACGGCGGCGCTGGGCTGGCTCGTGCTGCGGCTGCTCGCCAGCCGGGGCCTGGAGCTGCCGCCCGTGCCGTGGCCGATGGTCGCGGTGCTGCTGCTCATCGCCGCCGTCGTGCTCGGCATGGGCTGGTCCGTGCGGCAGTACCTGCGGGGCAGGCACCCGACGCTCGACCCGGTCCGGGCCGCACGGACCGCGGTGCTCGCCAAGGCCTCCTGCTACACCGGGGCGCTGCTGTCCGGCTGGTACGCCGCGCAGGTGCTCGTCGTGCTGGCGGACCTCGACATCGAGGCGCAGCGGGACCGGGCGACGTCCGCCGGGCTGGCCGTCCTCGGGGCGGTCGTGCTCGCGGTGACCGGGCTCGTCGTGGAGTGGTTCTGCCGGATCCCCCGCCGAGCGACCCGGAGGACGCGGCGGGCCCCGACCCGTCGCCGGACGCCGCGCGCGGCTGAGCGCGCCCCGCAGCGGCGCCGGCGTCGCGCGGGACGGACCTCCGGGCCGCGCGGGGCTCCGGCGCGGTGGAAGGATGGGCGCATGACCACGCCTGACGGTGGCGCCGCCGCCCTCCCGCAGCCCGACGCCGTGCCCGCGACGCCGCCGGGGCCGGTGTCCCGCAGCGAGCCGTTCGAGCCCGCCGGGGTCGCCTGGACGCCCGTGTCGAGCCGCCTGGCGACCGCGCGCGTCGTGGTCGGGCTCTGCTGGCTCGGGGTGCCGCTGCTGGCGCTGGCGCTCGCCGCCGCGCTGTCGGGCGTCGCGTGGCTCTGGGCGGGGTCGCGGTGCTCGCCGTGCTGACCCTGTGGCTGCTGTGGCTCGTGCCGCGGCAGGTCCGCGCGATGGGCTACGCCGAGCGCGCCGACGACCTGCTGCTGCGCCGGGGCATCCTGTTCCGGTCGATGGTGGTGGTGCCCTACGGCCGCATGCAGTACGTGGACGTGACGGCCGGACCGCTCGCCCGTCGCTTCGGGATCGCGTCCGTCCAGCTCCACACCGCGTCGCCCGGCACGGACGCGTCCATCGACGGCCTGCCGACGGCTGAGGCGGCCCGCCTGCGCGACCAGCTCGCCTCGCGCGGCGAGGCCCGCCTGGCGGGGCTGTGAGCGGCGAGGAGCGCCTGGCCGGCCCGTCCGGCGCTGCCGTCCCGGTTACGGCCGCCGCGGCCGGCACCCCCGCGCCGCCGACCCCCCAGCCGCCGCCGGACGACGCGCTCGGCTGGCGCCGCATGCACCCCGTCACCCCCGCGGTGAAGGGTGGAAGGTGCTCGTGGCCGTGCTCGCGGTGATCGTGTGGAACTCGGCGGACGACGTGCGCGAGCTCGCCGAGTGGCTCGGCGCCCGCGCGTGGCTGTTCCTCGCGGCCGGGGTCGTCCTGGTCGGCCTGGTCGGGTTCGGGTACTCGGCGATCGCGTGGCGCATGACCCGGTTCGCCGTCACCGACGACGCGGTCCACCTGCGGTCGGGCGTGCTGTTCCGGCAGCAGCGGCAGGCGCGGCTGGACCGGCTGCAGGCGGTCGACGTCGTGCAGCCGCTGCTCGCCCGGATCCTCGGGCTGTCCGAGCTGCGGCTCGAGGTCGCCGGCGGCGCGGGCTCCGCCGTCTCGCTCGCGTTCCTGCGCGAGGCGGAGGCCGAGCAGCTGCGCGCGGAGCTGCTCGCCCGGGCGGCCGGGCTGCACCGCCCCGCGGGGTGCCGCCCCTGGCCGTGCCCGCGGACGTCGACCTCGAGGCCGCCGTCCCCGAGGGGGCCGACGGGACCGGCACGTCCGCGGGCACCGGCCAGCCGGGCGGCGCCGACGGCACCGGCGCGCCGACGCCCGGAGCGCCCGCTCCCGGCACGCCCGGCGCCGGGGCCCCCGGGTGGACCGGACCGGCGCCGGTCGCCCCGGAGCGCCCGGTCTACGAGGTCCCGGTCGGGCGGCTGCTCGGGTCCACCCTGCTGTCGTCCGCGACCTTCTGGCTGATCGGGGTCCTGGTCGCCGTCGTCGCGCTGATCGTCACCTCCGGGCGGTTCGAGTCCGCGTTCGCGCTGCTGCCGGCCCTGCTCGGCGTGGTGTCGTACTCCTGGACCCGCTTCAACCGGGGCGCGAACTTCCGCGCGGCGATCTCCCCGGACGGCATCCGGCTGCGGCACGGCCTGACCGAGGCGCGCGCGCAGACCGTCCCGCCGGGCCGGGTGCAGGCCGTGCAGGTGACGCAGGGGCTGCTGTGGCGGCGGGCCGACTGGTGGCGGGTCGAGGTGAACGTCGCGGGCTACGGCGCCGGCACCGAGCAGACCCACACCGAGAACGTGCTGCTGCCCGTCGGGACCCGGGACGACGCGCTGCTCGCGCTGTGGCTCGTGCTGCCGGACCTCGGCACGCCGGACCCGCGGGCGCTCGTCGACGCGGGCCTGACGGGCCGGGAGGCCGACGGCACCTGGGCCGTGGCGCCGCGCCGGTCCCGGTGGCTCGACCCGGTCGGATGGCGCCGGCACGGCGTGACCGTCACCGACCGCGCGCTCGTGCTGCGCTCGGGCGTGCTCGTGCGCCGCCTGGTGGTCGTGCCGCACGAGCGCACGCAGTCGCTCGGCCTCGCGCAGGGACCGCTGCAGCGGCGGCTCGGCCTGGCGTCGTTCCAGCTGCACTCGACGCCCGGGCCGGTGTCGCCCCGCGTCGACCACCTGGACGCGCAGGTCGCCGCCGGGCTGCTGGACGAGCAGTCGACGCGCGCGCGGACGGCGCGCGCGGGGCGGGGCCGGAGCAGTGGATGCGCCGGGCATGACGCGGCTGGGGATCGGCGTCGTCGGCGCGGGCCGGGTCGGCGCGGTGCTGGGCAGCGCCCTGCGCGCGGCCGGGCACCCGGTGGTCGCCGTGAGCGCGGTGTCGGAGGCGTCGCGCGAGCGTGCCGACGCGCTGCTGCCCGGGGTGCCGGTGCTCGACGTGCCGGAGGTCGCCCGGCGCGCGGAGCTGGTGCTGCTGGCGGTCCCGGACGACGCCCTGCCCGGCCTGGTCACGGGGCTCGCCGCGACGGGTGCCTGGCAGCCGGGCCAGATCGTCGTGCACACCGCGGGCCGCTACGGCGCCGCCGTCCTGGACCCCGCGCGCGCAGCGGGCGCCATCCCGATCGCGCTGCACCCGGCGATGACGTTCACGGGGACGTCGCTGGACCTCTCCCGGCTGGTCGGGTGCACCTTCGCGGTGACGGCGCCGACCGCGGTGCTGCCGATCGGCCAGGCGCTGGTCGTCGAGATGGGCGGCGAGCCGGTGGTGCTCGCCGAGAGCGCGCGTCCGCTGTACCACGCGGCGCTCGCGCACGGGGCGAACCACCTCGTCGTGCTCGTCGCCCAGGCCGGTCAGGCGCTCGCGGCGGCGGGCGTCGCCGACCCCGGTGCGGTGCTGCGGCCCCTGCTGTCCGCCGCGCTGGACGGCGCCCTGCGCGCGGAGTCCGCGGGCGGCGGGCGCGACGCCGGAGGCGACGTCACCAACGGCGCGATCACCACGCTCACCGGGCCGGTGCGCCGCGCCGACGCGGGGACCCTCCGGGACCACCTGGCGGAGCTCGGCGCGCTCGGCGTCCGCACGGGCGCGACGGACGTCGCCGCGTCGTACCGGACGCTCGCGCGCGCGGCGGCCGGCCGGGCGCTCGCCGCCGGGCTGCTGCGGCCGGACCAGGGCCAGGTGGTGCTGGACGCGCTCGCGGCCGCTCCGGCGGCGGACACGACGAACGACCCGGCGACGGGCGACGTCCCCGCGTCCGGCGGGCGGGACCGCGGCCCGTCGGACGCCGCCCCCGGTCACGTGCCGGGACCCGACGGGGGTACCGTGCACGGCGCGCACCACGACGAGAGCGGCCGGCCCGGGGACGACCCGGCGCCCGCCGACGAGGAGGACCAGGCATGACCCAGGCACGTACCGGTGCCCCCACCGTGGTGCGCACCCGCGCCGAGCTCGCGGCGGCCCTCGCGGCCGGCGGGGACGGGGCGCGCCGTGCCGTCGTGATGACGATGGGCGCGCTGCACGCCGGGCACCTGGCGCTCGTGCGGGAGGCCCGGGAGCGCGCGGACCGGGTGGTCGTCACGATCTTCGTGAACCCGCTGCAGTTCGCCCCGCACGAGGACCTCGACCGCTACCCCCGGGACCTGCCGGGCGACCTCGCGTCGCTGACCGCCCCGGACCTGCTGGGTGAGGGGGACGTGGTGTTCGCCCCGGCCCCGGACGAGATGTACCCGGACGGCGACCCCGTGGTGCGGGTGGACGCCGGCCGCATCGGCACCGTCTACGAGGGTGCGATCCGCCCGGGCCACCTCGACGGCGCCCTGACGGTCGTGCTCAAGCTGCTCCACCTGACGGCGCCCGACGTGGCCCTGTTCGGCCGCAAGGACGTGCAGCAGCTCGTCGCGGTCAGCCGCATGGTGCGCGACCTCGAGGTGCCGGTCGAGGTGGTCGGCGTGCCCACGGTCCGCGACGACGACGGGCTGGCGCTGTCGTCCCGCAACGTGTACCTCTCGGCGCCGGAGCGGGAGCGGGCGCTCGCGCTGTCCCGCGCCCTCGCGGCGGGTGCCGCCGCGGCCGCCGCGGGCGGGACGCCGCAGGACGTCCGGTCCGCCGCCCGCGAGGTGCTGGACGCCGCGGACGTCGCCACCGACTACGTGGCGCTCGTGGACCCGGCGGGCTTCGAGGACGTCACCCGGCCCGGGCCGGCCGGCACGACGTCGGTCCTCGCGCTCGCGGCCACCGTGGGCGCCACGCGCCTGATCGACAACTCCGACGTGAGGTGGGGCTGAGGCATGACCTCGCTGCTGCGGCCGATGATGATCGGCAAGATCCACCGCGCGACCGTGACCCAGGCCGACCTGCACTACGTCGGCTCCATCACCGTCGACGCGCACCTGCTCGCGGCCGCGGACCTGCTGCCCGGGCAGCAGGTCGACGTGGTCGACGTGACCAACGGCGCCCGGCTGACCACGTACGTCATCGCGGGCGAGGCCGGCTCCGGGCAGATCTGCATCAACGGCGCCGCGGCGCACCTGGTGCACCCCGGCGACGTCGTCATCCTCATCGCCTACGGGATGCTGTCCGACGCCGAGGCGCGCTCCTACGAGCCGCGCGTCGTCCTGGTGGACGCCGGGAACCGCGTGGTGGACACCGGCCACGACCCCGGCACGGTCCCCGCGCAGTGGACCGACGACTCCGGGCTGCACCCGAGCGGGGTGCCGTTCGACGAGGGCCGCGCGCTCGTGGAGCGCGACCCCGCAGGGCCGGCGGGCCGTGCGGCCGGTGACTGAGCGGGTCGCACGCCGGCTCGCGGCGCCCGCCCCGGGGTGGACGGCGCGGGCCGACGCGGTCGTCGTCGGCTCCGGCATCGCGGGCCTGACCGCCGCGCTGGTGCTGCGCGCCCGGCTGCCGCGCGTCCTGCTCGTCACCAAGGACGTGCTGCTCTCCGGGTCGACGGTGTGGGCGCAGGGGGCATCGCCGCGGCCCTCGACCCGGCGGACTCCCCGGAGGCGCACCTGCGGGACACCCTGGAGGCCGGCGTGGGGCTCTGCGACCCGCGCGCCGTCGAGGTCCTCGTCACCGAGGGGCCCGCCCGCGTGCGGGAGCTCGTCGCCCGCGGCGCGGTGTTCGACACCGAGCCCGACGGGCACCTCAGCCTCACGCGCGAGGGCGGCCACCACGCCGACCGCGTCGCGCACGCCGGTGGCGACGCCACGGGCGCGGAGATCTCCCGGGCGCTGGTCGACGCCGTGCGGTCCGACCCGGGCATCGAGGTGGTCGAGCACGCGCTCGTCCTCGACGTGCTCACCGGCGCACCCGGCCGCGACGGGCGACCGGGTCCGGTGTGCGGGGTGACGCTGCACGTCATCGGGGAGGGCAGCCGCGACGGCGTCGGCGCCGTCCTCGCGCCCGCCGTCGTCCTCGCGACCGGCGGGATCGGCCAGGTGTTCCGCTCGTCCACCAACCCGTCGCAGGCCACCGGGGACGGACTCGCCGCCGCCCTGCGCGCCGGCGCCGCCGTCGGCGACGTGGAGTTCGTGCAGTTCCACCCGACCGTGCTGTGGCTCGGGTCGGGCGTCAAGGGGCAGCTCACGCTGGTCTCGGAGGCGGTGCGGGGCGAGGGCGCGGTGCTCGTCGACACGGACGGGCACCGGTTCATGCCGCAGGTGCACCCCCTCGCGGAGCTCGCGCCGCGGGACGTCGTCGCCCGGGCCATCGTGCGGCAGCTCGCCCGCACCGGGTCCGACCACGTGCTGCTCGACGCGCGCCACCTCGGCGCCGAGCGGCTGCGCCGCCGGTTCCCGACCATCGCGGACCGGCTCGCGGAGCACGGCATCGACCTGGCGACCGACCTCGTGCCGGTGGCACCCGCCCAGCACTACCACTCGGGCGGCGTCGTCACCGACCTCGTCGGCCGCTCGACGCTGCCCGGGCTGTACGCCGTCGGGGAGGTCGCCTGCACCGGCGTGCACGGCGCGAACCGGCTCGCGTCCAACTCGCTGCTGGAGGGCCTGGTGTTCGCGCACCGCGCCGCCCGGGACGTCGCGAAGCGGCTCGACGCCGGCACGCTGCGGCCGTCGGAGCCCCTCGAGCGGCCCGGTGACGCCGCGCTCGTGGCCGGCGCCGCGCGGTCCCGCATCCAGCGGATCGCCAGCGAGGGGCCGGGCGTCCTCCGGTCCGCGGCCGGTCTCGAGGCCGCCGGCCGCGCGCTGCGCACGGTCCGCACGGACGCCCACCACGCCCCCGGCGGCGGCTCGGCACCGGTCGCCGGCCCCAGGTCGCGGAGTGGGAGACCACCAACGTGCACCAGGTCGCCACGGTGCTGACCGCCACCGCGGCGACCCGGCGGGAGACCCGCGGCGGCCACCTGCGCAGCGACTACCCGGCGAGCGACGACGCCTGGCTGCTGCGCGTCGTCGCGACGCTGGACCCGGACGGGGTCTCGTGCAGCGGCGGGTGCCGCTCGAGTGAGGTCCTAGGCTGCTCGCCGTGACCTCCACGGATCCCGCCGCCCCGACGGTCCCCGCGCCCGGCGTGCTCGACCCGGCGTGGCTCGCCCGCACCGTCGCCGTCGCGCTCGACGAGGACCTCGGCCCCGCGCCCGGCCGGGACGTCACCACGCAGGCGACCGTCGACCCCGCCGCCACCGGCGAGGCGCACCTCGTGGCGCGCGAGCCGGGCGTCGTCGCCGGGCTGCCGGTCGTCGCCGAGGTGCTGGCCCAGGTCGCCGCGCGCCTCGCCCTCGCCGCGCCGGCCGTCGAGCAGCGCGTGCCCGACGGCAGCACGGTCGCCGCCGGTGACGTGCTCGCCGTGCTCACGGGCCCCGTGCAGGCGCTGCTGGTCGGGGAACGCACGGCGCTCAACCTCGCGTCGCGGGCCTCCGGCGTCGCCACCCACGCGCGGCGCTGGGCCGACGCCCTCGCCGGGTCGGGCGCGCAGGTGCTCGACACCCGCAAGACCACCCCGGGCCTGCGGGAGCTCGAGAAGTACGCGGTGCGCTGCGGCGGCGGCACCAACAAGCGCATGGGCCTGTACGACGTGGCGATGGTCAAGGACAACCACGTCGTGGCGGCCGGCGGCGTCGCGGCGGCCGTGCGGGCCGTGCGCGAGCGGTTCCCCGACGTCGTCGTCCAGGTCGAGGCCGACACCACCGCGCAGGCGCTCGAGGCCGTGGAGGTCGGCGCGCGGTTCCTGCTGCTCGACAACATGCCGACCCCGGTGCTCGCCGCGACCGTCGCCGCGGTGCGGGCGCTGGAGCCGCGGGTGGGCCGGGTCGAGCTCGAGGCGACCGGCAACCTCACGCTCGACCGCGCGGCGGAGGTCGCGGCCACCGGCGTCGACTACCTGTCCGTCGGTGCGCTGACGCACTCCTCGCCGATCCTCGACCTCGCGCTGGACCTCGTCGAGGGCCTGTCCGGGCCGGTCCCGGGCGCTCGGTAGGATCGGCGGGTGACCGACGCCCCCGCCGCAGCCCCCGCCGACGACCTCCCCGAGCAGCTCCGGGTCCGTCGCGAGAAGCGCGACCGCCTGATCGCCGAGGGCGTCGAGCCGTACCCGGTCGGCGTGCCGCGCACGCACACGGTGGCCGAGGTCCGGGCCGCCTACCCCGACCTGGAGCCGGGGCAGGAGACCGAGGACGAGGTCGGCGTCGCCGGCCGCGTCGTGTTCCTGCGCAACACCGGCAAGCTCTGCTTCGCGACGCTCCAGGACGGCGAGGGCAACCGCCTCCAGGCCATGCTGAGCCTCGCGAACGTGGGCGAGGACCGCCTCGCCGCGTTCAAGGCGGACGTCGACCTGGGCGACCACCTGTTCGTGCACGGCCGCGTCGTGTCGTCGCGGCGCGGCGAGCTGTCCGTGATGGCGGACGCCTGGCAGCTCGCGGCGAAGTCGCTGCGGCCGCTGCCGAACCTGTACGCGCGCGGTGACGAGGAGGCCCCGGAGCTCTCCGAGGAGGTCCGCGTCCGGCAGCGCTACGTCGACCTCATCGTGCGCCCGGCCGCCCGCGACGCGGTCCGGCTGCGGGCGGGTGTCGTGCGGTCGCTGCGCGAGAACTTCCACCGGCGGGGCTACCTCGAGGTCGAGACCCCGATGCTGCAGACGCAGCCCGGGGGTGCGGCGGCCCGGCCGTTCGTCACGCACATGAACGCGTTCGACATCGACCTGTACCTGCGGATCGCGCCCGAGCTGTTCCTCAAGCGCGCGGCCGTCGGCGGCCTGGAGCGCGTCTTCGAGATCAACCGCAACTTCCGCAACGAGGGCGCGGACTCCTCGCACTCGCCCGAGTTCGCGATGCTCGAGGCGTACGAGGCCTACGGCGACTACGACACGATGGCGGCCCTGACCCGCGACCTCGTGCAGACCGCCGCGCAGGACGTCCTCGGCACGACCACGCTGACGCTCGCCGACGGCTCGGAGTACGAGGTCGGCGGCGAGTGGGCGCAGCTCACCATGTACGGCTCGCTGTCCGAGGCGCTGGGCGAGGAGATCACCCCGGAGACGTCGGTGGCGCACCTGCAGGCGATCGCCGACAAGCACGAGGTGGTGCTCGACCCGGCGCGCGTCAGCCACGGCAAGCTCGTCGAGGTGCTCTGGGAGGACCTGGTCGGCGAGGGGCTGCACGCACCCACGTTCGTGCGGGACTTCCCGGTCGAGACCAGCCCGCTGACGCGCGACCACCGGGCCGTCCCCGGGCAGGTCGAGAAGTGGGACCTGTACGTGCGCGGATTCGAGCTCGCCACCGCCTATTCCGAGCTCGTCGACCCGGTGATCCAGCGGCAGCGGTTCGAGGCCCAGGCGCTGCTCGCGGCCGCGGGTGACGACGAGGCGATGCGCGTCGACGAGGACTTCTTGACCGCCGTCGAGTACGCGCTGCCCCCGACCGGCGGCATGGGCATGGGCATCGACCGGCTGCTCATGGCGCTCACCGGCCTGGGTATCCGCGAGACGATCCTGTTCCCGCTGGTGAAGCCTCAGGGCTGAGGGACGCCCGCGCGGCGCGGCGTACGCTGAGGTCATGGACATCGGCCCCGCGCTCGCCGCGCTGATCCCGTCGATCGGCGTCGGGCTCGTCTTCTGGTTGGTCATCCGGGCACTGGTGAACGCCGACCGCACGGAACGCGCCGCATTGGCGCGCCTGGATGCGCAGGACCGCGAGCGGCAGAAATCCCCCGGAACGCCCCCGAAAAGTGACACCGGTGCGCGTTCGCTTTGACGCGCGCGCACCACGGTGTCATGCTTTTCCGGACCGCACGAATACATGCCGCTGATGGTGGCGGGGGAAGCGGCGGCCGACGGCTCGGGAGGGCGAAATGGCACAGAAGGTTCAGGTCCTGCTCGTGGACGACATTGACGGCGGAACCGCCGACGAGACGGTGTCGTTCGCGCTCGACGGTGTCTCGTACGAGATCGACCTGACGACCGAGCACGCCACCGAGCTGCGCGACGCGCTGGCGACGTGGGTCGGGCACGCGCGCAAGACCGGTGGTCGTTCCGGCGGCAGCCGAGGCGGATCGGCCGGCGCGAGCCGTCCCCGCCGGGCGTCCGACGCGGGCGCCGTCCGCGCGTGGGCGAAGGAGAACGGGTTCGAGGTCTCCGAGCGCGGGCGCATCTCCGCGGAGATCCGCGAGGCGTACGACGCTGCGCACTGACGCGTCGTCCTGACACGCGAAGGCCCGGCCCCCGCGAGGGGGACCGGGCCTTCGTGCGTCGGGCCGCCGGGGTCAGGGGCGGGTGGCCGTGAGGTCGCGCACCGACGCGTACTGCTCGCGGACCCGCGGGGCGGCCTCCGCCGAGAACACCTCGGGCGCTCCGCTCGCGGTCCACGCGGGCGGCTCCTGGGCGCCGGACAGCACCCACGCGGCCTGCCGTGCGGCGCCGTCGGCGACGTACTCGCCGGGCGTGGGCACCAGCACGTCGACGCCGAGCACGGCGGGCGCGATGCGGCGGACCGCCTCGGACTGCGCGCCGCCGCCGATCAGCGACACCCGCTCCACGGGCACGCCCTGGGCGCGCAGGGCGTCGAGGCCGTCGGCGAGGGCGCACAGCATGCCCTCCACGGCGGCGCGCGCCAGGTGGGCGGGCGTGGTGTTCGCCAGCCGCATGCCGTGCAGGGCACCGGTGGCGTCGGGCTTGTTGGGGGTGCGCTCGCCCTCGAGGTACGGCACCAGCACCAGGCCGTCGGCCCCGGCGGGGCGGACAGCGCGAGCGCGGACAGGCCGGCGTGGTCGACGCCCAGCATCCGCGCGGCGGCGTCCAGCACCCGGGAGGCGTTGAGCGTGCAGGCGAGCGGCAGGTAGCGGCCGGTGGCGTCGGCGAAGCCGGTCACCATGCCGGTGCCGTCGGCGGTCGGCCGGGCGGCGACCGCCGAGACGACGCCCGACGTGCCGATCGAGATCGCGACGTCCCCCGCGACCATGCCGAGCCCGAGCGCCGCCGCGGCGTTGTCGCCGGCGCCGGACCCGAGCAGCGCCCCCTCGCGCACCGGACCGCCGGCGCCCGCGCGCCCCGCGGCCTCGTGCGGCGCGACGACCCGCGGCAGCACGGCGTCGTGCCCGAGGCCGAGCTCCAGCAGGTCGCGGCGGTAGTCCTCGGTGAACGGCGACCAGTAGCCGGTGCCGGACGCGTCGGACCGGTCGGTGGCCAGCGCGGCGAGGTCGGCGGCGCCCGGCCCGTGACCGGCGAGGCGCCACGTCAGCCAGTCGTGGGGGAGGGCGACGGCGGCCACCCGGGCGGCGGCGTCGGGCTCGTGGTCGCGCAGCCAGCGCAGCTTGGTGACGGTCAGGGACGCGACCGGCACGGAGCCGATCGCGTCGGCCCACGCCTGCGGCCCGCCGAGCTCGCCGATGAGGTCGAGCGCGGCCTGCGCCGAGCGCGTGTCGTTCCACAGCAGGGCGTCGCGCACGACCTCGCCGTCGGCGTCGAGCGTGACCATGCCGTGCTGCTGCCCGCCGACCGCGACCGCGTCGACGTCGTCCAGCCCGCCGGCATCGCGGACGGCGGTCTGCAGGGCGTCCCACCAGTGCCGGGGGTCGATCTCGGTGCCGTCCGGGTGCGAGGCGCGGCCGGTGCGCACGAGCGCCCCGGTCTCGGCGTCGCGCACGACGACCTTGCAGGACTGGGTGGAGGAGTCCACCCCGGCGACGAGGGCCATGGCATGCGTCCTTGCTGTGCTCGGGAGGTCAGGGCTGAGGGGGGAACGGGAACCGCCGGGGGCGGGCACGACGTGGGTCGTCGCACCCGCCCCCGGCAGCGGTCGGGCGTGTGCTCAGCGGGCGCCGAGCGCGTGCTCCAGCGCGAGCTGGTTGAGGCGGACGAAGCCGAAGCCGCGCGCCGCGACGCCGTCGACGTCGAAGTCCTCGAACGCCGAGCGGTCGGCCAGCAGGTCGGCCAGGGTCTCGCCCTCGCCGAGCGTCGGCTGGGCCAGCTCGAGCACGCCGGACGCCTCGAGGGCCTCCTGGACCTCCGGGTCCGCGCGGAACGCCTGCGCGCGCTCCTTGAGGATGAGGTAGGTGTCCATGTTCGCCTTGGCCGAGGCCCACACGCCGTCGAAGTCCTCGGTGCGGGACGGCTTGTAGTCGAAGTGGCGCGGGCCGTCGTAGCGCGGGCCGCCGGCCGGGAAGCCGTTCTCGATGAGGTCGACCGTCGCGAACGCGGAGAACAGGTCGCCGTGGCCGAACACCAGGTCCTGGTCGTACTTGATGGAGCGCTGGCCGTTCAGGTCGATGTGGAACAGCTTGCCGGCCCACAGCGCCTCGGCGATGCCGGACGTGTAGTTCAGGCCCGCCATCTGCTCGTGGCCGGTCTCCGGGTTCAGGCCGACGATGTCGCCGTGCTCGAGCTTGGCGATGAGGCCCAGCGCGTGGCCGATCGTCGGGAGCAGGATGTCGCCGCGGGGCTCGTTCGGCTTCGGCTCGATGGCGATCCGCAGGCCGTAGCCCTTCTCCTTGATGTACGCCGCGACGGTGTCGATGCCCTCGGCGTAGCGGTCGTGCGCGGCGTTCAGGTCCTTCGCCGAGTCGTACTCGGCGCCCTCGCGGCCGCCCCACATGACGAACGTGTCGGCGCCGAGCTCGGCGGCCAGGTCGACGTTCCGGATGACCTTGCGCAGGCCGTAGCGGCGCACGCGGCGGTCGTTCGAGGTGAACGCGCCGTCCTTGAAGATCGGGTGGCTGAACGTGTTGGTCGTGACCATCTCGACCGTGATGCCGGTGTCGGCGAGCGCCTGCTTGAAGCGCGCGAGGATGCGGTCGCGCTCGGCGGCGTCGGAGCCGAACGGCACCACGTCGTCGTCGTGGAACGTCACGTGCGCGGCGCCGAGCTCCGCGAGCTTGTGGACGGACTCCACCGGGTCGAGCCACGGACGGCTGGCCGAGCCGAACTGGTCCTGGGCGTTCCAGCCGACGGTCCAGAGACCGAAGGAGAACTTGTCGGCGGGGGTAGGCGTGCGCACCATCGGGGTTCACTCCTCATCGAGAACACGGCGGCCGCTGCGGACACTGCGAGCACAGCGGGGTTTGTCTTGTGGATGAACTTATCGCCGGAACCGGCTAGGGTCAACCGCGTGACCGACCCCGCCGCCGACCCCGCCGCGCCGCCCGCCGGCGTGCCGCTCGGCGCGGTCGCGGCGCCCCGTCCGGGACCGCCGCCCGCCGCCGGTCGCCCGCGCGGCCCGCGCGTCAGGGGTCGCTGAGGGAGCACAACCTCGCGCTCGTCCTGCGGCACGTGCTCGACGCCGCGCTCGCGGGGAGGCCCCGCCGTCCCGCGCCGACGTCGCCACGGCCACCGGCCTGACCCGTGGTGCCGTCTCCGCCCTCGTCGACCTGCTCGTCGGCGCCCGGCTCGTCGCCGAGCTGCCGCCGCTGACCACCGCCCGGGCCGGTCGACCGGCCGTCCCCCTCGTCCCGGCGTCCGGCACCGTCGTCGGTCTCGGCGCCGAGGTCAACGTCGACTACATCGGCGTGCGCGCGGTCGACCTCGCCGGGGACCTCGTGGCCGACCGCACCACCGTCGGGGACTTCCGGCACAGCGACCCGGCGCACGTCCTCGGGCTGCTCGCCGGCCTCGTCGGCGAGGTGCGGGCCGCGCTGCCGGACGGGGCGCGCCTCGCGGGCATGTGCCTGGCGCTGCCCGGGCTCGTCGACCGCGTGACCGGGCCGCTGCGGCTCGCGCCGAACCTCGGGTGGCGCGACGTCGACGTCGTCACGCTGCTCAGCGCGCACCCGCAGCTCGACGGGCTGTCCGTCCGGCTCGCCAACGAGGCCAACCTGGCCGCCCGCGCGGAGGCCCGCACCGGCGCCGCCGGCCAGTCGTTCCTCTACGTCTCCGGCGAGGTCGGCATCGGTGCCGCGATCGTGCTCGACGGCGAGGTGTTCGCCGGCCGGCACGGGTGGAGCGGCGAGCTCGGCCACACCGTCGTCGACCAGCAGGGTCCCCGCTGCACGTGCGGCGCCCGCGGCTGCCTCGAGCAGTACGCCGGCAAGGACGCCCTGCTCCGGGCCGCCGGCCGTGACGTCGAGGAGCCCGTCGACGCCCTGCTGCGCGCCGTCGCGGCCGGCGACGAGCGCGCCGCCCGGGCCCTGCGGTCCGCCGGGGACGCCCTGGGCGTCGCGCTCGCGAACTTCGTCAACCTCGTCGACGTCGAGACCATCGTGCTCGGCGGCATCTACGCCCCCCTCGCCCCCTGGCTCACGGACGCCGTCGTCGCCCAGCTCCGCTCCCGCGTCCTCGCGCCGCGTGGGAGGACGCCCGCGTCGGCGTCGCCCAGGGCGGCTCGCACGCCGCCATGACCGGCGCGGCGGTCGTCGTCCTGCGCGCCGTCGCCGCCGACCCCGCCGCCTGGCTGGACCCCCCACCACCCCCTGACCTCCCGCCCCACCCCTGACCCCTCGCCACCCCTGCCCCTCGCCACCCTGACTGCCCGCCGCCGCTCGCCCGCCCCTCGGAGGCTCCGGAACGTGCTCGGTGGTGGGCGCGCGGGATCGTGGTGGTCCGCGGAGCACCACGACGACCCGTCGGAGCCTCCGACGGTGCTGGTGGGGAGGGGAGTGGGGGTGGGCGCGGCGGGTGGGGGTGGTGTCGCCTAGAGTCCTCGCCGTGACGGAGCACCTGCGCGACCTGTGGATCGGGACCTACCCCTCGGCCGGCGCGGGGACGCCCGCCGGGGTCGGGGAGGGCATCTGGCGCGTCGCGCTCGACACGGGCACGGGGCAGCTGGGCCGACCCGTGCTGGTCGTCGAGTCGCCCGCGCCCTCGTTCGTGGCCGTCGACCGGCAGGCCGGCCTGCTGCTCGCGGTCGGCGAGCACGCCGCCGGGACGGTGTCCGCCTTCCGCGTGGTCGCGGGACCCGACGGCCGGCCGGGCCTGGTGCCCGCGGGCTCGGCGTCGAGCGGCGGCGACGACCCGTGCCACGTGCTGCTCGACCCGGCGGGCCGGGTGGCCTACGTGGCGAACTACTCGTCGGGCTCGGTGGCCGTCCTGGCGATCGGCCCGGAGGGCCCGGCCGCCGGTGACCCCGCCCAGGTGCTGACGCACGAGGGCTCCGGCCCGGACGCCGGCCGCCAGGAGGGGTCCCACGCCCACTTCGCCGCCCTGACCCCGGACGGCGCCCACCTGCTGGTGTGCGACCTCGGCACGGACGAGATCCGCCGGTACCGGCGCGACGCGGGCACGGGGCTGCTCACCGAGGACGGCGTCGCCGCGACGCTGCGTCCCGGCTCCGGCCCGCGGCACCTGGTGTTCTCCGCGGACGGCCGGATCGCGTACGTCGCGTGCGAGCTCGACGTCACGGTGGCGGTGCTGGCCTGGGACGCGGCGACGGCGTCCGGGCGGGTGGTGCAGCACGTCCCCGCCTCCGAGGACGGCGCCGGTTCCGGGTCGGGCGGCCGGCCGCTGCCGTCCCACATCGACCGCGTCGGCGACCGTGTGCTGGTGGCGACGCGTGGCGCGGACGTGCTCGCCACCTTCGCGCCCGCCCCGGACGGCACGCTCGCCCCGGCCGGCCAGACGGCGCTGCCCGGCGCGTGGCCCCGCCACTTCGCGGTGGTCGACGGCTGGACCGTGGTGGCGGACGAGCGCGGGGGCACGCTCACGGTCCTGCGCGACGGTGCGGTCGTCTCCCGCGTGCCCCTGCCGGCCCCGGCCTGCGTCGTGCCGGCATGACCGCGGTCCCGGAGGGCGCGCGCCGCGCGCTGCCCCGCTGCTGGCCGGGCCGCACCTGCGGCGGCTCGACGTCATCACGGTGGTCGCGACGTTCGGCGGCCTGCTGTTCGGCTACGACACGGGTGTCATCAACGGGGCGCTCGACCCGATGGTGGCGGACCTGGGGCTCACGCCCGCGACCGAGGGGCTGGTGACGAGCAGCCTGCTGGTCGGCGCGGCGCTCGGGGCGCTGGTGTGCGGGCGGCTCGCGGACCGGCTGGGGCGGCGGCGCACGCTCGTCGTGCTGGCCGTGGTGTTCTTCCTCGGGGCGCTGGGCAGCGTCGCGGCGCCGTCGTTCGAGGTCATGGTGCCGATGCGGCTGGTGCTCGGTGCGGCTGTGGGTGGCGCGTCCGTGACGGTGCCGGTGTACCTGGCGGAGCTGGCGCCGACGGAGCGCGCCGCGGCGCGATCACGGGCCGCAACGAGATCGCCATCGTCGTCGGTCAGCTCGCGGCGTTCGTCGTCAACGCGGTCATCGGCACGGTGTGGTCGGACCACGCGGGCGTGTGGCGGTACATGCTCGCCGTCCAGGCGGTGCCGGCCGTCGCGCTGTTCGCGGGGATGCTGCGGATGCCGGAGTCGCCGCGCTGGCTGCTGAGCCGCGGCCGGGACGACGACGCGCTCGCGGTCCTGCGTCAGGTGCGTGACCCGGGGCGCGCGGCCGCGGAGCTGCTCGAGGTGCGCGAGCTCGTCGAGCAGGAGCGCGCGGAGTCACCGGCGCGCAGCGGCTGGTCCGAGCTGCGGCTGCCGTGGGTGCGCCGCCTCGTGCTCGTCGGCATCGGCGTGGCGGTCGTGAACCAGCTCGGCGGGATCAACGCCGTCATGTACTACGGCACCCAGCTGCTGCGGGAGTCCGGGTTCTCCGGCGACGTGGCGCTGGTCGCGAACGTGCTCAACGGGGTGTTCTCGGTGGCGGGCATGCTGATCGGGCTGCGCGTCATCAACCGCGTCACCCGCCGCTCGCTGCTGCTGGTGGGCCTCACCGGCATCATCGCGTCGCACCTGATGATCGCCCTGTGCTCGGCGGCGCTGCCGGAGGGGCCCGGCCGCTCGGTGGCCGTCACGGCGTTCCTGGTGCTGTTCGTCGGCTTCAACCAGGCGTCCGTCGGGCTGGTGTGCTGGGTGGTCCTGGCCGAGCTGTTCCCGCTGCGTGTGCGCGGGTTCGCGATCGGGCTGTGCGTGTTCTGGAACTGGACGTCGAACGCCGTGATCTCCGGGTTCTTCCCGACGGTCGTCGCGGGCATCGGCGTCAACGGGACGTTCCTGGTGTTCGCCGGTCTCAACGTGCTGTCGTGGTTGTTCGTGCGGTTCGTGCTGCCCGAGACGCGGGACCGGTCGCTGGAGCAGCTGGAGGAGGACTTCCGGGCCGCTCGCGCCTGACGCGCCGGCCCGCGGCGTACCCCGGGCGTCCCCGGGTGTGCGCGGTCCGCGTCGCGGGACCCCGCGGATGACGGACAATGGGAGCAGTCCACCGTCCGTCGCCCGCAGGAGCCCGCCGTGCCGCAGCAGCGCATCGCCATGCTGTCGGTGCACACGTCGCCGCTCGACCAGCCGGGCACGGGCGACGCCGGCGGGATGAACGTCTACGTGGCGGAGCTCTCACGGGCCCTGGCGCGCCGGGGCGCCGCGGTGGAGATCTTCACGCGCGCGACCTCGTCCGCGCTGCCGGAGACGGTGCCGCTCGACGGGACCGCCGACCAGGTGCTCGTGCACCACGTCCCCGCGGGGCCGTACGAGGGGCTCGACAAGAACGACCTGCCGGGCCAGCTCTGCGCCATGGCGGCCGGCGTGCTGCGGTTCGGCGCGACGCGACCCGCGGGCTGGTTCGACGTGGTGCACTCCCACTACTGGCTCTCCGGCCAGGTGGGCTGGCTCGCGGCGGAGCGGTGGGACGTGCCGCTGGTCCACACGATGCACACGATGGCGCGGGTGAAGAACGCCGCGCTCGCCCCGGGGACAGCCCCGAGCCGGCGACGCGCGTCATCGGCGAGGAGCAGGTGGTCGCCGCCGCGGACGCGCTGGTCGCCAGCACCGCCGAGGAGGCGCACGACCTGGTCGGCATGTACGACGCGGACCCGGAGCGGGTGCACGTCGTGGCGCCGGGGTCGACCTGCGGGCCTTCCGGCCGTGGCCCGGTGACGTCGCGGACCTGCGCCGGGAGCTGGGCCTGCCGGCGGACCGGGACGTGGTGCTGTTCGCCGGTCGCGTCCAGCCGCTGAAGGCGCCGGACGTGCTGGTGCGCGCGCTCGGCGTGCTGCGCGCGACCGGCCGCCCGCTGCCGCTGCTGGTGGTCCTGGGCGGGCCCAGCGGCCGGGCCTCGGCGCTGCGGGAGCTGCAGGCGCTCGCCGCCACCGAGGGGGTCGCGGAGCACGTGCTGTTCCGTCCGCCGGTCCCGCGTGCGGAGCTGGCGCGGTGGTTCGCCGCCGCCGACGTGGTCGCGATGCCGTCGCGGTCCGAGTCCTTCGGCCTGGTCGCCGTCGAGGCGCAGGCCGCCGGCACCCCCGTCGTCGCGTCGGCGGTCGGCGGACTGCGGTCGGTGGTGCAGGACGGGGTCTCCGGCCGTCAGGTCCGCGGCCACGACCCGGTCGTGTGGGCTGACGCGCTCGCGACGACGCTCGCCGACCCGGCGGTGCGCGGCCCGTGGCGGCGGGGCGCGCGGAGGGTCGCCGAGCAGTACGGCTGGGACGCGACGGCCGAGCAGGTGCTCAAGGTCTACGCCCTCGCCTCCGAGCGGCGCGCCCGCCTCGTGCTCTGACGCGCGCCCCGGGCGGGAGCCCGGCAGGGCCCGTGCCCGGGGTGCCCGGGGTCAGGCCCCGACGGGCTCGAGCACGAGCACGGGGATCACGCGCTCGGTCCGGCGCTGGTAGTCCGCGTAGTCGGGGTAGGCCGCGACGGCGCGGTCCCACCACAGGTCCCGCTCGGCGCCCGTGACCTCGCGCGCCACGTAGTCGCGCCGCTCCGGGCCGTCCTGCAGCTCGACGTGCGGGTCGGCCAGCAGGTTCCGGTACCAGACGGGGTGCTTCGGCGCGCCGCCGAGCGACGCCACGACCGCGTAGGTGCCGTCGTGCTCGACGCGCATCAGCGGGATCTTGCGGACCTTGCCGGACGTCGCTCCCCGCATGGTGACGACGACGACGGGCATCCCGCGCATCGTCGTGCCCTGCGTGCCGCCGGAGCTCTCGTAGAGCTCCACCTGCTCGCGGGTCCGGGTGTCGGTGCTCGGTGCGTACTCTCCGGTGATCGGCATGACCGCGACAACGCGCACCGGGCCGGCCGTGTTCCGCGGGCCGAACGTCCCCCGACGCGTCGCGGCCGGGTGCGGCAGGATGGGACCCATGACCTACACCCTCGTTCTGCTCCGCCACGGCGAGAGCGAATGGAACGCCAAGAACCTGTTCACCGGCTGGGTCGACGTCGCGCTGTCCGAGAAGGGCGTCGCGGAGGCCAAGCGCGGCGGCACCCTGCTGACCGGCGCGGGTGTGCTCCCGGACGTCGTGCACACCTCGCTGCTGCGTCGCGCGATCATGACCGCGAACTACGCGCTCGACACCGCCGACCGCCTGTGGATCCCGGTCAAGCGCTCGTGGCGCCTGAACGAGCGCCACTACGGCGACCTGCAGGGCAAGGACAAGAAGCAGACCCTGCAGCAGTACGGCGAGGAGCAGTTCATGCTCTGGCGCCGGTCGTACGACGTGCCGCCGCCGGACATCGAGCTCGGCTCGGAGTTCTCGCAGGACCAGGACCCGCGCTACGCCGGTGAGCCGATCCCGCGGGCGGAGGCCCTCAAGCAGGTGCTCGACCGCGCGCTGCCGTACTGGCAGTCGGACATCGTCCCGGACCTCAAGGCCGGGAAGACCACGCTCGTGGCCGCGCACGGCAACTCGATCCGCGCGATCGTGAAGTACCTCGACGACGTGGACGACGCGACGATCGCCGGGATCAACATCCCGACGGGCATCCCGCTCGTCTACCACCTGGACGAGGAGACGCTGAAGCCCACGAACCCGGGCGGCACGTACCTCGACCCGGACGCCGCCGCGGAGGCCATCGCCGCGGTCGCCAACCAGGGCCGCTGAGCCCCGGTCGCACGCACGCACGAGGGCCCGGTCCGACAGCCGTCGGACCGGGCCCTCGTCGTCTCCGCCCCGGCGCGGGGCGGCGGTGTCAGCGCGTGGTGGCGGAACGCTCCGCGGCGAACTCGCCGGTCACGAGGAACACGATGCGCCGCGCGACGGACACGGCGTGGTCCCCGAACCGCTCGTAGTACCGGCCGACCAGCGTGACGTCGACGGTCTGCTGGGGCGTGCCCGTCCAGGAGCCGCCGAGCAGGACGCGGAACGTCTCCTCGTGCAGGCTGTCGAGCAGGTCGTCGTCCCGCTCGATGCCCTCGGCCTCGGCGAGGTCGTGCGTGCTGAGCACCTGCGTGGTGCGCTGGGCGACCCGCACCGCCGCGTCGTTCATCTCCGTGAACACCCCGATGAGCGCCGGGTCGATCGCCCCGTGGGGGTAGCGGGCCCGCGCCACCTGGGCGACGTGCCGGGCGAGGTCGCCCATGCGCTCCAGGGTGGCGCTCATCCGCAGCGCCGACACGACGACCCGCAGGTCCGTGGCGACCGGCTGCTGCTGGGCGAGCAGCAGGACGCAGCGCTCGTCGAGGTCCCGCTCCAGCGCGTCGATCGCCAGGTCGTCGGCGATGACGGTCTCGGCGAGGGCCAGGTCCTGGCGCAGCAGCGCCTGCCCGGCCGCCGCGATCGCGTGCTCGACCCGCCGGCTCATCGCGACCAGGTCGTCACCGAGCTGCTTGAGCTCGGCGTCGAAGATCTCCCGCATGGTTTCCTCTCGTCCGCGCGTGCGCGCGTCTGGGGCACAGAACAGTCCGGGTGCCACGCTCGCACGACCAGGTGAACGGCGCGGTGAACGATCGGCCGCCCCCAGGTGAACGGCGGTGAACACTGGGCGCCGCGCGGCCCGGCGCGGGCCCGCACGGCCCGTGGCACCCCGCGGCGACCGTACGCTGACGCACGTGGAGGGTCTCAACGGCTTCGTCGTGCTGCTCGCCGGCGCGCTCGGCCTGGTGACGGGCATCGGCGCGACGCTGGCGTTCCGCTGGAGCGAGCGCGCGCAGCACACTCCCCGAGCCGCCGGAGCGGGAGCTCGACGACGGCCTCGTCCGGGTGCTCGCGGTGCTGCGGTCCGCGGCGGTCGTGCTCGACGACGACGACCGGGTCGTGCGCGCGAGCCCGCCCGCGTACGCGCTGAACGTGGTGCGGGACGGCGCCGTGGTGCATCCCGCCGTGCGGGACCTCATCGCGGACGTGCGGCGCACCGGCGTCATCCGGGACGGAGCTGGAGCTGCCCCGCGGTCCGCTCGGCCCGGGGACGCTCATGCTGCAGGTGCGGGTCGCGCAGGTCGGGCCGGGGCTGCTGCTGGTGCTGGCGGAGGACCGGACGCAGGCCCGGCGGCTGGAGGCGATCCGCCGCGACTTCGTGGTGAACGTGTCCCACGAGCTCAAGACGCCGGTGGGCGCGCTGTCGCTGCTCGCCGAGACCGTGCAGGACGCCGCGGACGACCCCGTCGCGGTCCGGCGGTTCGCGGGCCGGATGGTCGGGGAGTCCGCCCGGCTCTCGGCGCTGGTGCACGAGATCCTCGAGCTGTCGCGGCTGCAGGTGGCCGGCGCGCTGCAGGACATCGCGGTGGTGGACGTGGACGAGGTCGTCGCGGAGGCCGTGGACCGCGCCCGCACCGGCGCGGCCGCCAAGGAGATGGCGTTCGACGTCGGGGGGAGACGGGCGCGCAGGTGTTCGGCGACCACACGATGCTGGTGCAGGCCGTGCGGAACCTGCTCGACAACGCCGTGTCGTACTCCCCGGAGGGGACCCACGTCGGCGTCGGCGTGCGGACGTGCGAGGGCCTCGTCGAGATCGCCGTCGTCGACCAGGGCATCGGCATCTCGGCGGAGGAGCAGGAGCGCGTGTTCGAGCGGTTCTACCGCGTGGACCCGGCGCGCAGCCGCGACACCGGCGGCACCGGCCTGGGCCTGTCGATCGTCAAGCACGTCGCCGCGGACCACGGGGGCGACGTGCAGGTGTGGTCGCAGCCGGGCCGCGGGTCGACGTTCACGCTGCGGCTGCCCGAGGCGGCCCGCCCCGCCCCCCAGACCGTGCCCGACCGCCCCGACGACGGCCCCGCCGACCGACCCGCCGACCCCACCCCGGAGGACTGACCCCGTGACCCGCATCCTGCTCGTCGAGGACGAGGAGTCGTACCGCGACCCGCTGGCCTACCTGCTGGGCCGCGAGGGCTTCGAGGTCACCACCGCCGCGACGGGCCCGGACGCCCTGACCGCGTTCGACGCCGAGGGCGCCGACCTGGTGCTGCTCGACCTCATGCTGCCCGGGCTGTCCGGCACGGAGGTCTGCCGCCAGCTGCGGGCGCGCAGCGACGTCCCCGTCATCATGCTGACCGCGAAGGACGGGGAGATCGACAAGGTCGTCGGCCTGGAGCTCGGCGCGGACGACTACGTCACCAAGCCGTACTCCTCGCGGGAGCTGCTGGCCCGGGTGCGCGCCGTGCTGCGCCGCCGCCAGGCACCGGCGGCCGCGGCGCCCGCCCCGGACGACGAGGACGACGGCGTGCTGGCGGCCGGCCCGGTCCGGATGGACGTCGAGCGGCACACCGTCACGGTCGGCGACCAGGTCGTCGCGTTCCCGCTCAAGGAGTTCGAGCTGCTCGAGCTGCTGCTGCGCAACGCCGGTCGGGTCCTCACCCGGGGGCAGCTCATCGACCGCGTGTGGGGCACGGACTACGTGGGGGACACCAAGACCCTCGACGTCCACGTGAAGCGCGTGCGCGCGAAGATCGAGCCCGACCCCGCGAACCCCACCCTGCTCGTGACCGTCCGGGGCCTGGGCTACAAGCTGCTCGACGACGGGCCCGCGTAGCCGCCCGCGTCCGCGGCGGCGGGTGCCCGCCAGGATTGGCCGGTCGTTCACCTGGGGTTCACCGGGCGACGGAGGGCTGGTCACCTCCGCTCCCTAGCGTCGGCGTCAGGTCGCGCACAGACGGGTGCGCGCCGCGTCACGACAGGACGGAACAACGTGAAGCTCAACCGCGGTCGTACGGGTGCCCTCGCCCTCGCCGGCGTCGTCGCCCTCTCCCTCACGGCATGTGGTTCGGACGACCCGACCGGCTCCGGCTCGACCGGCGGCACCGACACCGGTTCCGACACCTCGCTCTCGGGCGAGCTCGTCGGCGCGGGCGCCTCGTCGCAGGAGTCGGCCATGGAGGCCTGGCGCGCCGGGTTCCAGAGCGCGAACCCCGACGTCACCGTCTCGTACGACCCCGTCGGCTCCGGCGGCGGCCGCACGTCGTTCCTCGACGGCTCCGTGGCCTTCGCGGGCTCGGACGCCGCGCTGGACGAGGACGAGCTGGCCCAGGCGCAGGAGCGCTGCTTCGGCTCGAACGCCGTCGACCTGCCGGTCTACATCTCCCCGATCGCCGTGGTCTTCAACCTCGAGGGCGTCGACTCCCTGAACCTGTCGGCCGAGACCATCGCGAACATCTTCAACGGCACCATCACCACCTGGGACGCGCCGGAGATCGCCGAGGCCAACCCGGACGTGACGCTGCCGAGCACCGCCATCACGCCCGTGCACCGCTCCGACGAGTCGGGCACCACGGAGAACTTCACCGAGTACCTGGCCGCCGCGTCCGGCGGTGCCTGGGCGGACGAGCCCTCCGGTGACTGGCCGATCGACGGCGGCGAGTCCGGCGCCCAGACCTCCGGCCTGATCCAGGCCGTCCAGGGCGGCGACGGCACCATCGGCTACGCCGACGCCTCGAAGGCCGGCGACCTCGGCATCGTCTCCATCGGCGTCGGCGACTCGTTCGTCGCGCCGACCGAGGAGGCCGCGGCGGCCGCGCTCGACGCCTCGCCGCGCGACGAGACCCGCGAGGAGGGCGACATCGTCATCGCGATCGACCGCGAGACGACCGCCGACGGCGCCTACCCGCTGATCCTCGCGTCGTACCTGGTCGTGTGCCAGGCGTACGACACCCAGGAGGACGTGGACCTGGTCAAGGCCTTCGCCACGTACATCGCCAGCGCCGAGGGCCAGTCGGCCTCCGAGTCCGCCGCGGGGTCCGCACCGATCTCCGACGCGCTGCGCACCGACGTCCAGGCCTCGATCGACGCGATCACCCTGGCGTCCTGAGCCGGAGGGGACCGGCGGCCGCGACCCGGCCGCCGGTCCCGCCCGCGGCCGGTCCACACGCGTGGGCCGGCCCTCGGCGCGAAGGCCCGCTCCTCCCCCTCCCCTGGAGACAGTGTGACCAGCACCCAGCCCCGCACGACGGGGACCCCCGGCCGGCCGCGGACCCGGCCGCCGCCGCCCGCCGCGGGAGGAACCGCCCCGCGGACCGTGGCGGCAGCCGCGTGTTCCGGTGGCTCGCCACCGGCGCGGGCGTCCTGATCCTCGTGATCCTCGCCGCGGTCGCGGTGTTCCTCGTGCAGCGGGCGTGGCCGGCGCTCAGCGCGGACCCGGCCGACCTCGCGGACGCGGTCAGCTGGTTCCCGGACGACACGTCCCTGCTCGGCTTCGTGGGGCCGCTGGTCTTCGGCTCCCTGCTCGCCGCCGCGCTCGCCCTGCTGCTGTCCACCCCGGTCGCCATCGGGATCGCCCTGTTCATCTCCCACTACGCCCCGCGGCGCCTCGCGACCGCCCTCGGCTACGTGGTCGACCTGCTGGCCGCGATCCCCTCGGTCGTCTACGGCCTGTGGGGCGGGCTGGTGCTCAGCCCGCTGGTGCAGCCGCTGTGGGAGGTCCTCGGGAGGTACCTCGGCTGGATCCCGTTCTTCTCCGGCGCGGTCTCCCCGACGGGCCGCGTGATGATGACCGTCGGCGTGGTGCTGGCCGTCATGATCCTGCCGATCATCACCGCGATCTGCCGCGAGGTGTTCCTGCAGACGCCGCGCCTGCACGAGGAGGCCGCGCTGGCCCTCGGCGCGACGCAGTGGGAGATGGTGCGGATGGCCGTGCTGCCGTTCGCCCGCTCCGGCATCGTGTCGGCCGCCATGCTCGGCCTGGGCCGCGCGCTCGGCGAGACCATGGCCGTGCTGATGATCCTGTCGCCCGGGTTCCTCTACTCGTTCCAGCTGCTCGCCGCGGGTCAGCAGCAGACCATCGCCGCGAACATCGCCGCGCAGTTCCCGGAGGCGAACCAGACCGGCGTCGCGACGCTCATCGCGACCGGCCTGGCGCTGTTCGTCATCACCCTGGCCGTGAACATGGCCGCCCGCGCATCGTCGCGCGGCGCAAGGACTTCTCGGGGGCCAACTGACATGACCGCCACCACCCCCGCGACGCCCGCCGGCCCCGCCGCCGACGGCTCCGCCACGCTGCGCGAGCTGCTGCAGACCACCGACCGGCGCCGCCGGCGCACTGACGTCGTCATGCGCGTCCTGGTCACCGGGGCGTTCCTGCTCGCGATGCTGCCGCTGATCTCGCTCACGTGGACCGTGGTGTCCCGCGGCATCGGCCGGATGAACGCCGACTTCCTGCTGTACTCCATGCGCGGCGTCTACGGCGGCATGGACGCGGGCGGCATCTACCACGCGATCGTCGGCACCCTGCTGATCACGCTGTTCGCGACGGTGATCTCGGTGCCGATCGGCCTGCTCGCCGCGATCTACCTCGTCGAGTACGGGCGGGGCGCCCTGGCCCGGCTCATCACGTTCCTCGTCGACGTCATGACCGGCATCCCGTCGATCGTCGCCGGCCTGTTCGCCTACGCGCTGTTCGCGCTCATCTTCGGACCCGGCGTGCGGATGGGCCTCGTCGGCTCCGTCGCGCTGTCGGTGCTGATGATCCCCGTGGTCATCCGCTCCAGCGAGGAGATGCGGCTCGTGCCGAACGAGCTGCGCGAGGCGTCGCTGGCCCTGGGCGTGCCGCGCTGGCTCACGATCATCAAGGTCGTGCTGCGGACCTCCGTCGCGGGCCTCACCACCGGCGTCATGCTGGCGATCGCCCGCGTCATCGGCGAGACCGCGCCGCTGCTGCTCACCGTCGGCGTCGTCGACTCCATCAACACCAACCTGTTCGACGGCCGCATGATGACGCTGCCCGTCTACGTGTACCGGCAGTACGCCCAGGGTCTCGTGCCGTGCTCCGCCGACGACCTGGCGTGCGTCCCCGACATCAACCTCCAGCGGGCGTGGGCGGCGGCCCTCACGCTGTTCCTCATCGTCATGCTGCTGAACCTCGTGGGACGTCTCGTCAACCGCTGGTTCGCGCCGAAGGCCCGCTGACCTCCCCGACCTCCCCCTCTGACCGGCAAGGAGACGACCCGATGGCCCAGCGCATCGACGTCAAGAACCTCAACATCTTCTACGGCTCGTTCCGCGCCGTGGCCGACGTGGACATGACCATCGAGCCCCGCTCGGTCACCGCGTTCATCGGCCCGTCCGGCTGCGGCAAGTCGACGTTCCTGCGCACCCTCAACCGGATGCACGAGGTGATCCCCGGTGCCCGCGTCGAGGGCACCGTCGCCGTCGAGGGCGTCGACCTGTACGGCGCGGACATCGACCCGGTGGCCGTCCGGCGTCAGGTCGGCATGGTGTTCCAGCGGCCGAACCCGTTCCCCACCATGTCGATCGCCGAGAACGTGCTCGCCGGCATCCGCCTCAACAACCGGCGGATCTCGAAGGGCGACGCGAACGACCTCGTCGAGCAGTCCCTGCGCGGGGCGAACCTCTGGAACGAGGTGAAGGACCGCCTCGACCGGCCCGGCTCCGGGCTGTCCGGCGGCCAGCAGCAGCGCCTCTGCATCGCGCGGGCCATCGCGGTCAAGCCGCAGGTGCTGCTCATGGACGAGCCCTGCTCGGCGCTCGACCCCATCTCGACGCTCGCGATCGAGGACCTCATCGCCGAGCTGAAGTCGCAGTACACGATCGTGATCGTCACCCACAACATGCAGCAGGCCGCGCGCGTGTCCGAGAAGACGGCGTTCTTCAACATCGCGGGCACGGGCCAGCCCGGGCGGCTCATCGAGATCGACGACACGGCGACGATGTTCTCGTCGCCGAAGGAGCAGGCGACCGAGGACTACATCTCGGGCCGCTTCGGCTGACCGGGGCCTGCCCGGACGCCAGCAGCCCCCTCCCGGCGGACCGGGAGGGGCTGCTGTGCGTCGTGGGGCGCGCGGGGCGTCGTCGGGGGCGCGTCGTCGCGCCGCGCGGGACCGGCGTGCCCGGGGGACGCCGCCGCCCCGGGTGCCGGACCCCGGCTGTGTGGCCGCGGGGCCGGGCGGCGGGTGTCAGGCGCCGTCGGCCGCCGGCACGGGTCGGCGTACTCCGGGAGCGTGCCGTCGAGCACCGGCACCGGGACGCCGACCTCGCCGTCCGCCCCCGTGCTGAGGGTCACGTCGGCGACCGCGCCGGGGCCACGGGCGTCGTCAGCACGACCTCGTCCCCGTCGGAGCCTCCGAACAGGACCGTGTCGCCGGCGGGCAGCCACACCCGCGCGCTGTCCTCGCCGAGGACGACCGTCACCGTCACGCCGTCGTCGCCGCGGTTGGACAGCGCGCCCTGCAGCGCGCCCGGCTCGTCGGCGCCGGCGGCCACCAGCAGCAGGTTCTCGGCGGTCACGGTGCCGAGCGTCGCCCGCACGCCGTCCGACGCGGAGTACGCGTCCATCGACGTGATCTCGTTCGTGGCGGAGCACCCGGTCAGGGCGGCCGCCAGGACGACGACCGCGCCGGCGAGGACGGGACGGGTGGACGTGCGGCTGCGGGCCACGGTGACTCCTCGGGTGTCGGACGACGGGGCGCTGCGGTGCGCGGACGCTCGGGCGCACGCGGGGGCGTGCGGTGCTGAGCCTACGTGGGCTTGGCGCCGCTCCGCACGGCCCGGTGGCGGGCGGGGCGGCGACGGCGGCGACGGCCTGCGGTCACCGTCGCCGCAGGTCACAGGGCTCAGGAGCGCGGTATGGGCCTGGTCGGAGACTAGCCACGCGCGACGCCGGATGCGCGTGCTCCGCCCGGCGTGTCGGACCCCTGACGAGGCCCGCAACGCTCTGACCAGGGCAAACGCCGGAGATCTCCACGAAGTCCCCCAGGTCCACGTGGTAGACTGGGCTTCCGCGAAAGGGGACACCTGCAGATGACTTTCACTGTTGGGGAGACTGTTGTCTACCCGCACCACGGTGCAGCGCTGATCGAGGAGATCAAGACCAGGACCATCCGCGGCGAGGACAAGATCTACCTCAAGCTGAAGGTCGCCCAGGGTGACCTGACCATCGAGGTGCCGGCGGAGAACGTCGACCTCGTGGGTGTGCGTGACGTCGTGGGCCAGGAGGGCCTGGACCGGGTGTTCGAGGTGCTGCGCGCCCCGTACACGGAGGAGCCGACCAACTGGTCCCGCCGCTACAAGGCGAACCTGGAGAAGCTCGCGTCCGGCGACGTCATCAAGGTCGCCGAGGTCGTGCGCGACCTGTCCCGCCGGGACGCCGACCGCGGGCTGTCCGCGGGTGAGAAGCGCATGCTGGCGAAGGCCCGGCAGATCCTCGTCTCGGAGCTCGCGCTCGCCGAGCACACCGAGGAGGAGAAGGCCGAGGCCATCCTCGACGAGGTGCTCGCGTCCTGACCCCGCGCTGACCACGCGCGCATGTCGACCGCCGCGATCCTGACCGCCGCCGGCAGCGGGACACGGCTCGGGCTGCCCGGGCCGAAGGCTCTCGCCGAGGTGGGCGGGGTGCCGCTCGTGCAGCACGCCGCACGCCGGCTGGCGGCCTCGGGCGTGATCGCGTCCGTCGTGGTCACGGTGCCGCCCGGGTGCACCGACGCGTTCCGTGCCGCCCTCGGCGACGTGGACGTGCCCGTCGTGCTCGTCGAGGGGGACGCGGCGTCCCGGCAGGCCTCCGTGGCGGCCGGGCTCGCCGCCGTGCCGCCCGACGCCGACGTGGTGCTCGTGCACGACGCGGCGCGGGGACTCGCGTCACCCGCGCTCGTCCGGTCGGTGGAGCGAGCCGTCCGTGCGGGGCACCGGGCGGTCGTGCCCGGGCTGCCCGTGACGGACACCGTCAAGCAGGTCGGCGTGCACCGCGACGGCGCCGCGCCCGTCGTCGCGACCGTCGCACGTGCCGCGCTGCGCGCGGTGCAGACCCCGCAGGGCTTCGACAGGGCGCTGCTCGACGCGGCGCACGCGGCCGGGGCCCACCGCGCCGCGGACGAGGCGACCGCTGCCACCGACGACGCCGCCCTGGTCGAGGCGCTCGGTGAGCAGGTGTGGGTCGTGCCCGGTGACGAGTCCGCCGCGAAGATCACGACACCGCGGGACCTCGCGGTCGCCGAGCTGGTCGCGCGCGCCGGGGTGCGGGCGTGAGCGGGCTGCCGCGCACCGGCGTCGGCGTGGACGTCCACGGCTACGACCCGGACCCCGCGCCCGGGGCGGTCCTGCACCTCGCGGGGCTCGCGTGGCCCGGCGAACGCCCGCTCGCCGGGCACTCCGACGCCGACGTCGCCGCTCATGCCGCCGCGGACGCGCTGCTGTCCGCCGCCGCCGTGGGCGACCTCGGCTCGGTGTTCGGGACGTCGCGGCCCGAGTGGGCCGGCGCGGCGGGGACCGCCCTGCTCGCCGAGGCCGCCCGGCTGGTCCGCGAGGCGGGGTTCGAGATCGGCAACGTCGCCGTCCAGGTGATCGGCACCAGGCCGCGGCTCGGCCCCCGCGCGCGCCGAGGCGGAGGCCGCGCTGTCCGCCGCCGCCGGGGCGCCGGTGTCGGTGTCCGCGACGACGACCGACGGTCTCGGCCTCACCGGCCGGGGCGAGGGCGTCGCCGCGATCGCGACCGCCCTCGTCGCCCCCGCGCCTGAGCCCACGGGGCGGGGACCCCGACCGGCCACCTGGGGCCGCGCGCGTGGCGGCCCGCTGCCGCCCGCTCGTGGCCTGGACCCAGCGGGTCCGTGCTCGTCGGGGCCGCCGCAGGTGCGGGGTCCCGCACCGCGACGCCCGCGCCTGCGGCGACGCCGGTGCCCGCCGCGGCCCTGATCGGGCGGAGCGGGCCCGGTCGGCCGGGTGTCGAGCGGCCAGAACCCGGGGGCCGGGCGCGGGCTGCGGGCCCGCCTTCTGGCCTCTCGCGGCCTGTGCGGCCCGGGTCCGTGCGCGTCGAGGTTGCCGCAGGTGCGGGGTTCGCGGCCCGGAACCTCGCACCTGCTGCGATGTCGACGGCCGGCCGGCCGCGCAGGCCCGGGCCCCGGCCCTAGGCCGGGTGCGGGGCGTGGCGGTGCAGCGGGTCCGGTGTCGTGCGCTCGAGGGGTGCGCGCGTCCCGCCGGGCGACGTCCGCCGGCCGGGCTCCGCCCCGGCGCGGGGGCCGGGTCGCGACCAGGACGCCCCCGACGATCACCGCGCCGAGCAGCAGCTCCCCGGCTGCCGGCCGCTCCCCGAGGAACGCCCAGGACGTCCCGATCCCGACGACCGGCACGAGCAGCGAGAACGGGGCGACGACGCCGGAGGGGTGGCGGGCGAGCAGCGCCGTCCAGATCCCGGAGCCCACGACGGTCGCGACCAGCACCGTGAACGCCAGCCCGCCGAGCGCCCACGCGGCGGTCGGCGTGCCGAGCGTCGTCACGGACCGCGCGATCGCCGACGGGCCGTCCACGACCAGCGACAGCGCGAGCATCGGCAGCGGCGGGACGACGGACATCCAGAGCATGAACCGCAGCGGGCTGCCGGGCTGCGCCTGCCGGCTGGCGACGTTGCCGAACGCCCACCCCAGGGCCCCGCACAGCGTGAGCACCACGGGCAGCAGCCCGGCGGACGCCCCGGCCCCGGCCCGCAGCGCGGCGATGCCCCCAGCCCCGCGAGCGCGACCGCCACGCCGAGCGCCTGGCGGGCGCTGACCCGCTCGCGCAGCAGCACGGCGCCCAGCAGGACGGTGAACGGGGCGGAGGCCTGCAGCACGAGCGACGCGAGGCCCGTCGGCATGCCGGTGTGCATGGCGAGGTAGAGGAACGCGAACTGCAGCACCCCGAACCCGACGCCGTACCCGAGCAGCCACCGCAGCCGGACGTCCGGCCGGGGCACGAGCAGCAGCGTCGGCACGGCGAGCAGGGCGAACCGCAGCGCGACCAGGAAGAACGGCGGGAACTGCTCGAGCGACAGGTGGATCGCCGGGAAGTTCAGCCCCCAGATGACGGCGACGGTGAGGGCGAGCAGGCGGTCGCGGGTCGGCATGTGCTGATGCTGCCCGGGCCGCATCGTCCAGCACCATCGAAAGATCGGACACAGACCGTGTAGCGTCGCTGCATGGACACGCGGCACCTGGCCACGCTCCGGGCGGTCCGGGACCGCGGCGGCGTCACGGCGGCGGCCGCGGCGCTGCACCTGACGCCCTCCGCGGTCTCGCAGCAGCTGCGCGCCCTGTCCCGCGAGGCGGGCGCGGACGTCGTCGAGCGGGTCGGTCGCGGCATCCGCCTGACCGGACCGGGGCACGCCCTGGCGGACGCCGCCCTCGACGTCGCGGTCGCGCTGGAGCGGGCCGAGGCGGCGGTCGAGGCGTTCCGCTCCGCGCCGCACGGCGTGGTGCGGGTCGCGTCGTTCCAGTCGGGCGCGGAGCTGCTGCTGCCCGGGCTGCTGACGCGCGTCGCGGCGATGGACGGCGTGGACGTCGAGCTCGGGGACGAGGACGTCGCCCAGGACCGGTTCGCCGCGCTGACCGCCGACTTCGACCTCGTGGTGGCGCACCGCCCGGACGACGCCGCGCCCTGGCCGCCCGGCGTGCGCGCGGTCCCGCTGCTGCGCGAGCCGCTCGACGTCGCGCTGCCGCCGGACCACCCGCTGGCCTCCCGCGCGACGGTCACGCCGGCGGACCTCACCGGCGAGCCCTGGATCGCCGTGCGGGAGGGCTTCCCGGTCGCGGGCGTGCTCGACGTGGTCGCCGCGGCGGCGGGCGCACCGCTGCGGGTGGTGCAGCGGTTCAACGACTTCGGCGTCGTCGAGGCGCTGGTCGCCGCCGGGCACGGGGTCAGCCTGCTGCCGCGGTTCACGGCGGGTCGCCGCGGGGCCCGCCTGGTCCCGCTCGCGGGGGTCCGTGCCGGGCGGCGCATCGACGTGCTGGCCCGGCCGGACCGGGTCGAGCGCCGCGTCGTCCGCCGCGTGCTGGAGGCCCTGCGTGCGGAGGCCGCCCGGTTCGGCGCCGCCGCCGGCACCGGCCCCCGGTAGCCTTGACCCTCGTGAGCCTGCGCCTGTTCGACACCGCCACCCGCGAGGTGCGCGACTTCGTCCCCGTGGTCCCGGGCCGGGTCGGCATCTACCTGTGCGGCGCGACCGTGCAGGCCCCGCCGCCGCACATCGGGCACGTCCGGTCCGCGGTGGCGTTCGACGTGCTGGTCCGGTGGCTGCGCCGCACGGGCCACGACGTCACGCTCGTGCGGAACGTCACGGACATCGACGACAAGATCCTGGCCCGCTCCGCGGAGGCCGGCGTCGCGTGGTGGGCGTGGGCGATGCAGAACGAGCGGGCGTTCACCGCGGCCTACGACGCGCTCGGCGTGCTGCCCCCGACGTACGAGCCGCGCGCCACGGGTCACGTCCCCGCGATGGTGGCGCTCATGCAGCGCCTGGTCGACACCGGCCACGCGTACGTCGCGGCCGAGGGCGACGTGTACTTCGACGTGCGGTCGTACGCCGACTACGGCTCGCTGACCAGCCAGCGGCTCGACGACATGGCCCCGGCGCCCGACGGCACGGCGGACGACAAGCGCGACCCGCACGACTTCGCGCTCTGGAAGGCGTCGAAGCCCGGGGAGCCCGCCACCGCCGCCTGGGACACCCCGTTCGGCCGCGGCCGCCCGGGCTGGCACCTGGAGTGCTCGGCGATGGCGCAGCGCTACCTGGGTGACACGTTCGACATCCACGGCGGCGGTCTGGACCTGCGGTTCCCGCACCACGAGAACGAGCAGGCGCAGTCCCGCGCGGCCGGCTACGGGTTCGCGCGGTACTGGCTGCACAACGGCTGGGTCACGCAGTCCGGCGCGAAGATGAGCAAGTCGCTCGGCAACGGGCTGCTGGTCAGCGTGCTGCTGGAGTCGGTGCGCCCGGCCGTGGTCCGGTACGCGCTCACCGCGGTGCAGTACCGCTCGATGCTGGAGTGGACGGCCGACACGCTCGCGGAGTCCGAGGCCACGTGGGACCGGCTCGCCGGCTTCGTGGAGCGCGCCGCCGAGCGCGTCCCGGGCGAGGTCACCGCGGCCGAGCTCTCCGCCGCGGAGCTCCCCGAGGGCTTCGCCGCCGCGCTCGACGACGACCTCAACGTGCCCGCCGCGCTCGCGGTCGTGCACGAGCACCTGCGGGCCGGCAACACCGCGCTCGCCTCCGGGGACGACGCGGCGGTCCGCGCGGAGCTCGTCTCCGTGCGGGCGATGCTCGACGTGCTCGGGCTCGACCCGGCCGGCCCCCAGTGGGCTGCCGGCACCACCGACGACCGCCACGCGGCCGCCCTCGACGCGCTGGTGCGCGCCGAGCTGGACGCCCGCGCCGCCGCGCGCGCGCCGCCCGGGACTGGGCGACCGCCGACGCGATCCGTGACCGACTCGCGGCCGCCGGGGTGGCCGTCGAGGACTCCGCCACCGGCGCGCGCTGGTCCCTGGCCGCGCGCCCCACCACCGAGGACGAGGACTGATGGCCGGCAACTCCCAGCGCCGAGGCGCCACCCGCAAGGCGGGCTCCAAGAAGGGCGCGACCGTCGGTTCGGGCGGCCAGCGCCGCCGCGCGCTCGAGGGCCGCGGCCCGACCCCCAAGGCGGAGGAGCGCGAGTACCACCCGGCGGCGAAGCGGAAGGCCGCGGCCGAGCGCCGGCAGGCCGCCGGCGGTCGCTCCGGGGGCCGGCCGACGGGCCGCGGCGGGTCCGGGGGCGGGCGCAACCGCACCGGCTCGGTCACGGAGGTCGTCGCGGGGCGGAACTCCGTGCTGGAGGCCCTGCGCGCCGGCATCCCGGTGTCCGCCGTGTACATCGCGACCCGGCTGGAGGGCGACGACCGCACGCGCGAGATCCTGCGGACGGCGGCCGACGAGGGCTACCCGCTGCTCGAGGTCACCAAGCCGGAGCTCGACCGCATGACGGACGGCGCCGTGCACCAGGGCGTGGCCCTGCAGGTGCCGCCGTACGAGTACGGCGACGTCGAGGACCTGCTGGACGCCGCCGCGGCGAGCGACCGCGCGCCGCTGGTCGTCGCGCTCGACGGCGTCACCGACCCCCGCAACCTCGGCGCGGTGCTGCGCTCGGCCGGCGCGTTCGGCGCGCACGGCGTGCTGGTGCCCGAGCGCCGGTCGGCCGGCGTGACGGCGTCGGCGTGGAAGGTCTCCGCCGGCGCCGCCGCGCGGGTGCCCGTCGCGCGGGCGACGAACCTCGTGCGGGCCCTGGAGCGGCTGCACGAGGCCGGCTGCTTCGTCGTGGGCCTGGACGGCGGCGGCGACGTCGCGATCGGCGACCTGCCGTACGCCACCGACCCGCTGGTGCTCGTCGTCGGCTCCGAGGGCAAGGGCCTGTCGCGGCTCGTGCGCGAGCACTGCGACGCCATCGCCTCCATCCCGATCGCCTCCGAGGTCGAGTCGCTCAACGCGGGGTCGCGGCCGGCATCGCGCTGTACGAGGTCGCGCGGCACCGCGCGTCCTGACGCCCGGGCCTCCCGGGTGCGGCCCGGCCGGCGGCGACGGACGATGGCGGTATGACCGACCACGACACCGCCGTCCGGACCGTCGCCGAGCTGCTGCGCGACCAGCGCCTGGGGGTGCTGACCACGCTCGCCCCCGACGGGACCCTCGTCGCCCGCCCGATGGCGCTGCAGGAGGTCGAGTTCGACGGCGACCTGTGGTTCTTCGCCGAGCGCGGGTCGCGCAAGCTCGCGCACGTCGCGTACGAGCCGCGGGTGAACGTCGCGGTCGGGTCCGGCGCCACCTGGGTCTCCGTCGCGGGGACCGCGGAGCTCGTCGACGACGTCGACAAGAAGCGCGAGCTGTGGAGCGCCGGCGTCGAGGCGTGGCTCCCGCAGGCCCGGAGTCGGCGGAGTCGGTGCTGCTGCGCGTGCGCGCGGAGTCCGCCGAGTACTGGGACGCGCCGGGCGGGCGGCTGGCGACGCTGCTCAGCTTCGTGCGCGCGAAGGTCCGCGGGGAGCGCCTCGAGGGCGAGAACGAGCGCGTCGAGCTCTGACGTGCGGCCCGCGGACCGCGGCCCCGTCGCGCGGCGGGCCGTCAGTCCCGGACGACCGGGATGACGTCCGTGTCCTCGCGCAGGTCGGCGGGGAGACGCCGAGCACGGCCTCCTCGTCCGGCCGGTTCGGCAGGATCGTCGCGATGTAGGACCGCACGGCCTCCTGCATCGGCACGTCCCGCCGCTCCTGCTCGGACAGGAACCACCGGTGGTCGAGCAGCTCGTGGTAGATCTGCGCGGGCTCGAGCTTGGGGCGCAGGGCGCGCGGCACGGCCCGGACGGCGGGCTCGAAGACCTCCGTCAGCCAGTCGTGCGCGACGAACGTCTCGTCGTCGTTCTGCCGGTCCGTCGCGGCGCGGAACTGGTCCAGGTCGTTGAGCAGGCGACGCGCCTGGTTCTCCTGGACGTCGAGCCCGGTGAGCCGCATGAGCCGCCGGGAGTGGTGGCCGGCGTCGACGACCTTCGGCTGGATGCGCACGGAGGTGCCGTCGATGTCGGTGGTGATGTCGAGCTCGCCGACGTCGAACCCCAGGTCGTTGAGCCGCTCGATGCGCGCCTGCACGCGCCACCGCTCGTCGAGCCCGAACCACTCGGAGCTGGTCAGGGCGGTCCAGAGCTCGGTGTAGCGCTCCGCGAGCATGTCGCCGATCGCGACCGCGTCGACCTCCTCCTCGAGGAACTCGCCGGCCTGCAGGTCCATGAGCTCGCCGATGATGTTGACGCGCGCGACCTCGAGGTCGTAGCCCCGCTGCCCGTCCGTGAGGCTGTCGTGCAGGTCCCCGGTCTCCGCGTCGACGAGGTACGCCGCGAACGTCTCCGCGTCGCGCCGGAACAGCGTGTTCGACAGGGACACGTCGCCCCAGTAGAAGCCCGCGAGGTGCAGCCGCACGAGCAGCACCGCGAGGGCGTCGATGAGCCGGGTCGCGGTGTCGGGGCGCAGCGACTGGCTGAACAGCGCGCGGTAGGGCAGCGAGAACCGCAGGTGCTTCGTGATGAGCACGGCCTCGAGCGGCTCGCCGTCGGGGAGGTGCGACCGGTGATGACGCCGACCGGCTCCACGCTCGGCACGTCGAGGCGGCCGAGCTGGCGCAGCAGCTCGTACTCGCGGTACGCGACCGTCTCGCCGATCTCCTTGATCGCGATGACCCGCCCGGACAGCCGCGCGAACCGCACCGTGTGCCGGGAGATGCCTCGGGGCAGCGCGGCGAGCTGGTCCGCGGGCCAGTCCGCCAGCGGGACGTCCCACGGGAGGTCGAGCAGGGCCGGGTCCGGCGCGGCCGCGGTGATCTGCAGGCGCGTGCGAGGGGTCATGGGGTGATTCTCCCATCCGACGACGAAGGGGCGGGGCCGGTGGTGTGCCGGCCCCGCCCCTCCGAGGTGGAGATGTCGTGCGTCAGACGGCGATGCGCTCGCCCGAGCCGGCGTGGAACAGGTGCTGCTCGCCGGTGCGGATGCGGACCCAGATCTTCTCGCCCTTGGCGGGGACCTGGCGCGGGTCGACGCGCACGATGACCTGCGCGTCGCCGGCACCGGAGTGGACGTCGGCCGCGCCGGCCTCGCCGACCAGCGAGCCGTACACGAACGCGTCGGAGCCGAGCTCCTCGACGATGTTCACGACCACCGGCAGCGCGTCCGGCGTGCCCTCGGGGACGACGTCCAGCGACTCCGGGCGGAAGCCGATCGTGATGCTGTTGTTGTCGTCCGAGACCAGGGTGTCGAGCGCGGTGCGCGGCACGGCGATGCCGGCCGAGCCGACCGTGGCGACACCGTCGACGATCGGGAACGTGCCGATGTTCATGGCCGGGGAGCCGATGAAGCCGGCGACGAACACGTTGGCCGGGGTGTCGTACATGTCGCGCGGGGTGCCGACCTGCTGCAGGAGGCCGTCCTTGAGGACCGCGATGCGGTCGCCCATGGTGAGCGCCTCGGTCTGGTCGTGCGTGACGTAGACCGTGGTGACGCCGAGGCGGCGCTGCAGCGAGGCGATCTGGGTGCGCGTCTGGACGCGGAGCTTGGCGTCGAGGTTCGACAGCGGCTCGTCCATGAGGAACACGCGCGGCTGGCGCACGATCGCGCGGCCCATGGCGACGCGCTGGCGCTGACCGCCGGAGAGCGCCTTCGGCTTGCGGTCGAGGTACTGGGTGAGGTCGAGGATCTTGGCGGCCTCCTCGACGCGGGTGCGGATCTCGGCCTTGGGGGTGCCGGCGATCTTGAGCGCGAAGCCCATGTTGTCCGCGACCGTCATGTGCGGGTACAGCGCGTAGTTCTGGAACACCATCGCGATGTCCCGGTCCTTCGGCTGGACGTCGGTGACGTCGCGGTCGCCGATGAGGATGCGACCGGCGTTGACGTCCTCGAGGCCCGCGAGCATGCGGAGCGAGGTCGACTTGCCGCAGCCGGAGGGGCCGACGAGGACGAGGAACTCGCCGTCCTCGATGTGGAGGTCGAGCGCGTCCACCGCGGGGCGCTCGGTGCCCGGGTACACCCGGGTGGCCTTGTCGAACGTGACCGTAGCCATGCGTGATCAGTCCCTTCACCGGCAGGTACGTGCCGGACGATCCGTCGTGAAGAGTGTCAGTGTGTCTTCGCTGACACGGCTCGAGGGAGGTCGGGTGACCCCCCTCGGTCCACGGACATCAAACCACACCCGGGCCCGCCGGTGGGACGTCGGTCACATCTGCGGGGAGTGCGCTCAGTTGAGGACCAGCACGTCGTCGGGCCCGAACCCCAGCAGGTCGCCGTGCCAGGCCCAGACGCCCTGCACGGCGTCGGGCAGCCGGGTCGCCCACGCGAGCGCGCCGGTGCCGAGGTCGAACGCCAGCAGGGTGCGCGACGACGCGGCGGGCGGCCGCGCGTCCTGGCCCGCGGCCGGCTCCACGGGTGTCCCGGCCGCGACGACCTCGGTGGTGATCCCGATCGCCAGGACGTGCCGGCCGTCGGTGAGCACGCCGCCGAAGTCGGCGACGACGGGTGCGGCGGTGCGCCACAGCTCCCGGCCGGTGGCCACGTCCACCGCCCACACCGCCTCGCGGTCCTGCCCGTAGAGGGTGCCCTCCAGCAGCACGAGGCCCGAGTCGACCCACAGCGGCCGCGGCAGGGACCAGCGCCGCCGGTCCCCGGCGACGTCGTAGCCGACGAGGTCCCGCCCGTGCTCGCCGTCGGTGACGACCACCTCGACGTCCGGCAGGCTGCCGTCGTCGACGAGCAGCACCGCGGGCGGCCCGGGGAGGGTGGCGACGGTCCGGCCGGCGCCGTCGAGGACGCGCACGGGGACTCCCGGGGCGGTGAGGCGGCCGGTGCGGGTCGCCTGCAGGTACTGCGACCCGGCGCTCTCCACGCGCCCGTCCGCGGCGGACAGCGCCCACGACCCGAGCGCGCCCTGGACCATCACGTGCCCGCGCTCCATGCCGACGGACGGCGGGTAGGTCAGCGCCTCGCGCGTGAGCGCGGCCGGGTCGAGCGGGACGCGGGTGCGCCAGCGCGGCTCGCCGGCCAGCGCGCCCCCGGCTCCCACGCCGTGACGACGAGCGCCCCGCTGGTCACGGAGGCCAGGGCGTGCACGGAGGCGTCGCCCGCCCAGCCGGACACCGGCGGCACCGAGCGCGAGCCCAGCCGCTCGCCGGTGCGGGCGTCGAACGACACCAGCCGCCCGGCCTCCGGCGGGCCGGCGACGCTGCTGCCGTCGTCGGCCGCGGCCACGGCCAGGGCGGAGCGGTCCAGCACGACGCAGTCCACCACCGCCGCCGGGTCGCCGTCGCCGGCGCACAGCGGGTACTCCGCGCCGAGCCCGGGCACCGCGGGGCCGGCGCCGTCGTCCTCCAGCGAGACGTGCCAGACGGTCTCCCCTGCGCGTCGACGGCGATCAGCTCGCGGGGGTCGTCCCACTCGGGCTGCGACGGCCCGACCCGCAGACCTCCCTCGGCGGTGATCCCGCTGAACACCACGGGCGCGACGGCGTCGGGCAGCCGCCGGGTCGCCTCCAGCGCCGGGCCGACGGTGCGCAGCACGCCGTCGACGCGCTGCCGGGCCGCGACCTCGGCCTGCTCGCGCGCGGCGAGGACGGCCTGCGTCCCGACCAGGACGGCCGCGAGACCGACCGGGACCGGCCACCACCGGCGCAGCCGACGACGGCGGCGGGCGAGCCGGCGGCTGCGCTCCGCCTCGGAGGCCGGGTCGTCGGGTGCGAGGTCCGCGCCGGTCCCGACGTCGACCAGCTCGACGTCCTGCATGGCGGCGCGGTCGCCCCTCATGGCCGCAACCTACGCCCCGGCGGCGCTCCCCGCCCCGCGGGACCCGGGCGTGCCCGGGGGTCGTCCGGTGCGCCCGCCACGGCCGCCGCGAGCCCGGACAGCAGCGCCGCGAGCTCCTCGGGGTCCGCGACCCGGAACCGGGCGGCGGTCGCCCCGTCGCCGACCTTCACGGTCACGTCCTGCGGGCCGAGCGCCCGGAACGCGTGCTCGTCCGTGACGTCGTCCCCGGCGAAGACCACCGTGGCGGCGTGCAGCTCGTCGCGCAGGGCCGCGAGCGCGGCGCCCTTGTCGGCGTCGAGCACCGACACCTCGACCACCTTCTTGCCGTGCAGCGTCACGGAGCCGAGGCGCTCGCCGACCGCCAGCGCCTCGGACTCCGCCCGGTCGCCGACCTCGGGGTCCGCCAGGCGGGTGTGCACCGCGACGGCCGCCGGCTTGGTCTCCACCCAGACGCCGTCGCGGCCGCGGGCCACCGCCTGCAGCTCGCCGCCGAGCGCCGCGAGCCGGTCCGCCTGCTCGTCGGTCAGGGCGATGACGTCGCGGTCCAGCCCGTGCTCCGTGACGCGGGCCCGCTCCGCGCCGTGGCTGCCGATCAGCACGGTGCCGGGGGGACCTCGGCGAGCCGGTGCAGGTCGGCCATGGCGCGCCCGGAGACGAGCGCCAGGCGCACCCGTGCGGGGCTGCCGGCCAGGGAGCGCAGGGCGGCCGCAGCCTCGGGCAGCACGCGGGACAGCTCGGGGTCGTCCTGCAGCGGCGCGAGGGTGCCGTCGAAGTCGAGCGCCAGCAGCACGGGCAGGCGCCCGGGGTCGGACACCGCGTCGAGCAGGGCGGTGCGCAGGTCGTCGGTCACGCGGGGTCCTCCTCAGACGTGCTGGTCGCGCACCGGCACGGCCGTCAGCACGGACAGGAACGAGTCCGACCAGTGGGCGACGTCGTTCTCCAGCACCCGGCGCCGCAGCCGCCGCATGCGCTTGCGCGCCTCGCGGGGGTCGATGTTGGCCGCGTGCTGGATGGCGTTCTTCAGGCCGGCGATGTCGTGGGGGTTGACCAGGATGGCCGCCCCGCCGAGCTCGTCGGCGGCGCCGGTGAACTCGCTGAGCACGAGGGCGCCCCGGTCGTCCGAGCGCGCCGCGATGTACTCCTTGGCGACCAGGTTCATGCCGTCGCGCAGCGCCGTCACCAGCATGACGTCCGCCGCGAGGTACAGCGCCGCCATCTCCTCCATCGGGTAGGAGTGGTGCATGTAGTGGATGGCCGGGTGGCCGAGCTCGCCGAACTCGCCGTTGATCCGGCCGACCAGCACCTCGACGTCGTCGCGCAGCTGCTGGTAGGCGCCCACGTTCTCGCGGCTCGGGGACGCGACCTGCACGAGGGTGGCGTCCGGGACCGTCATGCGACCGTCCTCCAGCAGCTCGCCGAACGCCTTGATGCGGTGCCGGATGCCCTTGGTGTAGTCCAGGCGGTCGACGCCGAGCAGCAGCACCTTCGGGTCCCCGAGCTCGGCCCGGATCTCCTTCGCGCGCTGCTGCACCTCCGGCGTGCGGGCGAGCGAGTCGAACGCGCGGGAGTCGATCGAGATGGGGAACGACGCGGCGCGCACGTGGCGCTGCACCCGGCCGTCCTGCCCGGTGAGCGTTATCATCTGGCCGCGGGTGGTCCGGTCGGTCAGCCGGCGCACCGCCCGCACGAAGTTCGCGGCGTCGCCGCCGCGCTGGAAGCCGACGAGGTCGGCGCCCAGCAGGCCCTCGACGACCTGGAGCCGCCAGGGGAGCTGGACGAAGATCTCCAGCGGGGGAACGGGATGTGGTGGAAGTACCCGATCCGCACGTCCGGGCGCAGCTCCCGGAGGAACGCGGGCACGAGCTGGAGCTGGTAGTCGTGCACCCAGACCGTCGCGCCCTGCGCCGCCTGCGCGGCCGCGGCCTCCGCGAACCGGCGGTTGACCCGCTGGTAGGCGTCCCACCACTGCCGGTGGAACGTCGGCGGCTGGATCACGTCGTGGTACAGCGGCCACAGCGTGTCGTTGGAGAAGCCCTCGTAGTAGTCGCGCAGGTCGTCCTCGGTGAGCTTCACGGGGACCAGGCGCATGTCGTCGGCGTCGAACGGCTCGAGCTCCAGGTCGGCGGAGCCGCCCCAGCCCACCCACGCGCCGTCGGACCGCTGGACCACCGGCTCCAGGGCGGTCACCAGCCCGCCGGGGAGCGGGTCCAGCTCGGGTTCCCGTCGTCGTCCAGCGTCACGTCCACCGGCAGGCGGTTCGCGACGACGACCAGGTCGTAACCAGCAGATGTCACGGATCCATCAGCTCCTTGGTGTCATCCTGACCCTAACGTGACCTTTGCGGTCCCGCCCGGGAAACGTCGGACGACAGGTCCGGGCCCGGTGGCGTCTCCACCGCCGGCCCCGCGTGCCGACCCCGCGCGCCACCGGGGCGGCGGCTACCGTGCCCGCATGGAGCGCATCGGCCTGGCACCGGGCGCCGAGATCGGCGGGTACACCATTCTCGCGCCGCTCGGCTCCGGCGGCATGGGCACGGTGTACCGGGCGGTGGACGGCGGGGGACTCCGGTCGCCCTCAAGCTGCTGCACCCGCACATCGGCGCCGACCCGACGTCGCGGGAGCGGCTGCGCCGGGAGGTCCTCGCCCTGCAGCGGCTGCGCCACCCGGGGGTCGCCGCGGTGCTCGACGCGGAGGCCGACTCGACGGAGGCGTTCCTCGTCACCGAGCTGGTGCCCGGCGAGGACCTCAGCGAGCGCGTGCGCCGGCGGGGTCCGCTCGACGCCGCCGCGCTGCACCGGCTGGCCGACGGGCTGCGGGACGCGCTCGCGGCGGTGCACGCCGCCGGGGTGGTGCACCGGGACCTCAAGCCCAGCAACGTCCTGGTCACGCCGGACGGCCCGGTGCTCATCGACTTCGGCATCGCGCAGGCCGTCGACGAGACCCGCGTGACGTCGACGGGGTTCGTCGTCGGCACGCCGGGGTACCTGGCGCCGGAGCTCGTCGACGGCGCCGAGCCGACGCCCGCCACGGACTGGTGGGGCTGGGCGGCCCTGCTCGCGTTCGCCGCCACCGGCCGCGCCCCGTTCGGCACCCGGCCGCTGGAGGCCGTGCTGGTGCGCACCCGCTCCGGCGACGCCGACCTCGCCGGGCTCGGCCCCGTCACCGCCGGCGCGCTGTGGGACGCGCTCGCCGCCGACCCCGCGGACCGCGCGCAGCCGGACGAGGTGGTCGCCGCGCTCGCGGAGGCCGAGCGGCGGGGGAGCGGTACTCGCCCGAGGCGGCGACCGTGGCGCTCGGCACGGTCGTGCCGTCCCCGCCGCCCGCCGCGACGGCAGCAGGCAGCACGGTGGCCTTCCCGGCCGCGGACGCCACGCCGACCGTCGCGCAGGCGTCGGGGACCGGGCCGGTGCCGCCGGCGGTGCTGCCGGCGACGGGGACCGCCGCGACGGCCGCGTGGCCCGCCGGGGGCCGCCGACCGACCAGACGCAGGCCCTGCCGCCCGGGGCGGGCGCCGCGGGACCTGCCGGGACCGCCGCGACGCAGGCGTGGCCGCGCTCCGACGGCACGGCGGTCGTCGCGCCCGCCGAGGCGCCGGTGCGGGACGGGGCGACGCGGGCGTTCGCGCCGCCGTCCGTCGCGCCCGCCGCCGCGGGGCCGTCCGGGGAGCAGGCGTGGCCGGGTGCGGCGGGCCACGACGGTGCCGCCCCGGGAGGCGCGTGGCCGGGAGGTGCGGGGCCTGACGGTGCGTGGCCCGACGGTGCCGGGCCGGCGGGCGCGTGGCCGGACGGCGACCCGCAGCCCGCCCCCGCGCCGCCGCGTCGCGCCGGGTCGCTGCTCGCCCTCGCGCTGCTGACGGTCGCGGGCGCGGCGCTGGCCCCGGGCTGGACGCTCGTCGCGCTGCTGCCGCTGCTGCTGCTCGCGCGCACCGTGGGGTCGGCGGCCCGCGCGGTCGCCCGCCGGCGGGAGCGTGCGGGTGCCCGGCGCAGCGACACCCTGGTGGCCGTCGCCTCGAGCCCGTGGCACCTGCTGCGGGCGCTGGTCACCGGCCTGCCGTCGCTGCTGGTCGCCGCGAGCGTCGTCGTCATCGTGCTCGGCGTCGGGTGGTGGCTGGTCGGCACGGGGACGCTCGAGGCGGGCCCCCTGCGTGCGGCCGACGACGCTCCCGCGCCGGACGCGGTGCCCGTGCTGCTCGCGGTCGCCGCGGTCGCGGGGCTGGTCGCGCTCTGGGCGGGGCCGTTCGCCCGCGACACCCGCGACGGGGCGCGCCGGCTGCTCGCCGGGGTGGCGCCGGGGCGCGGCGGGGCGACGGCGGTCGTCGTCGTGGCGCTGCTCGCCGCCGGCGTGCTCGTGGCGCTGGCCGCCGGGGGACTGCCGTCGACTGGACGCCGCTGCCGGAGCCGTCGCTGCCCACCACCGTGGGTGGCTGACCCGCAGCCCCGGGAACGCCCGGCCCGACCCCGTACCCTGTGCCCCATGACCGGGGACGACCGAGCGCGCGTGCCGGGCCCCGGCGTGCCCGCCGGCGTGGTCGTGCGCCGCACCCGGACGCACCTGCCGGCCGTCCTCGCCGCGCTGGCCGCGGTCGCCGTGCTCGCCGCCGGGACGACCACCGGCGCGGCGCGGGTGGTGCTCCACCAGTGCGTGCGCCTCGACGAGCCGCTGGCCGCGCTCGGCATCCGCCTCTCGCTGCTGCAGGACGTCGCGGACTGCCCGACGGGCACGCTCGCCGTCACCCCCGACCCGTCGCACGGCGCCGTGCTCACCCTGGGGCTCGTCCTCCCGGTGCTGGCCGCCCACGCCGCCCTGGCCGCCGCCGGGGCGGGTCTGACCGCGCTGCTGCTCCGCCTGGCGGGCAGCGCGCGCCGCGTCCTCGGGGCCGTCGTCCACGCGCTGCCCCGCCCGGCCGGCCCGCAGCCGGCCTCCGCCCCGCAGCCCCTCACGTGGCTGGCGGAGCGCTCCCGTCCCGCACGGGTCCCGCGCGAGCGGCACCCCCACCGTGGCCCTCCGCCGGCGCTCGCCTGAGCCCACCACCGGACACCCACGAGAGCAGGACAACCCATGAGCAGCACGACCCCCGGCAAGGGGAAGCAGACCAAGAACGAGCGGCGCGACGCCGCCCGGGAGCAGGCGCGGGTCCTCCGCGAGCAGCAGGCCAAGCGGGACCGCCGCAACAAGATCGTCGGCATCAGCGCCCTGAGCGTCGCCATCATCGCGCTCGGCGGCGTGGTGTTCTGGCTCCTCAACCAGGGCTCCGGCGGCGAGGGCCTCCCGGAGTACGCCGACACCCCGCTGAGCGAGGTCACGGACGCGCCGAACGTGGCCCTGGAGGACGGCGGCATCGCGGTCGGCGCCGACGGCGTCGGCGCCGAGATCGACGCGGACCTGCCGCGCGTCGACGTCTACCTCGACTACATGTGCCCCGCGTGCGGCGCGTTCGAGCAGACGAACGGCGAGAACCTGGTCTCCCTCGCCTCCGACGGGCAGGCCACGATCGTGTACCACCCGATCGCCATCCTGAACCGGTACTCGAACGGCACCGGCTTCTCGACCCGGGCCGCCTCGGCGGCCGCCCTCGTCGCCGAGCAGGCGCCCGAGGCGTTCCCCGTGTTCAACGAGCAGATGTTCGCGGGCCAGCCCGAGGAGGGCACGTCCGGTCTCACGAACGACGAGATCGCGGACATCGCGAGCGACGCGGGCGTCCCCGACGCCGTCACGGCGCTGATCTCCGACGGCACCGCGCTCGACCGGTTCGGCCAGTGGGTCACGTCGGCGACGAACGCCGCCTCGGCGAACCAGGACCTCGTGAACCCGCAGTCGGGGAACTTCGGCACGCCGACGATCCTCGTCGACGGCACCATCTGGACGGAGAACTGGACCGACCCCTCGGCGCTGCTCCAGGCGGTCGCGGGCTGACGCCACCACCCCGGACGCGGACCGCCCGCCCCCAGCGCCCGGCGCAGGGGGTGCTCCAGGCGGTCCGCGTCCGGGGCCACGTCGCCGCGGCACGTAGGCTGAGCGCTCGTGCCCTCCCTGCTCGTGGACCTGACGCCGCTGCGCGTCAGCCCCGAGTTCCGCCGCCTGTGGTGGGGCCTGTCCGTGGCGAACCTCGGCGCGCAGCTGACGGTCGTCGCGGTCGGGCTGCAGGTGTACGAGCTGACCCGCTCCACCTTCTCGGTCGGCCTGGTCGGGCTCTGCGCGCTGGTGCCGCTCGTCGTCTTCGGGCTGTACGGCGGCGCGATCGTCGACCACGCGGACCGTCGCACCGTCGCGCTGGTGGCGTCCGCGGTGAGCTGGGTCGCGACCCTCGGGCTGGCCGCGCAGGGGTGGGCCGGCAACGAGCACGTCGGCGTGCTGTACGCCCTGGTGGCGGTGCAGTCCGGCGCGGGGGCGGTGAACAGCCCGGCGCGGTCGGCCATCATCCCGCGGCTGCTGGAGCCCCGGCTGATGCCCGCGGCGAACGCCCTGCAGACCGTCGGGTGGAACGTGGCGCTGACGCTGGGGCCGCTGCTCGGCGCCGGTCTGGTGGCCGCGCTCGACTACGGCGTCGTCTACACCGCCGACGCGCTGCTGTTCACCTTCGCCTTCACCGCGCTGCTGCGGCTGCCGCCCATCCCGCCGGAGCCGTCCGGGACGCGCCGGGCCCGCGCCGGCCTCGCGTCGGTGCTCGACGGCCTGCGCTACCTCGGGACCCGGCCGAACGTGCGGATGACGTTCCTCGTCGACCTGATCGCGATGATCACGTCCTCCCCGCGCGTGCTGTTCCCCGCCGTCGGGCTGGTGTACCTCGGCGGCGGCGAGACCACCGCGGGCGTCATGACCGCCGCCGTGGCCGCCGGGGCGATGCTCGCGGGGGTGTTCTCGGGCGGGCTCGCGCGCGTGCGCTGGCAGGGCCGCATCATCGTGCTCGCCATCACCGTCTGGGGGTTCGCGGTCGCGGGCTTCGGCCTGGTGCTGGTGCTCGCGGGGCGCTCCCACCCGGACGACGTGCTGTGGTGGTCGCTGGCGCTCGCGGTCCTCACGCTCGCCGCCGCCGGCGCGGCGGACGCCGTCAGCGCGGTGTTCCGGCAGACGATCCTGCAGACCGCCACCCCCGACGACATGCGCGGCCGGCTGCAGGGCGTGTTCGTCGTGGTCGTCGCCGGCGGCCCGCGCCTGGGCGAGCTGCTGCTCGGCGCCGTCTCGGAGCACCTCGGGGAGGGCGGGGCGGCCCTCGTCGGCGGGCTCGCGTGCGTGGTGCTGCTGTGGGCGCTCGTGCGGTGGCAGCGCGGGTTCTGGCGCTACGACGCCCGCGACCCGCAGCCCTGACGCGCCGGTAGGCTGGCCCCGCGCGACGCCGCGGCGCGCGCCCGCCTCCTTAGCTCAGCTGGCCAGAGCAGCTGTCTTGTAAACAGCAGGTCGTCGGTTCGAATCCGACAGGGGGCTCCGACGAGGTCCGCGCACGGCGCGCGAGGTCGTCACGTGCGGACGAGGTCGTCAGGCGGACCTGACGACCTCGTGCCGAGGTGACGACCTCGCGGGGGTCAAGCCGGGCGGGCCGGCGTCAGGGGACGATGTGGCCCGCCGCGCGGGTCAGGGCGTACCACTGCGCGCGGGTCAGGGGCAGGTCCGAGCCCTGGGCGGCGCCGGCGACGCGCTCGGGCGTCGTGGTGCCGAGCACGACCTGCATCCGGGCCGGGTGCCGGGTGATCCACGCGGTGGCGATCGCGATCGGCGGCACGTCGTAGGCGGCGGCCAGCTCGCCGATCACCTGGTTCAGCTCGGCGAACTCGGGGTTGTCCAGGAACGTGCCGGTGAAGAACCCGGCCTGGAACGGCGACCACGCCTGCACGGTGATGTCGTTCAGGCGGCAGTAGTCGAGGATGCCGCCGGCGTCGCGGGTGACGGACTGCTCGGCGCCGACCATGTTGGCCGCGAGGCCCTGCGTGACGATCGCCGCGTGGGTGATCGACAGCTGCAGCTGGTTGGCGACGATCGGCTGCCGGACGGAGCGGCGCAGCAGGTCGATCTGCCGGGGCGTGTGGTTGGAGACGCCGAACGCCCGCACCTTGCCCGCGGCCTCGAGCTCGTCGAACGCGCGGGCGACCTCGTCGGGCTCGACGAGCGCGTCGGGGCGGTGCAGCAGCAGCACGTCGATGTGGTCGGTGCGCAGGGCGCGCAGCGAGCCCTCGACGGACTCGAGGATGTGCTCGTACGAGAAGTCGAAGTACGGGCCCTCGCGGACGATGCCGCACTTGGTCTGGATCGTGTACTCGTCGCGCTCGGACGGCGTGAGGGCGAGCGCCTGGGCGAACCGTGCCTCGCACTCGTGCAGCTCGCGGCCGTAGACGTCGGCGTGGTCGAGGAACGTGGTGCCGGCGTCGCGGCCGGTGCGCACGAGCTCGCGGATCTCGTCGTCGGACTTCTCGGCGATCCGCATGAGGCCGAGCACGACGTTGGGTGCCTCGATGTCGGTGCCGGGCAGGGTGAAGGTCTTCACGGGGTGCCTCTCGGGACGGTGGTGCGGGGGGTCAGGCGGAGAGCCGCGCGAGCTCGTCGGCGTCGAGCACCAGGTCGGCGGCGCGCACCGAGTCGGTGATGCTCTCGGGCCGGGAGGCCCCGGGGATCGGGATGACGACCGGCGCGAGCGCGAGCTCCCACGCCAGGGCGACCTGCTGCGGGCTGACGCCGTGGGCGTCGGCGACCTCGCGGAACGCCGCGTGACGCTCGCCGAGCTCGCCGGACCGGGTGATGCCGCCGAGCGGGGACCACGGCAGGAACGCGATGCCGAGGTCGGCGCAGTGCCGCAGCTCGTCCAGGCTGGACCGGAACGCCGGCGAGAACTGGTTCTGCACCGACACGAGCCGGCCGCCGAGCACCTGCTGCGCCTCGTCGATCTGCGCGACCGTGGCGTTGGAGATGCCGGCCTGCTGGATCACGCCCTCGTCGAGCAGCTCGGCGAGCGCGCCCACGGAGTCGGCGTACGGCACCTGCGGGTCGGGCCGGTGGAACTGGAACAGCCCGATGGCCTCGACGCCCAGGCGCCGCGCGGACGCCTTCGCCCCGGCCTTGACGTGCTCGGGCCGGCCGTCCTGCGTCCAGGTGCCGTCACCGGGGCGCAGGTGCCCGGCCTTCGTGGCGACCAGCACGTCCTGGGTGCTGCCGCCGTAGGTGCGCAGCGCCTCGGCGATGAGCTCCTCGTTGTGGCCCGCCTCCCCGGCGTGCAGGTGGTACGAGTCGGCCGTGTCGATCAGGGTCACGCCGGCGTCGAGCGCCGCGTGGATGGTGGCCAGGGACCGGGAGCGGTCGGGTCGTCCTTCGATCGACATCGGCATGCCGCCGAGTCCGATCGCGCTCACGGTGCGGTTGCCGAGGGTGCGCTGCTGCACGTGTCCACCTCACGTCGTCGGGGTCGTGCCTCGACCGTAGGTACGCTGGCTCCACAAGTCCAACGACTGGGACTCATGGGATTCAGAAGCGAGGCCGATGATGGACCTGCGGCAGATGGAATACGTCGTCGCGCTGGCGGAGGAGGAGCAGTTCACGCGCGCCGCCGCGCTCTGCGGAGTCTCGCAGTCCGGGCTGTCCGCCGCGATCCGGGCGCTCGAGGACGAGCTGGGCACCCGGCTGTTCGCGCGCACCACGCGCCGGGTCGCGCCGACCGAGGCGGGCCTCGCGCTGCTGCCGTACGCGCGGGCGGTCCTGGACCAGGCGGCGGCCGGGCGGGACGCCGTCGTCCGCGCCACCCACGAGCTGAGCGGCACGCTGCGGCTCGGTGCCGAGCAGTGCCTCGGCGTGGTGGACGTGCCGCCGCTGCTCGAGCGGTTCCGCCGGCGCTACCCGCAGGTGGACATCGCGTTCACGCAGGCCGGCTCGCACGAGCTGGTCGCCGCGGTGCGCGCGGGCGAGCTCGACGTCGCGTTCGTCGCCACGCAGGAGCACCTCGCGGGCGTGCGGCCCGTGGAGCTCGGGCGCCGGGAGGTCGTGCTGCTGTGCCCGCCCGGGCACCCGCTGAGCGCCGCCTCGAAGGCGGACTGGGAGGCGCTGTCCGGGCACGACTTCATCGACTTCCAGCCGAGCTGGGGGGTGCGGTCGCTCAACGACGCGGTGTGCGCGGCCCGCGGGGTCGCCCGGCACGTGCGCTGCACGGTCAACGACATCCACACGCTGCTGGACCTCGTCGACCGCGGGCTCGGGATCGCGCTCGTGCCGCAGCACGTGGCCGCCAAGCCGCAGGCCGCCGGGCTGGTGCCGGTCCGGCTGCCGCAGCAGGCGTGGTGGGTCGTGTCGGCCGTCGTCGGGTCCGCACCCGGCCTCGCGCCGCGCCTGCTCGAGCTGCTCGACGCGGACGAGGACGTGGCCGCCGCGGTCGCGCAGCGCGGGGCCGCCCAGGGACCCGGCCGCGCCGTCGCCGCCGCGCCGGGGCGGGGCTGAGCGCCGTGGCGCGCCGCGCGATCGTCGTCCACGGCACCGGCGGCCACCCGGACAACGTCTGGTACCCGTGGCTGGCGGACCGGCTCACCGCGCGCGGGTACGCCGTGGAGCGCCCGCACCTGCCGCGCCTCAACGTCGAGCCCGTCGCCGAGACGCTGCCCCGGTTCCTGGCCGCGCACCCGCTGGACGGGGACACCGTGCTGGTCGGTCACTCCGGCGGGGCCGCGCTGCTGCTCGCCGTGCTCGAGCACGCCCCCGCCCGCGTGGCGCAGGCCGTCCTGGTCGCCGGGTACGCGACGCCGCCGAACGACGCCGACGAGCCCGTCCTGCAGGACACCTACGACTGGGACCGCATCCGCGCGCACGCGGGCGACCTGGTGTTCGTGAACTCCGTGCGGGACCCGTACGGCTGCGACGCGACGCAGGGTCGGGCGCTGCTGGACCGGCTCGGCGGCACGCTCGTGGTGCGGGACGACGGCCACTTCGGGGACTGGGACCAGCCGTACGACGAGTTCCCGCTGCTGGAGCGGCTGGTGCTCTGAGGGCGGGGCCGGCCGCCGGGGTCGGGCGCGGGCAGGGCCCGGGTACGGCGCGGGCGGGGCCCGGGCATGAAGAAGCCCTCGGCCGCGCAGGGGGCAGGCGACCGAGGGCGTGCCTACTGTAACCCACGCCGCGGCGCGGTGGGCAACTCTCACCCGAACGGATGCCAGGCATCTTGGGGCGCCGGGGCCACCCGTGGTCGTGCGGCGCGTCAGGACGCGCGGCCGGTCTCCTCCAGGAGCCGGAGCGCCGCCGTGACGCGGGGGTTGCGGCCGGGGTCCACGTCGATCCCGAGGGTCCCGTAGATGCCGTTGATGTGGTTCTGGACCGACTTCTCGGTGATGCGCAGCGCCTCGCCGATCCCGGCGTTGGACAGCCCCTGCGCCAGCAGCCGCAGCACGGCGTACTGCCGGTCGGTCAGCCGGGCGACCGTCGACCCGGCGCGCGGCGCCATCCGGTCGAGCAGCGCCGGGTCCAGCGTGGTGCGGCCCGCCGCGGTGGCCCGGATGGCCGCGACCAGGGTCTGCGCGCTCGTGGAGGACGTCTTGGACAGGTAGGACCACCCGCTGGCGACGTCCGGGGGCAGGTCGAGCAGCAGGTCCATGGCGTCGTGCGCCGACAGCAGCAGGATGCCGAGGTCCGGCTGCCGGCGCCGCAGCGTGACGCCGAGCGCGATGCCGTTGCCGTCGGGCAGGTCGATGTCGAGCACGGCCACGTCGGCGGCACCGGGCCGCAGGGCCGCGGCTCCCTCGCTGACCGTGCCGACGGAGGCCACCACGCGCACGTCGTCGGCGGCTCCCAGCGTGAGCTCCAGCATCGACCGGAACAGCGGCTGGTCCTCCACGACGACCACGCGGACCTGGGTGGATGTGGGATCGGACATCTCGGACAGTATGGTCAATGTGACCCGCGGACGCCGGGTCGGCGCGCGAACGGTCCCACGGATGGGGGAGTGCACATGCCCGCAGCGACGGCGGACGACCCGGCAGCGGCGCGGGCCGACCGGCGGACGCTGCTGCTGGCCGCCGGCACCGTCATGTCGGTGTTCGCGGTCGGTGCCGCGGCGCAGACCGCGTGGGTCTACGGCAACCAGGGCGGGTCCGTGCCGGTGCTGCTGCGGATCGCGGCGAACCTGACGGCGGTGGTCGGCATGCTCGTCCTGCTGGTCGTGGTGGGGGTGGCGCGTCCGCGTCGTCCCACGACCCTGGTGGTGCTCGGGGTGCTCGCCGCCGGGGTGGCCGCGGCCGGCGTCCGGTTCGGCGTGCAGGTCACGCTGGGCATCTACCCCCACCCCGCGCGCTCGGTCGTGCTCGCGGAGGTCGTCAGCGGGGCGGTCGTGGCGTGGATCGCGGGGTTCATGGGCCTGGCCGCCATGCTGTCGCAGCGCCGGCTGCGGACCCAGGTCGCGGCCGCGGCGGAGAGCCGCCTGCAGATCGAGCTCGCGCTCCAGGCGCTGCAGTACGAGGAGGTGCGTGTCCGCCGGGAGGTGGCGGAGGGGCTGCACGGCAGCATGCAGCAGCGCCTCGTGCTCGTGGTCGCGCGGCTCGACCGGCTGCGCGACCGGCTGTCCGGCCGCGCGGAGCCGGAGGACCTCGAGCTGCTGGGGGAGGTGCGCGAGCAGATCGAGCTGGTGCGGGAGACGGACGTGCGCTCGACCTCGCGCATGCTCTACCCGGACCAGCTCGAGGTCGGCATGGTCCCGGCGGTCCGCGCCCTGCTCGGGCGGATCCCGACGACGGTCAACACCCGGTTCGGGGTCGCGGACGAGGTGCGGGTGCTCGACGACCCGGCGGACCCACGTCTGACCCGGTCCGAGCGGCTGCTCGCGGTGCGCGTGGTCGAGGAGGGCGTCACGAACGCGCTGCGGCACGGGCACGCGGCGGTGGTCGACGTGCGGGTCGCGGTGGTCGGGGACGCCCTGGAGGTGCGCGTGGCGGACGACGGCGTCGGCTTCGTGCCGGGGTCCGTGCCCGCCTCCGGGACGGCTCGGCTCGGCGACCGCCTGCGTCTGGCCGGGGGCGACCTCCGGGTGACATCCGTCCCGGGGAACGGCACCCAGGTGGTCGCCCGCCTTCCGGTGGAATCTCTGCGCACCGCGGCGCGCTGACCAGCGTCGCGACCGAAGTTCACCCGCCCGATATGTCCGGTTTGTGGGGCTATCTGGTGCAAATTCGCAATTGACGTACCACGGCGGGGGTGCTGCCACCCAAACGGGTGCACGACCACGCAGCCGCAGGCCCTACCGTTCGGCAGCCGGCGCGCGCGGGCCAGGGGGACCTCGGTGCGCCGGAAGGCGCGTCCGTCCCCCGGCTCCACGGCCGCGCCTCGCCCTGGCGAGCCGTCGTCCGCGAGGAGTCCCATGTCCCGCCGCACCGCCGGTCCCACCCCCGTCCGCCGCACCGGCCGCCGCAAGGTCGTCGCCGTCACCGTCGTCGCGCTCGGCGTCGCCGGGCTCGGCCTGGCGTCCGCCGCCCAGCTCACCCTCAACGCCGGCTCCCTGGGCGCCGGCACCACCGTCGTCGCGTCCTGCGACACGAACGGCGTCAAGGTCGGCTTCACCAACACCTTCTCGGTGGCCGCCAAGGGCTACACCGTCAGCGGCGTGACGCTGACCGACGTCGCCGACACCTGCGCGGGCCAGACCGTCAGCGTCGAGCTGCTCGACGCCGACCCGGCCGCCACGACCGCGGGCACGTCCCTCGGCCGGGCCCAGGCCACGGTGCCCACGGGCGGCGGCACCGTCACCCTGACGGTCACCGGCTCCCCGAAGGCTGCCGACGTCAAGGGCGTCGCGGCCGTCATCGCGGGCTGACGCCGGACCCGTCGTGCCCGGCGAGCACGCCGACCGGGCCGGCGCGGGCAGCACGTCTGCCCCGCGCCGGCCCTCCGGCGTGCCCGGGCGCGCCCGCTCCGCCGCCGGCTGGCTGCTCACCGCCGGCGTCGTGGGGCTGCTGCTCTGGTTCGGCTGGCCGAGCACGCTCGGCGGCTGCACCACGCTGACCATCGTCTCCGGCCACTCGATGGAGCCCACGTACCGCACCGGCGACCTCGTCGTGTCCCGGTGCGGGGTCCCGGAGCCCGGGGACGTCGTCGTCTACACCCCGCCCGGCGTCGACGGGCGGATCATCCACCGGGTCGTCGGCGGCGACGCGGACGCCGGCTGGTCGATCCAGGGCGACAACAACGGCTTCACCGACCCGTGGCGGCCGCACCAGGAGGACGTGCTCGGCATCGCCCGCCTCCACCTGCCCGGGGTCGGCCGCGTCGCGTCCCTGCTCCTGGACCCCTGGGCGTGGGCGTCGCTGCTCGTGGTGGCCGCGGGCGTGCTGCTGTGGCCGGGACGCCCCGAGGCGCAGGCCGATGCCGATGCCGCGCCGGTGCCGGATGCCGCGCCGGTGCCGGATGCCGCGCCGGTGCCGGGCGCCGCGCCGGAGCGCGCCCCGTGACCCGTCGCCGGGCCGCCGCCGTCGTCGCCGCGACCGCCGGCCTGCTCGTGCTGCTGCTCCTCACGCCGGCCAGCGCCGCCCGCCTGCTGCTGTCCTCCGGCGGGCTGACCACCGCCGCCGCGGCGCCCTGCACCACCGCGGCGCTCGCGGCGGGCACGGGCGGCGCGTCGGGCACGCTCACCACCGTGGTGCTGTCGGGCGTCCCCGCGGCCTGCCGCGGCCAGCAGGCCACGCTGCGGCTGCACACGGCGGACGGCACCCCGCTCGCCGCGTCCGACGCCTCCGTGACCCTGGCCGCCGCCGACACCACCACCGTGACGGTCCCCGCGTACGCCGCCTCGCGGGTCGCGGGCGTCGCGCTCACGGTCGGCACGTGGGGCGTCCCCGTCACCTGGGCCGCGCCCCAGGCGGGCCCGTCCGGCCCCGTCACGCCCGGCCCCGGGACGGTGTTCGGCCCGCTGCGCTGGACGGTGCTGCCGCAGTCCGGCACGCAGGCGTGCGTCGTGGTGCCGGTCTCGGGGGACGCGGGCACGACCTGGCGGATCGACCTGCACCTGGACCAGCGGCCGTTCAACGGCGTCGCCGACGGCTCGGGCTTCGAGGTGCACACCCCCTACTGGGCGAAGGTGCTCGACCCGCGCCCCGTCGACGGCGTGGTGCAGGTGGGGGGCGTGGCCTCCGGTGGCATGCCCGGCGCGGCCGTGCTGCAGGCGGGGCAGTCGTTCGAGGTGGAGATCTGCCACTACCGCCTGCCCGCCCCGGCGTACGACCCCGCGCTGACGTACAGCCAGACCTCCACCGCGGTGACCGGCAGCGCCTACGACGCCTGCTTCACCACGACCGTCCGGGTGACGGGCACGCCGCAGTTCTTCGCGGGCTGGCGCGCCGACGTGGACCTCGAGCCGCTGCAGACGTTCTTCGCGGCGTCCGGGCGGTCGCTCGACACCTCGAGGATCCGCACCAGCACGGGCGAGCTGTCGGTGGCGCCGCTCGGCGGGACCGTCTACCGCGTCACGCCCCGGCAGGGCTGGAGCGCCCTCGGCATCCGCGACGACGTGCCCCAGACCTTCGGCATCTGCGCCGGCAGCCGCTGACCCCGGCGTCCCCCGATGGGGTGGACCGTGCCCCGGCGTGCTCAACGGCGGCGCCGGGCGGACGATGGGCCCGTCAGGTCGACGGATCGACCGGGCAGGGTCCACGGAGGGGGCGCCCATGGCGCACGAGCACGTCCGCGCACGTCGCGTGGCAGGGGTCACCCTGGCGTGGCTCGGGTGCGCCGGGCTGGCGGTCTCGATGGCGCGCGCGATGACGTGGGACGGCGGGGAGGCCGCCCCGCCGGGGGCGTGCGTCGTGAGCCGGATCAGCGTCGGCTACGACGTCGACTACGACGCGGCGCTCGGTGGCTACGCCGTGACGCGGGCCTCGCTGTCGGGCGTCCCGGACGGCTGCGCGGGCCGGGAGGTCGCGCTCACGCTGCGGGGCCCCGGCGACCGGGCGCTCGCCGAGGCACGCACGCCGGTGACCGCCCCGAGCACGGTCGTGGCGCTCGACGGCACCGTGGTGCCCGCCGAGGACGTCGCCGGCGTGTCGCTGGCCCTCGTGACGGACACCCCGGCCGTCGGCTGAGGGCCGCGCTCAGAGCTCCGTGAGCGCCGGGAGCTTCGCGGCGCGGGTGTCGCCCGACGACCGGCCGCGCAGCCGCCGGGTCGCCCACGGGTAGGCGTACAGCCGCACCCAGCGGGCGTCGAGGCGCGCCTGCTGCGCGCGGGGGAGGCGCGGCAGCGGGGCCAGCGGCTCGTCCCACGCCGGGTCGTCCGGCTCGATCCCCAGGGCGGCGAGCGCGCCCTGGGCGACCCGGGCGTGGGACTCCGTGGTCAGGTGGATCCGGTCCGGCGCCCACATCCGCAGGTCGCGCAGGTGCCGCATGCCCCACAGGTCCAGCACGTGCGCCCCGTGGCGGCGCGCGATCGACCACAGGTGGGCGTTGAACACGCCGACCCGCGGACGCGTCGTGGAGACCAGCGGGGACCCCGAGGAGTCGAAGCCGGTGGCGAGCAGCACGTCCGCGCCGGTGCTCCGGACGAGCGCGACCGCACGCTCCAGGTCCCGCGCCAGGCGGTCCGGGTCGGCGCCCGGGCGCAGGATGTCGTTCCCGCCGCCGACGAGGCTGACCAGGTCCGGGCCGAGCTCCAGCGCCCGTGGCAGCTGCTCGGCGACGATCGGGCGCAGCAGCCGGCCGCGCACCGCGAGGTTGGCGTAGCGCAGCGCCGGGAGCCCGGCCGCGCGCCGCCGGTCGGACAGCAGGCCGGCGAGCACGTCGGCCCAGCCGCGCACGGGGCCGTCCTCGCCCTCGGGCGTGTCCCACAGGCCCTCGGTGAACGAGTCGCCGATCGCGACGTAGCGCTCCCAGCGCGGCGGTGCGCCGTCGTGGGCCGGGTCGGCGCCGGCCGCGGGCTGCTGGCCGGTGGTGCGTGCGGGTCCCCTGCTGTCGTGCGTCCTCACCCCCGCAGTGTGCCCCCGGCGGCCCGGGTGTGTCAGAGGTTCCGACGCCGGCCGCGGCCGCGGGCCGGTCGTCTCAGGGCAGCGACCAGTCGACGGGGTCCGCCCCCAGCTCGGCGAGCAGCGCGTTCACGCGGGAGAACGGCCGGGAGCCGAAGAACCCGCGGCTCGCGGACAGGGGGCTCGGGTGGGCGCTGGCCACGACGGGCACGTCCCCGAGCGCGGGTCGCAGCGACTGCGCGTCGCGGCCCCACAGCACGGCGACCAGCGGGCCGCCCCGCTCGACGAGCGCCGCGATCGCACGGTCGGTCACGGCCTCCCAGCCCCTGCCGCGGTGCGAGGCGGGCTCGCCGGGGCGCACCGTCAGCACCCGGTTGAGCATCATGACGCCGCGGTCCGCCCACGGGGACAGGTCCCCGGTGGTGGGCGCGGGGACCCCGAGGTCGGCCTGCAGCTCGGTGAAGATGTTGGCGAGCGACCGCGGCAGCGGCCGGACGTGCGGCTGCACGGAGAACGACAGCCCCATCGGGTGGCCGGGGGTCGGGTAGGGGTCCTGGCCGACCACCAGCACGCGCACGTCCGCGAGCGGCCGGGTGAAGGCGCGCAGCACGTCCGGCCCGGCGGGCAGGTAGCCCCGCCCGGCGGCGACCTCGGCCCGCAGGAACTCCCCGGCGGCGTGCACCCGGTCCTCGACCGGGGCGAGCGCGGCGGCCCAGTCGGCGGCGACGAGCTCGGACAGCGGTGCGGCGGGGCTCACGGCGACCCACGCTAGCGGACCGCCCCGTGGCCCCCGCGACGAATGACAGCCGTGTCATTCCGGCCGTACGATGGGCGGCGGACCGGATGGCGGCAGGCACGGGAGGGCACGGATGGACGCGACGGCGGGGCTCGACCTCGGCACGGCCGCCCGGCCCGCCCTCGTCGCGGTCGACGGCGGCGCCGACGCCGACGGGCTCAGCGAGCGCGACCAGCAGGTGCTGGCGTTCGAGCGGCAGTGGTGGAAGTACGCCGGCGCCAAGGAGCAGGCCATCCGCGAGCTGTTCGACATGTCGGCCACCCGGTACTACCAGGTGCTCAACGCGCTGATCGACTCGCCGGCCGCCCTCGCGCACGACCCGATGCTCGTCAAGCGGCTCCGGCGCATGCGGTCCACCCGGCAGCGGGCGCGGTCCGCCCGCCGCCTCGGCGCCGACGCCTGACCCGCGCGGCGTGCTGGACCGTCCCGCCAGGCTGAGCCGTTAGCCTGTCCGCCGTGACCAAGGCCAGCTCCCGCTTCCCGGAGGACGAGTTCGACGCCGGTCCGGCGCAGGACGCACCGATCGGCGTGCACCGTGCACCCCGGAGCTGGTGGAGCCGGTGGTGGCCGTTCGTCGCGGTGGTCGTGGTCGTGCCGGCCCTGACGGTGTCGGCCGTGCTGTGGGCCGCGTCCTGGGACGGCAAGCTGCCCGTGATCGGCGGGGGCGACGACACGAACGCCTCGGCGCCCCCCTCGTCGTCCGGCCCCGCCGCGAGCCCGGACGACACGGGCGGCGCCCCGGCGCCGGAGGAGACCGGGGACGCCCCGGTCGAGGAGGTCCCGCCGCCCGCCCCCGACCTGTCCGTGCCGGTCCGCGTGCTCAACGCCGCGAACATCAGCGGGCTCGCCGGCGGTGCCGCGGAGCAGCTCGAGGGCGCCGGCTTCACCGACGTCACGGCCGGGAACGGCAACGCCGGCGGGAGCACCGCCTCCACGGTGTTCTACGCGAACGCCGACCTCGCGGTCACCGCGCAGCAGGTCGCGGCCACGCTCGGCCTGACGAACGTGGTCGAGTCGGCCGAGGTCGCGGACCAGGGCGTCGTCGTGCTCCTGCTGGCCGACTTCGCGGGCTGAAGGTCCGGCCGCCTCTTCCGCCCGTGAGGGGGCGCGGCTACGCTCGGCGCGTCGCGGTGCCTGCCCGCCGGCCCGCCGGGGGACGGGGGCCGTCGGCGACCGGTCACGTCGTCATCAGGAGCACCGCATGCCGCAGGGAACCGTCAAGTGGTTCAACGCCGAGAAGGGCTACGGGTTCATCACCCCGGCCGACGGCGGCCAGGACCTGTTCGTCCACTTCAGCGCCATCCAGACGAACGGCTACCGGACCCTCGAGGAGGGTCAGTCGGTGGACTTCGAGGTCGGCCAGGGCACCAAGGGCCCCCAGGCCGAGCAGGTGCGCCCGCTCTGAGAGCCCCGGCCGTCGGCGCGCCGGGTCAGCCGTCCAGCGCGCCGACGGCCAGCACCACGCACGCCGCGGTCCACGCCAGCGGGGCGACCGCCGCGGGTGAGCCGTCCGCGAGCACCTTCTCCGGCAGCGCGCCGAGCGTCGTCCGGTGGGCGTCGAGCCAGTCCAGCCGGGCCCGCGCCTCGTCCGGCCGGCCGTTCTCCGCGGCCACCAGGGCGTAGAGCGAGGTCTGCGGCGTCCAGGAGATGCCGTCGCGCTTCCACGCCGCCCCGGGCGCGAGGCCGCCCGCGGGACGTGCCATCGCCTCCGCCGAGGCCTGCCACGCGTCGAGCGCCCCGGTCAGCGGCTCCGGCTGGAACGGGGGCAGGACGAACGCGCTCGCGGCGTCCGGGACGCTTCCGCCGGCGTACCGGCCGTACGCGGTGTCGTCGCCGAACTCCCGCTCGACGGCGCCCCGGGTGCGCCCGGCGGCCTCCCGGGCGGCGGCCGCAGCCCCGTCCTCGCCGAGCAGCTCCAGGAGCGCCGGCGCCGACTCGAGGCCCGCGAGCAGCGGCGCGACCGTCCCGAGGGTCAGCTCGTCCTCCGCGACCTCCCAGTAGTCCGGGGAGGCGGGCGGCAGGCCGTCGTCGGCGGTGAGCGCGACCGCGCCGGCGGCGGACCGCGTCACGAGCCCGCGGAGCCGCTCGGCCACCGCCCGGCGCCGGTCCGCGGGCTGGGCGTCGACCACCTCGCCGGCCGCCCACAGCGCCCAGCCCGTGCCGTCGGTCTGCGGCGCGCGGCCGTCCGGCGGCCCGGACCCGTCGGGCAGGTACCGCGCCTCGAACGAGCCGTCGGGCGCCTGCACCCGGTCGAGGAAGCCGAGCACGTCCAGGGCGTCGTTGCCGTGCCCCGTCCGGGCCAGCGCGACCGCGACGAACGCGGCGTCGCGGGGCCACACGTAGCGCCACCGGTCGGTCCATGCTGCCACCGCCGCCCCGTCCGGCAGCAGCAGGGTGTGCAGGTCGAGCAGCGCGTCGGCGACCATGTCCGCGTACGGCCCGTCGGCCCCGCCGGGCAGGGAGCCGGAGGCGAGCCACGCCCGCTGCTCCTCCGCGAGCGCGTCGTCCGCGCGCGTGCCCGGGACGTCCAGCACGCGGGTGCCGTCGTGCAGCGCCGCCGGTGACCCGACCGGGACGTCCACCACGGCGCCGGTGGCGTCGAGGGCCACGCCCTGGGCGTAGAGCGGCAGCGACGCGTCCCGCGGCCCCGACGCGCCCCACGCCACGAGTCCCGTGCCCAGCGCGGCCAGCAGCACGACGGCGGTGGTGCGGCGAGCGGGCATGCGCGGCAGGCTACCGGCCCGGACGCGTCCGCCGAGGGCGGAGCGCCTTGCACTCACCAGGGTCGAGTGCTAACCATTGGTGTTAGCACTCTCGGGTCGAGAGTGACAGAATGACAACCCAGGCCGACCCGGTGAGGTCGCACCGCCCGACGGGACATGACCGACGGGCCGGAGCGACCGTCCGTCGCGGGCACCGACCGGCCGAACCACGAGCCAGAGTGAAGGATCGATAGCCCCATGGCCAAGATCATTGCCTTCAACGAGGAGGCCCGTCGCGGCATCGAGCGGGGTCTGAACACCCTCGCCGACACCGTCAAGGTCACCCTCGGCCCCAAGGGCCGCAACGTCGTCCTGGACAAGAAGTGGGGCGCCCCCACGATCACCAACGACGGTGTCTCCATCGCCAAGGAGATCGAGCTCGAGGACCCGTTCGAGAAGATCGGCGCGGAGCTCGTCAAGGAGGTCGCCAAGAAGACCGACGACGTCGCGGGTGACGGCACCACCACCGCCACCGTGCTCGCCCAGGCGCTGGTGCGCGAGGGCCTGCGCAACGTCGCGGCCGGCGCGAACCCCATCGCCCTCAAGCGCGGCATCGAGCAGGCCGTCGAGGCCGTCACCGCCGCCCTGCTGGAGCAGGCGAAGGAGATCGAGACCAAGGACGAGATCGCCGCCACGGCGTCCATCTCGGCCGGCGACAGCGCGATCGGCGAGCTCATCGCCGAGGCGCTCGACAAGGTCGGCAAGGAGGGCGTCATCACGGTCGAGGAGTCCAACGCCCTCGGCCTGGAGCTCGAGCTCACGGAGGGCATGCGCTTCGACAAGGGCTTCCTGTCGGCGTACTTCGTGACCGACCCGGAGCGCCAGGAGGCCGTCCTCGAGGACGCCTACGTGCTGCTCGTCGAGTCGAAGATCTCGAACGTCAAGGACCTGCTGCCGCTGCTGGAGAAGGTCATCCAGTCCGGCAAGCCGCTGTTCATCGTCGCCGAGGACGTCGAGGGCGAGGCCCTGGCCACGCTCGTCGTCAACAAGATCCGCGGCACCTTCAAGTCCGTCGCCGTCAAGGCCCCGGGCTTCGGCGACCGCCGCAAGGCGATGCTGCAGGACATGGCCATCCTCACGGGCGGCCAGGTCGTGTCCGAGACCGTCGGCCTCAAGCTCGACACCGTCGGCCTCGAGGTCCTCGGCACCGCGCGCAAGATCGTCGTGACCAAGGACGAGACCACGATCGTCGAGGGTGCCGGCGACGCCGCGCAGATCGCCGGTCGCGTGAACCAGATCCGCGCGGAGATCGACAACTCCGACTCGGACTACGACCGCGAGAAGCTCCAGGAGCGCCTCGCCAAGCTGGCCGGCGGTGTGGCCGTCATCAAGGCCGGTGCGGCGACCGAGGTCGAGCTCAAGGAGCGCAAGCACCGCATCGAGGACGCCGTGCGCAACGCCAAGGCGGCCGTCGAGGAGGGCATCGTCGCCGGTGGTGGCGTGGCGCTCATCCAGGCCGGTGCCGTCGCGTTCGAGAAGCTCGAGCTCACCGGTGACGAGGCGACCGGCGCGAACATCGTGAAGGTCGCGATCGACGCCCCGCTCAAGCAGATCGCGGTCAACGCGGGCCTCGAGGGCGGCGTCGTGGCGGAGAAGGTGCGCAACCTCCCGTCCGGCCAGGGCCTGAACGCCGCGACCGGCGTGTACGAGGACCTGCTGGCCGCGGGCGTCAACGACCCGGTCAAGGTCACCCGCTCCGCGCTGCAGAACGCGGCGTCCATCGCGGCGCTGTTCCTCACCACGGAGGCGGTCGTCGCCGACAAGCCGGAGAAGGCCGCGCCGGCCGCTCCGGACGCCGGTGGCATGGGCGGCATGGACTTCTGAGCCACGCCGCACGCGGGCGCTGAGCGTCCGCACCGCACGCACGACGGGCCGGTCACCCCTCCGGGGGTGGCCGGCCCGCCGCGTACCCGCCCCGGGCGTGTGCCCGCCCCCGGGCGCGTGCCCACCCCCGGGCGCGTGCCCGCCCTCTGGCGCGAGTTCGGCACTCCGAGTCGAGTTCGGCAGCTGCAGCTGCCGAACTCGCACGCATACTGCCGAACTCGCCGGGCCGGACGGGGCGGGCGGCGTGGGGGGTGGGTCAGGTCGGGCGGGGGCGGTCGCGGGCCGGGACGCGCAGGCCCGAGGCGCGCAGGCGGCGGATGAGCTCGCCCGCGGAGACCGGCTCGGCGCCGAGCGCCACGAGGGCGGCGTGCCGGTCGTCGGGCACGTCGTAGTGGTCGAGGTCGAACGCGCGCCGGGGCAGCCCGGCGCGCGCGGCGAACGCGTGCAGCTCGTCCAGCGACGTGTCGCTCACGAGGTGCGACCAGGTGCGGCCGTGCCGCGGCCAGAGCGGCGGGTCGACGAGGACCGTCACGCCCCGGGCCGCACCGGGTGCCGGTCGGCGGCCGTGGCCTCAGCGGACCCGGCCGGGCCGGCCGAACCCGCGGCGTCCGGCCCCGCGACGCCCTCGGCAGCGGCGCCCTGGCCCGTGGCGCCGTCCTCGAGCTCAGCGAGCACCTTGTCGAGCTTGTGGAGCTCCGCGCCGAGGTTCTGCCGGGCGGGCTCCTCCCACGCGGCGCCCAGGGGGCTGACGAACAGGCTGGGCCGGCCGAGGAGCTTGCGGACGATGCGCTGCCTCGCGCGGATGTAGTCCGCCATGGGGATGTCGGCGTACTCCTCGCGGACGTCGTGCAGGTACGCCTTGTAGCGCTGCGGCTCGGCGGCCAGCATCGCGAGGTCGGCGTCGCAGAGCACGGCGCAGTCGAAGTCGGCGGGGTCGGCGCTGTGCCGGACCAGGGCGATCACGAGCTGGTGGACGCGCTCGACCCGGTCGGCGGGGACTCCCAGCCCCGTGAGCTGCTCGCGGGCGAGGACGCCCGAGGCGACCTCGTCCTCGCCGCCGCGGTTGGCGTACGCCGCGACGTGCGCCGCGTCGAACACGGCGCCGTGGTACCAGGCCGCGAGCCGGACCAGGTCGGGTTCGTGCGTCTCCTCGGCGAGCTCGTCGACGCGGGCGAGCACGTCGGTCAGGTGCCGGAGGTTGTGGTACGTCCGCCCGGGTCCGGTCCAGCGGCCGACGAGGTCCGCCCCGACCTCCCGGATCTCGTCCGGCGGTGCGGTCGCCCCCGCACCCTGCGCGCTGCGGACGAACGCGGACAACAGCCACTGTGGCGCGTCGTAGACGCCCATGGACAAGCCTCACTGCACCAGACGACCCTGCTCGGACGCGCCATCGTAGCCCCAAGCCCGGACGGCCGCGCACGCGGGTCCGGTCAGTCGCCCGGGTGATCCTGTGACGTGCGCGAGCTCCCGGACCCGCCCGCGGGGAGCGCCACGCGGACGGTCGCCCCGCCGCCGGGCGTCGCGGTGATCGCGACCTCGCCGTGGTGCGCCTCGACGATCGCCGCGACGATCGCCATGCCGAGCCCGGCGCCGCCGCCGGTGCCGTTGCCCTCGCGGGTGCGGGACGCGTCGACCCGGTAGAACCGCTCGAACACGCGGTGGGCGTGCTCGGGGGCGATGCCGGGTCCGTGGTCGCGCACCTCGACGACCACGCGGTCCCCGAGCCGCCCGACCGACAGCTCCGCCGGCGAGCCGGCCGGGGTGTGGCGCGCGACGTTGCCGATGAGGTTCGCCAGCACCTGCCGCAGCCGGGGCTCGTCGCCGACCACGACCGACGGTCCTGCCGACGCGCCGGCGAGCGAGCCGACGCGCACCTCGCGGGTCGGGTCGAGTGCGCGCAGGTCGTGGGCGGCGTCGGTCGTGAGGACGGCGAGGTCGACCGTGTCGGTGCGCCCGGGCCGGTTCGCGTCCAGGCGCGCCAGGGCGAGCAGGTCCTCGACGAGCCCGCCCATGCGGGTGGCCGACTGCTCGATGCGGCGCATCGTGTCGTCCACCTGCTCCTTCTCGGTGAGCGCGCCCATCCGGTACAGCTCGCCGTACCCGCGGATCGCCGCGAGCGGGGTCCGCAGCTCGTGCGACGCGTCCGCGACGAACCGGCGCATCCGCTCCTCGGAGCGGGTCCGGTCGTCGAACGCCGCCTCGATCTGGCTGAGCATGGTGTTGAGCGCGGCGCCGAGCCGGCCGACCTCCGTGGTCTCCGGGGCGGGCGGCACGCGCTCGGACAGGTCCCCGGCGGCGATGCGCGCGGCCGTGGTCTCGATCTCCCGCAGCCCGCGCAGCGACCGCCGCACGGCCCAGCCGCCGACGACGACGCCGATGACGAGGATCGACAGGGCGCTCGACCACAGCAGCAGCGCGGCGCGGCGCACGATGTCCTGCACCTCGCCGAGCGGCTGCGCGAGCATCACGTACCCGACGACCGTCTTCCCCTCGTCGCCCGTGGAGGCGGTGATCGGCGACAGCGCGACCCGCCACGACGAGCCGCGCAGGTCGCTGCCGACCGTGAAGAACGTGGTGCCGCCGGTCAGCCGGGAGGCGTCGACGGACGGCAGCCGCGGCGTGCCGAAGTCCTCGCGGGTGTCCTCCGTCGGGGTCACGTCGCCGGCCTCGCCGAAGATCTCGGCGCGCAGGGCGTAGTCGATCGCGCCCCAGCCGGTCTCGTCGTCCAGCACGGAGAGCGTGCCGTACTGGTGGTAGATCTGCGCGATCGAGTTCCCGTAGACGCGGTTGTTGGCGTCGAGCTTGGTGTCGACCTGCTTGACCAGGTAGTCCGACAGGAGCGTGGTCGTCACGGCGCCGGCGATCCCGAGCCCGGTGGCGAGCAGCACGGTGGTGATCCCGACGAGTCGGGCGAGCAGGGGGGTGCGCGCCCAGGCCGCGCGCAGCGGGGCCACAAGCCGGTCGGTGGCGGTCTGCGCGTCCTGCGCGTCGGCGGGGGCGGTCCCGCTCCCGGGGGGTGCGCCCGCGGCTGCCGGGCCGGCCGGCGCCGCGCCCGCCTGCGCCCCGCCCGCCGGCGGGCGGCGGTCCTGCTCGGGCCCGGCCGTCACGACCCGCTCGGCTTGCGCAGCATGTACCCCACGCCGCGCTTGGTCTGGATCAGGGGCGCGACCTTGGTGCCGTCGGGGAGCGTCACCTGGTCGACCTTGCGGCGCAGGTACGAGATGTACGACTCGACGATGTTCGCGTCGCCGCCCCAGTCGTACTGCCAGACGTGGTCGAGGATCTGCGCCTTCGACAGCACGCGGCCCGGGTTGAGCAGCAGGTAGCGCAGCAGCTTGAACTCGGTGGGGGACAGGTCCACGACCTGCCCGGCGCGGCGGACCTCGTGGCTGTCCTCGTCGAGCTCCAGGTCCTCGTAGCTCAGCACGCTCGCGGCGACGACCTCGCCCACGGCGGTGCGGCGCAGCACGGCGCGGATGCGGGCCACGACCTCCTCGAGGCTGAACGGCTTGGTGACGTAGTCGTCGCCGCCGACGGTGAGGCCGGTGATCTTGTCGGCGGTCTCGTCGCGCGCTGTGAGGAAGACGACGGGCACGTGCTGGCCCTTCTCCCGCAGCCGCCGGGTCACGGTGAAGCCGTCCATGTCCGGCAGCATCACGTCGAGCACCAGCAGGTCGGGCTGCACCTGCTTGGCGAGGCGCAGCGCGGTGCCCCCGTCGGCGGCGGCGTGCACCTCGAACCCGGCGAAGCGCAGGGAGGTGGCGAGCAGCTCGCGGATGTTCGGCTCGTCGTCGACGACGAGGAGCCGTGCCTCGGGGGTGTGCGGTGCGGCGGTCACCGTCTCAGTGTGCGCCCGGTTCCTGGATGCTGCCTGGGAGCGCGCTGGTCGTGACCGCGGCGCGGTACGGTGCTGCCTCGTGAGTGCCGACTCCCCCACGACCCCCGTCCTCACCGTCGTCCAGCTCGACGAGACCGCGCCGCTGGACCGGTTCTCCGACGCGCTGCCCGGGGTGCAGGTGCGCCTGGTGCGCGCGCACGCGGGCGAGGTCCCCTCCGGCGTGCGCGACGGCCTGCTGGTGCTCGGCGGGGAGACCAACGCCTACGACGACGCGCCGGCGGTCGCGACCACGCGCGCGCTGCTGGCGGACGCGGTGGCGGCCGGCGTCCCCGTGCTCGGCATCTGCCTCGGCGCGCAGCTGCTCGCGGTGGCCGCCGGCGGCCGGGTGCACGTCGACGCGCCCCCGGGGCGCGAGGCCGGCGTGGTCGACGTGCGCTGGCGCCCGGAGGCCGCGGCGGACCCGCTGCTCGGCGCGCTGGCCACCGACGCCGGGCGGAGCACCCCCATGCCGACGATGCACGGCGACGCCATCGTCGACCTGCCCCGGGGCGCGACCTGGCTCGCCGCCTCCCGCACCTACCCGTACCAGGCCTTCCGCGTGGGCGAGCGCGCGTGGGGTCTGCAGTTCCACCCGGAGGCGTCGCCCGCGACGATGCACCGCTGGGCGGAGCTCGCCGGCGACGCGGACGTCGCGGCGATCGACGCCGCGGTGGCGGCCGCCGACGCCCGGGTGCTCGTGGACGGCCGGCGCATCGCGGAGACCTTCGCCCGGCTCGTCGTCGCCCGGGCGTCGGAGACCGCCGCCGCCTGAGCCCCGCACGCGCCACGGCCCGGCCGCCCCTCGCGGGGTGACCGGGCCGTCGAGCGTCCGGGGTGGGACCCGGGTCAGGCCTCGATCTGCGGCGTGACCGGCGTCGTCCCGAGCTGCTGCGGCCGGCCGCCGGACTTCAGCGCGGCGAGTCGCGCCTCGATCTCGATCTCCTCGCCCGAGGCCTCGAGCTCGGCGAACTGCGCGTCGAGCGACGACGCCGCGATCTCCGCCTGGCCCATCGCGAGGGCCTCCTCGCGGCGCACCTTCTCCTCGAAGCGGGCGAGCTCGCTCGTCGGGTCGAGCACGTTGATCGAGGAGATCGCCGTCTGCACGGTCTGCTGCGCCTGCGCCGACTTCTGCCGCGCCACCAGGGTGTCCCGGCGCTGCTTGAGCTGGCCCAGCTTGTCCTTCATCTGAGCCAGGCCGGACTTGAGCTTCTCGACCGTCTCGCGCTGCGACGCGATGATCGGCTCGGAGTCGCGGACCTCGCCCTCGGCGGCGATCTGCTTGCCGAGCGCGACCTTGGCCAGGTTGTCGAACTTGTCGGCGTTCGCCGCGTCGCCCGCCTGGCGGTACTGGTCGGCGCGCGACGACGCGGCCAGCGCCTTGGCACCCCACTCGCGGGCCGCGGCGACGTCCTCGTTGTAGTCCTGCTCCGCCAGGCGCAGGTTGCCGATCGTCTGCGCGATCGCCTTCTCGGCCTCCGCGATCGAGTTCGTGTAGTCCCGGACCAGCTGGTCCAGCATCTTCTGGGGGTCCTCGGCCTGGTCGATCAGGGCGTTGATGTTCGCCCGAGCGAGCTGGGTGATCCGCCCGAAGATGCTCTGCTTCTCCGTCATCGCCTGGTGCCTCTCTCGTGTGGTGCGCCTGCCGAACATGATCAGAACCCGCCGCCCCGGCCGCCCCCGCCGAAGCCGCCGCCGTGGCCGCCGCCCCCGAAGCCCCCGCCGCCGCCGTGCGCGCCGCCGCCGCCCCAGCCGCCGCCCCCGCCGCGCAGGATCGAGTCGATGATGATGCCGCCCAGCACCATCCCGCCGATGTCGCCGAGACCGCCGCCGCCCCCGCCCCGCGGGCCGCCGCGTCGCTGCTCGTCGTACCAGTCGACGTCGCGCTGGGCGAGCGACTGCGCCTCGCGGACGAGCCGCTCCGCCTGCTGCGCCGCCACCAGGCCCTGCTCCGGGTCGGTCTCCCGCTGGTCCACCGCGGCGCGGAACAGCCGGTGGGCCTCCGCGAGGCGGGTGCGGGCCTCCGGGCCGACGGCGCCGCGGCGGGTCTCCACGTAGTCGGTGGTGCCGCGCAGGGCGGAGTCCACGCGGCCGAGCGTCTGCTCGAGCAGCTGCCGGGAGCGCGCGGCGCGGTCCTGCGCCTCGCGCATCGGCGCGAGCGCCTGGTCGATCGCGGCCTCGGCGTCCGTGATGGTCGCGAGCGCGGCGAGCGGGTCGCCCTGCCCGTCGCGGGCGGCGCGCGCGGTGGCGATCGCGGCGCGGGCGGCCTCGGCGCGGGCCGACACCTCCGGGTGCCGGGGCGCGAGCCGGTCGGCGTCCTCGAGGTCCGAGCCGATCGACGCGACGGCCGCGTCCAGCCGCGCGCCGATGGTGGCGAGGTCCGTGCCCGCGCGGTCGACGGCGTCCAGCAGCGTCGTGACCTGCCCGAGCGCCTCCTCGGCGGCGCGGGCGTACCGCACGGCGATGCCGCGGTCACCCGCGGCGACGGCCTGGCGCCCCTGCCCGATCGCCGTGCCCACCTCGTCGAGCAGCCGCAGCGCCTGGTCCGGGTTGCCGGTCACGGAGGCGAGCGAGGTGGCCGGGTAGGTCGCGGCGAGCGTGGCGAGCGTGCCGCGCGCGGCCTCGACGCGGGCGCGCAGGGCGGCGGCGACACGCTCGTGCGCGTCCAGCGCCTCGCCTGCACGCGACTCCACGTCCCGCAGGCGGTCGAACGCCTCCTTCTGCGCGTCGAGCGCGTCCGAGACCTGGTCGACGATCGCCAGGATGCGCCCGGCCGTCTGCCGCACCTGCGGCTCGGTGTCCGGGACGTCGTCGTCGAGCGTCTGACGGAGCCGGAACGCCTCGGTGACCTGGGCCTTCGCCTGGGCCAGGACCTGCTCGAACTCGCGGGTCGCGTCCGGGCCGAACTGCGCCTGGGCGAAGCCGAGCTCCTGCTCGGAGGACCGCAGGGCGTCGTCCGCGCCCACGAGCGCCGACGACGAGCGGCGGTCGAGCTCCGCGGTCGGCAGCTCGGCGTACGGGTCGACGGGGCGGCCCGGCGCCTGGGGACCCCCGGCACCGACGGGCGTCGTGAGGCGGGAGCGGCGGCGGGCGCTCGCCCAGCCGACCGCGGTGAGCACCGCGATGACCACGAGCCCGCCGACGAACAGCCAGCCCAGCGCCGACCCGCCGCCGCCCCCGGTCGCGGCCTCGCGGATGCCGTCGGCGGCGGTCACGGCGGCGCCCGACCAGTCGTCCTGACGCAGCCGGTCCTCGACGTCGGCGGCCACGCCGTCGAGCGCGCTGCCCGACAGCCCGTCCACCGACTCCGGCGCCAGCACGTACGAGCGCTGGTCGACGGCGACGGCCAGCACCATGTCCTGCGAGCCCAGGCCGGTCTGCTGCGCTGTCTGCTGGACCCAGTCCTCCCGGTCGAGGTTGCCGAAGTCGTCCACGTACACGACGTACAGCTGGTACGGGGTGGCCTCCGCGAGCTCGTCCAGCGCGGCCTGCACCGTGCCCTCGTCACCGCCCAGGACGCCCGCCTGGTCGGTGATCTCGCCGGCGAGCGCCAGCGGGTCGGTCGCCGGCACGACCGGGCCGGCGGGCGCGGACGCCGCGGCCACGGCCGGGGTCAGCGGGACGGGCGCCGCCGGGGCGGCCCCCACCAGGAGCGGTGCCGCGAGCAGCACGGGGACGAGCGGGAGGGCGGCGGACCAGCCACGGGACGACGACGGCACCCGACGATCCTTTCTCAGGGCGTGCACCCGTCGCAACGGAGGAACACGCGCCGCGGTTCCCGCTCCGCTCCCGCGCCCTCTCCCGCGCGCTCCCGTTCCGCTCCCTCGCCCGGTCGGCCCGGGTACCCGTGCACCGAGAGTCCAGGACACGCCCGGGGGCGCGGCCGGTACGCCGGCGTGTCCTGGACTCTGGGCGACCGCACGGGGCGCGATCGCGGGGTGCGCGGGGTGCGCGCGGGGGGACGGGGCAGTGCGCGCGGGGTGCGCGGGGTGCGAGGCGCGCGGGGTGCGCGCGGGGGACGGGGCAGTGCGCGCGGGGGCGGGGGCGTCAGGCCGGCTGCTCGAGGTCCTCCGCGTCGACGATGCGGTAGGCGTAGCCCTGCTCCGCGAGGAACCGCTGCCGGTGCGCCGCGAAGTCCTGGTCGACGGTGTCCCGCGCGACGACCGCGTAGAAGTGCGCGGTGCGCCCGTCGCCCTTCGGGCGCAGCAGCCGGCCGAGGCGCTGGGCCTCCTCCTGCCGGGACCCGAACGAGCCGGAGACCTGGATCGCGACCGACGCCTCGGGCAGGTCGATCGAGAAGTTCGCGACCTTCGACACCACGAGCGTCGTGATCTCCCCGGCCCGGAACGCGTCGAACAGCCGCTGCCGCTCGTTCACGGTGGTCGACCCGGTGATCACGGGCGCGCCGATGTCGTCCGCGAGCTCCTCGAGCTGGTCGATGTACTGGCCGATGACGAGCAGCGGCTCCCCGGCGTGCCGGGCCACGAGCTGCTTGACGACCTGCGTCTTGCCCGGGGCGCTGGCGGCGAGGCGGTACTTGTCCTCCGGCTCGGCGGTCGCGTAGAGCATCCGGTCCCGGTCGGGCAGCGTGAGGCGGACCTCGACGCAGTCGGCCGGCGCGATGTAGCCCTGCGCCTCGATGTCCTTCCACGGGGCGTCGTACCGCTTGGGCCCGATGAGGCTGAACACCTCGTCCTCGCGGCCGTCCTCGCGCACGAGCGTGGCGGTGAGCCCGAGGCGGCGGCGCGCCTGCAGGTCGGCGGTCATCCGGAAGATCGGGGCCGGCAGCAGGTGCACCTCGTCGTAGACGATGAGGCCCCAGTCGCGGGCGTCGAGCAGCTCCAGGTGGGGGTAGACGCCCTTCCGCCTCAGCGTGAGCACCTGGTACGTCGCGATCGTGACGGGGCGGATCTCCTTGCGGGAGCCCGAGTACTCGCCGATCTCGTCGGGCGTCAGCGAGGTGCGGCGGACCAGCTCGTCCCGCCACTGCCGGGCGGAGACGGTGTTGGTGACGAGGATCAGCGTCGTGGTCTTGGAGCGGGCCATCGCCGCGGCGCCGACCAGCGTCTTGCCGGCGCCGCAGGGCAGCACGACGACGCCGGAGCCGCCGTGCCAGAAGCCGTCCGCCGCCTCGGCCTGGTACGGCCGCAGCTGCCACGGGCGGGGCGTGCCGTCGGGCGTCGGGTCGGACTCGCCGGAGGTGTCGAGGTCGATGGGGTGCGCCTCGCCGTCGACGTAGCCCGCGAGGTCCTCCGCCGGCCAGCCGAGCTTGAGCAGCGCCTGCTTGAGGGTGCCACGCTCGGAGGCGTGGACCACCACGTCGGTGTCGTCGAGCCGCTCGCCGACCAGGCCGGCGGTGCGCCTGGACCGCAGCACCTCGGCCAGCACGGCGGCGTCCAGCGCGTGCAGCACCAGCCCGTGCACGGGGTGCGCGACGAGCTGCAGCCGCCCGTACCGGGACATGGTCTCGGCGACGTCGACCAGCAGCGCGTGGGGCACCGGGTAGCGCGAGTACTCGAGCAGCGTGTCGACGACCTGCTCGGCGTCGTGGCCCGCGGCCCGGGCGTTCCACAGGCCCAGCGGCGTCAGCCGGTAGGTGTGGACGTGCTCGGGGGCGCGCTCCAGCTCGGCGAACGGGGCGATCGCGCGGCGGCAGGCCTCCGCCTGGTCGTGGTCGACCTCGAGCAGGAGGGTCTTGTCGCTCTGGACGATCAGGGGTCCGTCGGTCATGCGGGGTCCGTCCTCCACGGGTCGGGGGCGTGGTCGGCGGCGTCGGGGCCGGCGACCGGGGTGACCGCGGCCACGCGGTGCGCGGCGACGACGATCTCGGCGTCCCGGGTCGTGTCGACGACGCGCACCCGTCCGCCGTCCACGCGGACGGGACGGACGCGCCGCCGCTCCAGGGCGCCGCGCGAGCCGACCACGTCCAGCCACACCTCGGTGTGCCCGGCGGCCGCCTCGCGCAGCAGCCCCAACGCCTCGGCGACGTCGGCTGTTCCCCCCGCGCGGCCCGCGCCGGCGGGGCGGGCGCCGGCGGCGCCGGGCGCCCCGGACGTCCCGGGTGCGGCGCCCGCCCCGGGTGCGGCGCCGCGGTGCGGCGCGGCCCCGTGCTCCGACCCGGCACGCCGCAGCACGCCGACCAGCGCCGCCGCCCGCTCGGCCGGCGGCACCCCGCCGCGTGCCGGCTCGTCGGCGCGCCGACGGGGGGCGGCGACGCGGCGGACCGTCGGCGCGGCGTGCAGCACCTGCCCGTCGGGCGTCTCGGCCACGGGGGCGAGGCCGTGCGCGCGCAGCGCGGCGAGCAGCTCGTGCACCGGCGCCTGCGCGGCGAGCACGGTGGGCGCGAGCCGCACCAGGCCGAGCGCGGCGTGGCGCGGGTCCTCCGCGAGGCCCGCGAGCAGGGCCGGGTCCTCGACGCGGACGTACGACGAGGCGCTGCCCACGCGCAGCCGGCCGTGCCGCCGGGCGGCGTCGCGGACCAGGTACTCCAGCGGCTGCGGCACGCGGCCCCGGGCGTGCGCGGCGAGCTCCCCGAGCAGGTCGTCGGCGGACCGGCCCGCGTCGAGGGCCGCGCGCACCGACTCCGGCGTGAACCGCACGGTCAGGGCGCCGCCGCGGGACTCGACCCGGGCGCTCGCGTCCAGCAGCGCCTCCAGGGCGGCGCCCGGGCGCCCGGGGACGATGCCCGTGAGGTCGGCCTGCAGCAGCAGGTCGTCGACGGCGGCGGGCAGGGCCGCGTCCAGCGCACGCGCCAGGGCCGGCAGGGGGTCGTCGTCCCGCAGCGCGCGGGCGGCGGCGGGCAGGGCGCCCGCGCCGAGCACCCCCAGCCAGCCGGCCTCGCGCAGCACGGCCCCCACCGCGTCCGCCGGCGGCACGGCCCGGGGCGTGCGCCACGCGAGGACGGCGCGCACCTGCTCCGCCGCCGGGGCGGCGCCCGGCGCGAGGTCCTCGAGGACGTCGAGCACCTGCCGGCGCAGGCGCGGCGCCCACGGCCGGGCGCCGTCCGGGCCGAGCGCCGCGCGCACCCCGCCGCGGTCGTCCCGGGTGCCGACCAGGGCCGGCGTGCGCGTGGTCGTCGCCCACCACGCCGCGAGCCGGGCCCAGCGCCCGGGCAGGTCCTGGGCGAGCCACTCGTCGGCGGCGGTCGTGGGGACCCAGTGCGGCGTCTCCTCCCCGTCGTCGCGCACCAGGCCGCCGGCGCCGGCGAGCTCGACGACGAGCGCCGCCTCCGGTTCGGCGACCTCGAGCGCCGCGGCCGTGCGGCGCAGGTCGCGGACCCCGAGCCCTCCGGCCCGCAGCACCGGCGGCGGTGCCTGCTCCCACAGCCGGACCAGCCCGGCCACGAGGCGCACGGCCCGCTCGGCCGCCGCGGCGTGCTCGGCCTCGACCAGGGCGGCGTCGCGGTGCGGGAGGTCCGCGTCGCCGGGCGGGGTGGCCGGCGCCCGGTGCGTCCGGCCGTCGCGCAGCACGAGGGCGACGGACCGGGGGAGCAGCACGTGCCGGTCGTCCGCGCGCACGAGCAGCCCGAGCCGCAGCAGCTCGGTCACGGCGTCGGCGGCGGGCCCGGACGCCGGGCGGACGCCGACCGGGGGACCCCAGCTGAGCGCGTCGAGCACCGCCCTGCCCGCGGCGGGCGCGGACGCCAGCGCCTCCCGCACGGCGGCCTCGTCCGGGTCGTCCGCGCGCGCGGACGCGAGCCCGGCGGCACCGGGACCGAGCAGCTCGGCGACGCCCGGCGCGGGGCGCAGCACGGGGTCGGCGGCGCGACCGCCGACGGGGTGCAGCAGCGCGAGGTCGGTCGCGTCGCGGAGGGCCTCGCGCACGCCCGGGGCCGCCGTCCGGTCGGCGCCGACGGCCGCCACGACGTCACGGGCACGCACCCCCGCGCCGGGGTCGGCGGCCGCGTCGGGGCCGGCGAGCAGCACGACCACCGACTCCACGGCCTGCAGCACCGCCGCGTCGACGCCGGCGAGCGCCCGCTCCAGGCTGGGGCGGCTGGTCGCCCGCGCGGCGAGGGACGCCAGGGTCGCGGGGGAGGGGTGCGCGAGGTCGGGCCGACGCAGCAGCAGGCGCACCAGGTCGTCGTCGGACCTGCCCCGCAGGTGCTCGCTGAACGTGGCCATCCGCACCACGATACGGCGCGGGCCGCGGCACCCGGCGCGTCGGGCGACGGCCGGGAACCGGCGGGTGCACGATGCGGTGCACCGCGCGCCGACCCGGTGCGCCGGTGCGACGGGAGGCAGCGGTGGCGGGTGTGCGCCGGACGCGCGTGGTGGTCGCGAGCACGGCGGGGATCTTCGTCGAGTCGCTGGACTGGACGATGTACGGCCTGCTGGCGCCGTACTTCGCCGGGCAGGTGTTCCCCGGGGACGACCCGGTGACGAAGGTGCTCGGCGCGTACGCGGTGTTCGCGATCGGGTTCGTGGCCCGGCCGGTCGGGTCGTACCTCATGGGGCGGGTGACCGACACCCGCGGCCGGCGGACCGGGCTGCTGGTGTCCGTCTCGCTGATCGCCGTCGGCTCGGCCCTGATCGCCGCGGCCCCGACCTACGCGGTCGCCGGCTGGTGGGCCGCGGTCGTCGTGGTCGCCGCCCGGGTGCTGCAGGGCATCGCGATGGGCGGCGAGGTCGCGACGGCCGCGACGTACGTGGTCGAGGTCGCGCCCGCGGACCGGCGGCACCGGTACGGGGCGTTCGCGTACTCCGGGGACGCCCTCGGGACGCTCGGCGCGACGGTCGTGCTCGCCGTGCTGCTGGGCGTGCTCGGGGCGGACGCCGTGCGGGACGGCGGCTGGCGGGTCGCGTTCGTCGTCGCCGCGCTCTGTGGGCTGCTCGCGCTGTGGATCCGGCGCGGCGTGCCGGAGTCGGAGGTGTTCGAGCGGTCCCGCGCGGCCGGCCTGCAGGCGCCCGGGCCGCTGCTGCGCGCCCACGCCGGGCGGATGGCGCTCGCGTTCATGCTCACCATCGGCTCCACCATGGGCGTGTACTTCGGGTCCGTGTACCTGCCGGAGTTCGCCGGCCACACCGGCCGCTACACCGAGGCCCAGGCCACGTCGCAGCACACGGTCGCGCTCGTCTGCCTGCTGGTCGCGATGATCGCCTCCGGGTTCCTCGCCGACCGGTTCGGGCCGCTCGCGCTGATCCGCACCGGGTTCACGGCCGCGGCGGTGCTCGTCGTGCCGCTGATGCTGGGGCTGGCGTCCGGGGTGCTGCCGTACGTGGTCGCCGCGCCGCTGCTCACGACCTGCGTCGGGCTGCAGCTCGGCGTCACCCCCGTCGCCGGTGCGCGGCTGTTCCCGGTGCCGATCCGCGCCGTGGGGCTGGGCGTGCCCGCCGGGGCCGCCATCGCCCTGTTCGGCGGTACGTTCCTGTTCGTGGCCGAGTGGTTGATCGCGCAGGATGCGCTCCGCCTCGTGCCCGTCTACGCCGCCGTCGGCCTCACGGTCTCCGCCGTCGGGTCGTGGCTGGTGTCCGAGCGCCTCATGTACCCCGCCGACACCCCGGCGGAGCCCGCTGCCCTGGAGGTCTGATGCTCGACCCCGCCGTCCTGACCGCGCTGCGCGAGGAGGCCGCCGCCCAGCTCCCGGAGGTCGTCGCCCTGCGGCACGCCCTGCACCGCACCCCGGAGCTCGGCCTGGACCTGCCGCGCACGCAGGCGCTCGTGCTCGAGGCGCTCGCGCCGCTCGACCTGGAGGTCGCGACCGGTACCGGGCTGACGTCCGTCGTCGCGGTGCTGCGCGGCGGGCGCCCCGGCCCCGCGGTGCTGCTGCGCGGCGACATGGACGCGCTGCCGGTCACCGAGGACTCCGGCGAGCCGTTCGCCTCCGAGAACCCCGGCGTCATGCACGCGTGCGGGCACGACCTGCACGTCGCGGGGCTGGTCGGCGCGGCGCGGCTGCTCGCGGCCCGGCGCGACACGCTGCCCGGCTCGGTCGTGCTGATGTTCCAGCCTGGTGAGGAGGGCGACCACGGCGCCCGGCACATGATCGACGAGGGCGTGCTCGACGCGGCCGGCGAGCGGGTGGTCGCCGCGTACGGGCTGCACGTGCTGTCGGCCCTGCTGCCCGCCGGTCTGGTCACCTCCCGGCCCGGCACGATGCTCGCGGCCGCCGACACGGTGCACGTCACGGTCCACGGCCGGGGCGGCCACGGCTCCATGCCGCACCTCGCGCAGGACCCCGTGCCCGTCGCGGCCGAGATCGTCCTGGCCCTGCAGGCCGCGGTCACCCGGCAGTTCGACGTCTTCGACCCGGTGGTCGTCACCGTCGGGCGGATCGAGGCCGGCACCACCGACAACGTCATCCCCGCCGAGGCCCGGCTCGAGGCGACGGTCCGCACGTTCTCCGAGGCCACCCACGGGGTCGTCGCCGAGCGGCTGACGCGGGTGTGCGAGGGCGTCGCCGCCGCGCACGGCCTGTCCGTCACGGTCGACTACCGGCCGGGGTACCCGGTCACGTCGAACACCCCCGGCGAGGTCGAGCGCGCCGCGGGCCTCACCCGCGCGCTGTTCGGCGAGGCGGCCTACTACCCGGCGCCGCAGCCGCTGCCCGGGGCGGAGGACTTCTCGTACGTCCTGCAGCAGGTGCCCGGCACGTACCTGGGCCTCGGGGCGACCCCCGCGGGGCTGGACCCCGCGACGGCCGCGTACAACCACGCGGCCCAGGCCCGGTTCGCCGACGAGGCGCTCGCGGTCGGCCCGGCGGTGCTCGCCGCGCTCGCGCTGGACCGCCTCGCGGAGGGCTGAGCGGTGGGCTGAGCAGCGGCGCCACCCGTCCGGGTGCTCAGGTCCCGGGCGTCGGTGCCGATCAGCAGGGTGTCAACGCCCACGCGCGGCCCTGGGAGCGCGCGCGCCGACCGGAAGGGACCCCATGGCCCCGATCACCGCCGGGCACCTGCCCGGGGCGACGCACGAGGTGTGCGTCGCGCGCCAGGGCATCTACGACGTGCTCAGCCGCCCGATCGGCCACGAGCTGCTGTTCCGCGCGAGCTCCGACGCCGTCGAGTCCGGCGTCCGCCCCGGCATCGACGACAACCGTGCGACCGCGACGGTCATCGTCGCGACGCTCACCGAGTTCGGCGTCGAGGACCTCGCAGGCAGCGGCGACCTGTTCGTCAACGTGCCCCGGTCCTTCATCGTGGACGAGCTGCCGGTGGCGCTCGACCCGCACCGCGTCGTCCTCGAGGTGCTCGAGCAGGTGCCCGCGGACGAGGAGGTGGTCGCGGGCGTCGAGCGGCTGCGCCGACTCGGCTTCGGCATCGCGCTGGACGACTTCGTGCCCGGCGACGCGCGCTGGCCGCTGCTGCCGCTGTGCGACTACGTCAAGGTCGACATGTCGGACGTGGGCGACCGGCTCGCGGAGTTCGCCGCGCAGCTGCGCGAGGAGGCGCCGACCGCCGCCCTGGTCGCGGAGCACGTGGAGGACGAGGACGACTTCCTCGCCGCCCAGGACGCCGGGTTCGACCTGTTCCAGGGCTACCACTTCCGGCGCCCGACGGTGCTGACCCGGCCCGCGCTCGCCCACCACGCGATGGTCGCCGGCCGGCTGCTCGTCCAGCTCGGCGACCCGCAGGTGTCCTACCGCCGGCTGGCCCGGCTCACCGCGGCCGACCCGGCGATCGCGCTCAAGGTGTTCCGGGTCGTGAACAGCGTCTCGGGCGCGGGGCGGACCGTCCGCAACCTGCACCAGGCGCTCGTGCTGCTGGGGCGGGAGCGGTTCCGGGCGATGCTCGTGCTGGAGGTGCTCGCCACCGCCGGCCACCACGACGACGAGATCCCCCTGATGGCGCTGGCCCGCACGCGCGCCGCCGAGATCCTCGCGCCGCAGGACCCGCTCGAGGCGTCGACCGAGGCCCTGGTGCGCATCGTCTCCGAGCTGCTCGACGTCCCCGTGGCGGACCTGGACCCGGAGCTGCACCGCTCGCAGCCCAGCGCCCGCGTGGTCGCGGCCTGCGACGTGCTCGACGCGTACCTCGACGCCATCGCCGAGGAGCACTCGCCGAGCATCCGCTCCCCGTACTCCGCGCTGCACGTGTCGCTGGTGTACCTGACCGCGCTGCGCGAGGCCCGGGCGCTGCTCGCCACGGTGTACCAGCCGGTGCCGCGGCTGCAGGCCCTGGACGGCGAGCCGGACGACGGCGTGGCGTTCGCCTGACCGGGACCTCCCCCGCGGCCCCGGGGGTCCGCGCCCGCGGCGGAGCGGGCGTGGGCGGGTGGCGCGACCGGTAGCCTGGTGACGTGCGGGCGGTCCGCGCGCTTCCGACGACACACCAGGGGATCGCAGTGCCCACCGGCAAGGTCAAGTGGTTCGACACCGATCGCGGGTTCGGCTTCATCGCCGCCGACGACGGCACCGAGGTGTTCCTGCACGCGTCCGCCCTGCCCGCCGGCATCGGCTCGCCCAAGCCCGGCACCCGCGTCGACTTCGGCGTCGCGGACGGCCGCCGCGGCCCGCAGGCGCTGTCCGTCAAGCTGCTCGACCCGGTGCCGTCGGTCGTGAAGGCCGCGCGCAAGCCCGCCGACGACATGGCGGTCATCGTCGAGGACCTCATCAAGGTGCTCGACCGCGTCGGCAACGACCTGCGCCGCGGCCGCTACCCCGAGAAGTCCCGCGCCGGCCAGGTCTCCGCCCTGCTGCGCGCCGTCGCCGACGACCTCGAGGCCTGAGATGGCGACGGCGACCCAGGACGCGGTGCTCGGCGGCGCCGTCGACCTCGCCCGCGAGGCGGCCCTCGACCTCGCGGAGCACCCCGAGGACGTCGGCGAGCACCTCGGGTACACGGTCGAGGCCGACCGCCTCGTCTCGCACCGCTTCGCCTGCACCGCGAAGGGCTACCGCGGCTGGGTGTGGACGGTCACGCTGTCGCGCGTGCCGCGCGCCCGCAAGGCCACCGTGTGCGAGGCGGTCCTGCTGCCCGGCGACGACGCCGTCCTGGCGCCGGCGTGGGTGCCGTGGGAGGAGCGCCTGCGCCCCGGTGACATCGGCCCCGGCGACGTGCTGCCGTTCCGCGCCGACGACCCCCGCCTGGAGCCCGGCTTCACGCCGACCGGCGACCCGGAGGTGGACGAGGTCGCGATCGGCGAGCTCGCGCTGGCCCGCAACCGGGTGCTGTCGCCCGTCGGCATCGCGGAGGCCGCCGAGCGCTGGTACCGCGGCCGGCAGGGCCCGGCGACCGCCGGGTCCGTCGCGTCCGTCGAGCCCTGCATGACGTGCGGGTTCCTGGTGCCGCTGCAGGGTCCGCTCGGCACGGTGTTCGGCGTCTGCGTCAACGAGTGGTCGCCCGACGACGGCAAGGTCGTCGCGCTCGAGCACGGCTGCGGCGCCCACTCGGAGACCGACGTCGAGCCGCGGCCCTCGGAGTGGCCGGACGTGCCCGTGACCCGCGACCTCGTGCTGGAGCCGACCTCGGGCACCGGGGCCGCCGGGGCCTCCGGGGCGGGGACGACCGCCGACGGGGTCGCGCCCGGGGCCGACGACGCGGCCGCGACCGGGGGCGACGCCACCGGGACCACCCCGGACGCCGGGGCCGACGAGGCCCCCGCCACGCAGCCGGAGCCGTGACCGCCGACGTCCTCGGCACGCGCGCGCTGCGCGAGCGGGTGCTCAGGACGTGGCGCACGGACCCGGCGCGGCTGCGCGAGGACGCGAACACCGAGGAGGACCACGCCCGCGGCTACTACCGCGACCGCGTGGTGGTGGAGCTCGCGCAGAACGCCGCCGACGCCGCCGTCCGCGCCGGTGTGCCCGGGCGGCTGCTGCTGCGGCTGACCGCGGCGGGCGCCGACGCCCCGGGCGCGCAGGACGCGAACGGGGACGGGGACGGCCGCGGAACCGGCGAGGGGTCCGGGCCCGACGGGGACGCGGTGCCTGGTGGGGACGCGGCGCCGGCCCGGGGCGCGGTGCCCGCTGGGGACGCGGTGCCGGCCGGGGGCGCGGCGGTCCTCGTCGCGGCGAACACGGGCGCGCCGCTGGACGCGGCGGGCGTGGCGTCGCTCGCGTCGATGCGCGCGTCCTCGTCGCGCGACTGGGGCGGGCCGGCGACGGGGGGCGGGCTGGTCGGGCGCTTCGGCGTGGGGTTCGCCGCGGTGCGCGCGGTGTCCGACGAGCTCGCGGTGCTCTCCACCTCCGGGGCGGTGCGGTTCTCGCTCGCGGAGACACGCCGGGACCTCGCGCTCGCCGCGGCCGGCGAGCCCCGGCTGGCGGACGAGGTGGCCCGGCGCGAGGGCTCGCTGCCCGCGCTGCGACTGCCCCGGGAGCACGCGGGCCGCCCGCCCGGCGGGTACGACACGGCGGTCGTGCTGGCGCTGCGCGACGAGGAGGCCGTCGACGCCGTGCGGCGGATGCTGGCCGAGGTCGGCGACACGCTGCTGCTCGCCCTGCCGGCGCTCACGGAGGTCGTCGTCGAGGACGACCTGGCCGGGACGCGGCGGCGCGTGGCCGACCTGGACCGGCGGTGGCGGCGGCGCACGGCGGAGGGCGAGCTCGACCCGGCCCTCCTCGCCGACCGGCCCGTGGAGGAGCGCGGCCGCCGCGGGTGGCGCGTCACGTGGGCGCAGCCGCGGGACGGGCGGGCGCCGGGGGCCGGGCGTACCCCGGCCGTGCTGCACGCGCCGACGCCGACCGACGACCCCCTCGACCTGCCGGCCCTGCTCGTCGCGACGCTGCCGCTGGACCCGACCCGCCGGCGTGCGGCGCGCGGCCGGGCGACGGACGCGCTGCTCGACGTCGCGGGCGACCTGTACGCGCTGCTGGCGGCCGACGTGGCGTCCGACGGCGGGGACGCCCTGCGGCTGGTCCCGCTGGGTCTGCCGGCGGGTGAGGTCGACGCGGCCCTGCGCCCGCGGCTGCTCGACGCCCTGTCCCGCACCCCGCTCCTGCCGGCGGCCGCCCCCGAGAGGCCGGCAGGCGGGCGTGGTGCCGGCGACGACACCCCGGGTCCTGGCCTCTCGGCGGACGGCGCGGGCGGCAGCGGCGCCACCGCGGAGCTGGTCGAGCCGCGGCGGGCCGTCGCGCTCGCGGGGCCGGCCGCGGCGGAGCTGACGCGGGCGCTGGCGCCGTGGTTCGGCGGGATGGTGGTGCTGCCCGAGGGCGGCCTGCCGGCGGCGCGGTCGCTGGGCGTCGAGGTCCGGGAGGTCGCCGACGTCGTGGACGAGCTGCCGGCCGCGGCGAACCTGCCGCCGGCGCGCTGGCGTGCGCTGTACGGCGCCCTGGACGCCGCGGTGGGGGACCCCCTGGTGCGGGAGGCGCTCGCCGGGCTGCCGGTGCCGCTGGCGGACGGGCGCGTGGTGCGCGGCGCGCGGGGCCTGCTGCTGCCCGTCGAGGGCCCGGACGACCACGAGCCGCTCGGCTCGCACGACGCGCACGACGCGCACGACGCGCACGACGCGCACGACGCGCACGGTGGGGCGGGCGCGGTGGCGGACGCGCTCGGCGTCCTCGGCCGCTGGGGCGTCCGGCTCGTGCACCCCGAGGCCGCGCACCCCGTGCTGGAGCGGCTCGGGGCCGCCCCCGCCGACCCGGCGGCGCTGCTGGCGCACCCGGGCGTGCGGCAGGCCGTGCTGGACCAGGCCGACGAGGACGACCTCGAGCTCGCCGGGCAGGTCACCGAGGCGGTGCTGACGCTGGTGCGCGCCGCGCTCGCCGAGAGCACGGACGCCGGTCTCGACCCCGGGGCGCCCGTGCCGGCGGGGCGCGCGGTGCTGGGCCTGCTCACGCTGCGCGACGCCGACGGGGAACCGGCGCCGGCGCACGGGCTGCTGCTCCCGGGGTCCCCGGCCGCGGCGCTGCTGGACGACCGGGTGCTGGCGCCGGTCGACCCGGCGGCGGTGGAGCGCTGGGGTCCCGCGGCGCTCATCGCGGTGGGGGTGCGCGCCGACCTGGTGGTGCTGCGGCTCGCCGACGTCGCCACGTCCGGGCCCGACCTCGACGACGACTCCGGGCTCGTCGCGGACGGGCTCGACGGGTGGGACGACTACCTGGCCGAGGTCGCCCGGCTGCTCGGGGAGGGGGAGTCGCTGCCGGAGGTCGTCGCGGTGGCGGACCTCGACGCCGTCGACCCCGGGGCGTGGCCGCGGGTGCTCGCCCGGTTCGCGGAGCCCGGGCCGCTGCGCCGGGCGCTGCTCGACCCGGTGCGCCCGGAGCAGGGCACGGGGACCGCCCCGTCGTACACGGCGTGGTGGCTGCGGCACCGGTCGGGCCTCGTGCCGGGCGGGCCGTTCGCCGTCGCGGGTGCCGAGCCGGCCGCCACGCGGCTGCTGCCGCCGGCCCCGGCGGAGGTCGCCGGACTGGACGACGCGGTGCTCGCCGCGCTGGGCGGCGTCGGGCGGGTGGCCGACGTGCCGGCCCCCGACTGGAACCGGCTGCTGCGGGCGGCGGCTCCGGTGGGTGCCCCCGTCGACCTCGCGCTGGCCGGGGCGGTCTGGGCGGCGTGGGCGGGACGCGCCCGGGCGTGGGCGGACGACGACGCCGCGCGGCCCGGGCTGGACGTGCTCCCCGCGCTCGTCGCCCCGGACCGGGTGGCCCTGGTGCACGCCGAGGACGCCGCGGTGGCGCCCGAGCCGATGTGGTGGCAGCGCACCGACGTGGCCGCGATGGTGCCGCCGGCGGGGCCGGTCGACCCGGACGACCTCGCGGAGGCGCTGGGGGTGCCGACCGCGGACGAGCTCGCCGACGGCGCGGTCGCGCAGGAGGACGGCGACGACGCCGGCGCGCTGAGCACCACGCCGCCCGCCGTGCGGACGCTGCTGCCGGGCGCCCCGCCCACCTGGGTGGAGCACGAGTCGCTGCGGGTGGACGGCGTGCCGGTCGACTGGTGGGTCGAGGGGGCGGGCCCGGAGGCGGTCGTGCACGCGACGCACCTCGCGGGGCTGGCGCGCGGGCTCGCGCAGGCCGCCGGGGCGTGGTCCCTGCGGCACGCCGTCGAGCTGGTGCTGCTCGAGCCGGAGCGGGCGGCCGAGCTCGCCGTGGAGCAGGCGGGCGACGGTCGCGGCATGATGACGGGGCGATGACCCGCTCCCTCCTGACCTCCGCGTACCTGCCCGCCCTGCTCTACGAGACGGGGCTCGGCGCCGTCACCCCGGTGGTCGCCCTGGTCGCCGCGGAGCTCGGTGCGGGCCTCGACCGCGCCGCGCTGGTCGTCGCGCTCGTCGGCGTCGGCCAGATTCTCGGGGACGTCCCGGCCGGGGCGCTCGCCGCCCGCGTGGGCGACCGCCGCGCGATGATCGTGGCCGCGGGGGTCGCCTGCGTCGCGCTGGTGACGTGCGCGCTCGCGCCCACGCTCCCGGTGCTCGGCGCGGGGGTGCTGGTGATGGGGGCCGCCTCCGCGGTGTTCCACCTGGCCCGGCAGGCGTACCTCACGGAGGCCGTGCCGGTCGTGAACCGGGCCCGCGCGCTGTCGACGCTGGGCGGGGTCGCGCGGATCGGCGTGTTCCTCGGGCCGTTCCTCGGCGCCGGGGTGCTGCACCTCGGCGGCCTGCGGTCCGTGTTCTGGCTCGCCGTCGTCACGAGCGTGGCGGCGGCACTCGTCGTCGGCCTCGCGGGCGACCCGGACGACCCGCACGGCGCCCCTCGCCCCCGCGCCACCGTGTCGACCGCCGCGCTGGTGCGGCGGCACGCGCGGCTGCTGGCGACGCTCGGCGTGGCGGTCGTCCTGGTCGGCGCCGTGCGCTCGACGCGTCAGGTCGTGCTGCCGCTGTGGTCGGAGCACCTGGGCCTGTCGCCCGCGACCACCAGCCTGGTGTTCGGGATCTCCGGCGCGGTCGACATGCTGCTGTTCTACCCGGCGGGCAGGGTGATGGACCGCCGCGGCCGGCTGTGGGTGGCGGTGCCGTCGATGCTGGTGCTGGGCGGTGCGATCGCGGCGCTGCCGCTGACGGGCTCCCTCGCGGGGCTCACCGTGGTGGCGATGGTCATGGGGTTCGGCAACGGCATCGGCTCGGGCATCCTCATGACGCTCGGCGCGGACGTCGCACCGCCGGACGCCCGGGCGCAGTTCCTCGGGGTGTGGCGGGTGTTCCAGGACTCCGGCGCGGCGGCCGGCCCGCTGGTCGTCTCCGCGGTGGCGGCGGCCGGCAGCCTCGCCGCGGGCATCGTGACGATGGGGGCCGCGGGCGTGCTGTCGGCGGCCGCGCTCGCGGCGTTCGTGCCCCGGTGGTCGGAGCACGCGACCGGCCGGACGCGCGCGCGGGCGGCGGAGGCCCGGGCCGCGCGCGAGGCCGCCCGCACGGACGACGCCTGACGGTGCCGTCAGGGCTGTGCCGGCGGGGCCGTCAGCGCCCGGGCCGGCGGCGGCTCCAGCCGAGCCCCAGGACCCCCAGCACCGCGCCGACCGCGCACGTCCACACGCCGAGCGGCCCGGCGGCCCCGGTGAGCCACAGCACCAGCGCGACCACCAGCGCCGTCAGCCAGACCGCGATCCCGACGAGGAACACCGGCCGCAGGCTGACGGGCACGGGGTCGGGCGCGGGCTTGCGCTGCTCGGGGCGCAGGGCGAGGCGGATGAACGACGGCACGGGACCACCCTAGGCCGTGCGGGACGGCGCCCGGCCCGTGCCGCCCGGGACCGCGTGGTCAGTCGCCGAACGCCAGCGCCGTGGCCGTGCCGAGCGCCTGGGGGACCGCCGCCAGGTAGGCGTGGGCGACGTCCCACGGCTCGAGCCCGGTGGCCAGCACGCCCTCGGTGTCGTTCTCCTCGTGCGCCAGGACCGCGGCCAGGACCTTCCCGAGCCGGCCCTCGTGCCGCAGCAGCGCGCCCGCGAGGGCGCCGGAGACGCCGGTGCGCTCGACGAGCTCGCCGAGGTCCAGGGACTGCTGCGCCGCCACGGCGGACAGCAGCCCGGCGGTGTACCCGGCGTCGTCGCCGGCGAGCGCGTGGCACGCCGTGGCGCGCGTCAGGACGGACCACAGCGACGCCACGGACGTCGGCCGCGCCTGGATGAGGGACGCGATGGCCAGGGCGTGCAACTGCCGCGGCCCGACGAGCACGACGGCCTGCTGCACGGAGTCGATCTCGCGGCGCAGGCCGAACGCCGAGGAGTTGACCAGGTGGAGCACCCGCATGGACAGCTCGGGGTCGGCGGCGACGGTCCGCACGACGGCGTGCTGGTCGACGGGGTCCTGCCCGAGGACGCGCACGAGCTCCAGGCACTGCAGCTCGCCGGCGGAGAACGTCCGGCGCACCGGCGGGGTGTCGCGCTGGAACATCGGGCCCTGCAGCAGGTCGGCGCCGAGGGACAGCGCCAGCGCGACCCGCTCGGCGTCGTCCGCGTGCTCGCCGACCACGGTGGCGCCGGCGGCGTGCGCGCGGGAGACGAGGTCGGCCAGCTGGTCGGGCCCCCGGCGCAGGTCGACCTTGACCAGCGACGCCCGCGGGAGCAGGCGGTCCTGGGGCAGGGAGCCGTCGTAGTCGGCCAGGGCGACGCGCGAGCCGCGGGCGGTCGTGGCGGCGACCAGCGCGTCGGCCTCGGGGTGCCGCGTCAGGGCGGGCGTGACCTCCAGGACGAGGCGGGCGGCATCGTACCAGACGGCCACCGAGCCGGACAGCAGCCCGGTGGTGGCGCGCAGCAGGACGGGCCGGTCGTCGGCGAGGCCCGTGAGGTCCAGGCGCCGGTACGCGGTCTCGACGGCGGGCTCGGTGACGTCCTCCGGCAGCGGGACGCCGGACGGCCCGCCGACGCGCACGTGCACGGCGTAGCCGAAGACGCTCCGGTCGGGGTGGACGACCGGCTGGCGCAGCACGGTGGTCTCGCCGCCGCCGATGGGCCCGGCGGTGCGCGGACCCGCCGGCGCGACGTCGTCACCGAGGGGGGAGGTCATGGCGGGCTCCTGCGGGAGGGGGAGGTCAGGCGGCCGGGGCGAGCGGCGCGCGCAGCGGCCAGTCCTCGGTGAGGACGGTCTGCACGGCCGTCCCGCTCACGGGGTCCAGGACCAGGGGGGCGAGGAGGTTCGCGGTCGGCGGCTCGCCGCCCTCCGCGGGGCGGACCACGACGAGGCGCACCGCGTGGGCGCGGTCGGTGCCGAGGGCCGTGAGCACGTCCGCGTCGAGGACGGGCGCGTACTCCGGGAAGAACACGGCCGGGTCGACGACGAAGAGCCGCACCGGGCGGGCGCCCTCGGGCTCCGAGCGCAGCGCGTAGAGCACGCCGGCGTCGTCCAACGGGGTGAGCGTGAAGTCCTCGTAGCCCGCGAGCCCCGGCATGGGGGCCTGCAGGTGGAGGTGCTCGGGCAGGTGGGTGCGACGCGCGGCGTCGACGAGGTCAGCGGTCATCGCAGGAAGTCCAGGAGGGTCGGCTGAAGCACCTTGGCGGCGGCGCCCAGGGCGCCCTGGTACGCGACCTCCTGCGACTGGATGTCGAGGATGATCTGCGCGAGGTCGACGTCCTGGATGGCTCCGAGGCGCGTCTTGGCGGTGATCTGGTTGGCGGAGATGAGGTCCTGCGCGGAGTCGACCTGGTTCTGGCGCGCACCGTTCGACGACAGCTCCGTGAGCATGTTGTCGAGGTGCCCGTCGATCTCGTCGAGGAACGCCGAGGGGTCGAAGTCCGTGGTCGTGTCGTTGAGCGCCGCCGTGATGCGGTCGAGCACCGCGAACACCGAGTCGGTGCCCTCGCCGAAGACGGCCGAGCCGGTGCTGTCGACGCGCACCGTGGTGTCGCTCGCGACCGTGCGCTCGACGCGGGCGGTCGCGACGCCGTTGAACGTGTAGCCGCCGGCGGCGTCGCTGAACGCCTCCCCGGAGACGGTGCCCGCGAAGACGGACCGCCCCAGGTAGGTGGTGTTCGCCTGGGCCAGCAGCGACTCCCGGATGCCCTCGATCTCCTGGGCGAGCGCCGCCCGGGAGGTGGTGCCGAGCGCTCCGCTGCCGCCCTGGACCGTGAGGTTGCGGGCCTTGCGGAGCGAGGAGAGCGACGTGGTGAGCGCGCTGTCGACCGTGAGCAGCCAGGCCTCGCCGTCGGCGGCGTTCCGGCTGTACTGGTCGAGCAGCCGCTGGTCGCCCTGGATGCGCAGCACGTCGGCGGTGCCGGCGGGGTCGTCGGAGGCGACGGTGATCTTCGTGCCCGACGACATCTGCGCCTGCAGGTCGGACATCTTCTGCAGGTTGGTCTGCAGGTTGCCCAGCGTCGAGGCCCGCACCGTGAAGTGCGTGACGCGCCCGATGGTGCTCATCGGCCCACCACCCCCGTCCGGTTGATCAGCGTGTCGAGCATCTCGTCCACCGCGGTCAGCACGCGGGCCGCCCCCTCGTACGCCCGCTGGAACGCGAGCATGTTGACGGTCTCCTCGTCGGTGTCGACGGAGGTCTGCGCGAGCTGGGCGGACGCGGCGGTGGCGCGCGCGGCCTCGGCGACGGTGGCGCGGGAGGACGCGCTCGCGGACTTCACGCCGAGGTCGACGACGAACGCGGACCACAGCGAGTCGGGCCCGCCGGCGGTCTTCGCGAGCCCGGCGATCTTCTCCCCGACGGTGCCGTCGAACGCCTCCGCGGCGCTGGCGGACACCGCGATGTCGTCGGGGTCCGTGATCGCGACCGCGAGGCTCTTGGCCGGGTTGCCGGGGTCGTAGGTGAAGAAGTCGATGCCGGTGCGCCCGTCGACGGTGTAGCCGTCGTCGTGGATCGCGTTGACCTGCTCGGCGATCTGCGTGGCGAGCCCGTCGAGCTGCGCGGCCGCCCCGGTGAGGACGCCGCCGCTGCCCGCGGGGGCCAGGACGGTGAGCAGGCCGGCGACGGTGCCGCCGTCGATGCCCGCGGCGTGGCCGGTCTTCGCCCACCGGATCGTGACCGCGTCGCCGTCGACGGCGCCCTGGAACGACACGGGGCTGGTGGGGGCGACCTCGAGCGCGTTGGCGCTGCCCCCGGAGACCAGGGCGTTGCCGGCGACCATGACGTCGAGCGTGCCGTCCGCGTTGGCGCGGGTGGACGCGCCGACGAGGGACGACAGCTGCGTGACGAGCAGGTCGCGCTGGTCCATCAGCTCGTTGGCCGACCCGCCCGCGTTGCTGATCGCGAGGATGCGGGTGTTGAGGTCGGCGACGTTCGCGGCGGTGGTGTTCACCTGCGTGACGAGCGACGTGGTGGTCGTCAGCGCCTGCTGCCACTGGGTGTCGATGTCGCGGTACATCGTGCCGATCCGGTCGGCGACGGCCTTGCCGCGCTCGAGCAGCACGGAGCGGTTGGCGACGGTCCCGGAGGAGTTGGCGACGTCCGACCAGGAGGTCCAGAACGCCGTGAGGTCCTTCGAGAACCCGGTCGCGGACGGCTCGCCGATGGTGGTCTCGAGCGTCTTGTACTCGGTCGCCACGGCGGACAGCCGCGACGAGCCGGAGGTCTCGTTGCGCACGCGGGCGTCGAGGAACACGTCGCCCAGCCGCTCGATGCCGGTCACCGCGGTGCCGATCCCGACGCCGTCCGTCGTGGAGAACATCGACGGCACGGTGGCGGCGGGCAGCGAGCTCATCGCGGCGCGCTGCCGCGTGTAGCCGACCGTGTTGGCGTTGGCCACGTTCTGGCCCGACACCTCGAGCGCCTGGCGCTGCGCGATCAGGGAGCTGAGGGCGGTGCCCAGTCCGGAGAAGGTGCTCAACGGGTCCTCTTCCTCGGGTTCGTCGGGGTCGTCGGGCGCGGCCGCGTCAGAACGAGCGGTCCAGCAGCTGCGCGCTGCGGTCGGCCCCGGCGGTCGTGTGGCCCGTCGGGTCGTAGGTCTGCACCGACTCCTGCAGGGACATCAGGGTCTCCTGCGTGGCCCGGTGCGAGAGGGCCAGCAGCTCGCGGTTGCCGTCGGCGAGCTGGGCGATCTCGGTGGTGAGCTGGACGAAGGCGTCGCGGTGCGCCTGCAGCAGGTCGTCCCACGGCGCCGGCGCGTGCTGGGCGAGCGTCTGCAGGGTGCTGCCGGGCTCCAGGCCCAGCTCGATCGCGACCGCGTCGGCCTCGACGGACCGGCCGAGCTCGGCGTCGCGGATCTCGTCGAGGACGGTCTCGACCTCGCGGGTGGCGTGCGCGAGCCAGCGGGTGCGGCCGCTGGTCAGCACCAGCTGCTCCTCCTCGAGCTTGAACAGCAGCAGCTCGAGCAGTCGGCGCTCGGTCCACAGGACGTCGGACAGCTCGCTCAGGGCCATGGCCGTGAGCCCCCCCTTTCCGTGTGGTGGTGCGTCGCCGGTCGCCGCGGCGGTCGCCGGGCGGCACCTCCCTCCTATCGGGACGGCGGGTGAGGACCTGAGCGAAATCGGACAGGCGTGTGCCGGCCCGCGTGAGGCCCCAGGTCAGCGCGTGCGGAACGTGCGCCATACAGGTTGTCGGCGCCGCAGAGGGTGCGTTCGATGTGATCTGTGTCACACCTGGGACCAACGTCGCGGAGCTATGGGGGTCCATGTCCGGTTTGTCGGTCCGGAACGTCCGAAATGGCCGCCCAAGTCGGATAAATCGGATACCCAGGAACTTTCTGGGAATCGCTCAAGCCCGGATTCAGCGGGGCCGAGAACCGGTCCGTGAACAGCTCCGCAGCCGCCCCCGCCGCCGACGACCTCGTCGTCGCGCACATGCCGATCGTCGGCTACCACGTCAGCGAGGTCCTGGCCCGGGTCCCCGCCACGGTCAGCCGCGAGGACCTCGTGTCCGCCGGCCACCTCGCCCTCGTGCTCGCCGCCCGCGCGTACGACCCGGAGACCGGGGTGCCGTTCGCCCGGTACGCCGCGCTGCGCATCCGCGGCGCCCTCATCGACGAGCTGCGCTCGATGGACTGGGCGTCGCGCGGCGCCCGGCACCGTGCCCGCGAGCTGTCCGCCGCGAGCGACCGGCTCACCGCCGCGCTCGGCCGCACCCCCTCGCGCGAGGAGCTCGCGTCGGCGCTCGGCACCGACCTCGCCGCGGTCGACCAGGCCCGGCAGGACGCCGAGCGGCGCGTGCTGTCCATCGACGCGACCGTGCACCCGGTGGCCGAGCTCGTCCGCGACGAGGCGCCCGGCCCGGAGGAGAACGTGCTGACCGGGGAGCGGCTGCGCTACCTGCGCGCCGCGGTCGAGACGCTGCCCGACCGGCTGCGCACCGTGATCGAGGGCCTGTTCCTGCAGGACCGGTCCGTCGCGGAGCTGGCCGACGAGCTCGGCGTCACGCAGTCCCGCATCAGCCAGCTGCGCACCGAGGGCCTCGCGCTCATGCGGGACGGCCTCAACGCGAGCCTCGACCCCGACCTGGTGCCCGCGGCCGAGCGCCCCGACGGCGTGGCGGAGCGCCGCCGCCGGACGTACTTCGCCGCCGTGGCGTCCCGCGCCGCGATGACCGCCGCCAGCCACCAGGCGGACGTCGTGCGGGCCGTCCCCACGCCGTACGAGGACGACGCCCGCCGGACCGCGGCGGTCTGACGGACGCCACCGGAGCAGCTCACACGGCGCAGGGCGCCGGCCGCACACCCGCGGCCGGCGCCCTGCGTCGTCCCCGGCGCACGCGCGCGGCTGCGGCGGACGGGCGCGGGGCGGCGGCGGACGGGTGCCCACCCGGACGGGTGAACCGGCGCGAATCCCTCAGGCCGCCCCGTCGGCGGTCGAAGGTCAGGGGTGAGCCCACGGATGGGCCACTTCGACCCGAATCAAGGAGGAAGAGAACCATGGGTCTCTCCGTCAACACCAACATCGCGGCGCTGAACGCGTACCGCAACCTGTCCAGCACCCAGAACGACCTGAGCAAGTCCCTCGAGAAGCTCTCGAGCGGCCTGCGCATCAACCGGGCTGCGGACGACGCTGCTGGTCTGGCGATCTCCGAGGGTCTGCGCGCCCAGATCGGCGGCACCACCCAGGCCGTGCGCAACGCCCAGGACGGCATCTCGGTCGTCCAGACCGCTGAAGGTGCGCTCACCGAGACGCACTCGATCCTGCAGCGCATGCGGACCCTGTCCGTCCAGGCGTCCAACGACGGTGGTCTGTCCTCCACCGCCAAGGGCAACATCCAGGACGAGATCGGCGAGCTCAAGAAGGAGCTCACCCGCATCTCGGACACCACGCAGTTCAACGGCAAGACGCTGCTGAACGGCTCCTACGAGGGCGTGTTCCAGGTCGGCGCCAACACCTCGAGCGCCGACTCGATCACGGTCGACCTGACCGCGAAGTCCATGAGCGCGGCCGGCCTCGGCGTCGACAACATCGACGTCACCTCCGGTGGCTCGACCTGGACCTTCGGCCCGGGCACGGTGGACTACGCGGGTGCGGCCCCGGCCGCCGACCTGTCGTTCGCCTTCGGCGGCAAGACCTACACGGTCGACGCCGCGTCGATCACCTGGGCCGGTGGCGGTACCGCCAACGCCACCCAGGCGGAGGCCAACCGCAACGCGCTGCAGTCCGCCGTCGACTCCGCGCTGTCGGGCTCCGGCCTGTCGGTGAAGTTCGGCGCCTACGGCGACGTCACGGTCCAGGGCCCGGAGAAGAACGCGGCCGGTAACGCGATCGTCACCGGTGACCTGGTGGCGGACGTGGACGGCGCCGCCGGTGCCGACACCGCCACGTTCAACAACATCGCGTCCAACGCGGGTGCGACCTCGGCGATCGACGCCATCGACGCGGCCATCCAGTCCGTGTCGAAGGTCCGCTCGCAGCTCGGTGCGGTCCAGAACCGCTTCGACCACACCATCAACAACCTGAACGTCGCGGTGGAGAACCTCTCCGCGTCGGACAGCCGGATCCGTGACACGGACATGGCCTCGGAGATGGTGTCGTACACGCGGGCGTCGATCCTGTCGCAGGCCGGCACCGCGATGCTCGCCCAGGCCAAGTCGCTGCCGCAGAGCGTGCTCCAGCTCCTGCAGTGACCTGACCGCCGCCCGTCCCCGTGACGGGTGGCACCGCACGACCGGCCAGGCGGTGGGTGGACGACCGTCCGCCCACCGCCTGGCCGCATCACCACGACCGCCGACCAGCACAGCGAGGGACTGCAGACGATGGCGAGCAGCATCGGGATCGACGGCCTGATCTCCGGCCTGGACACCACCGCGATCATCGACAAGCTGATGGCGGTCGAGGCGAACCAGCAGAAGCTGCTGGCGAGCAAGAAGTCCGGCCTGCAGTCGGTGGTCTCCGCGCTGCAGTCGCTGAACACCAAGGTGTCCTCGCTCGGCACGGCCGCCGGCGCCGCCGCGAAGACGGAGTCCTGGCAGGCGGCGAAGGCGACCTCCTCGTCGACCGCCGTCACCGCCGTCACCTCGACCGGTGCGCAGCCGTCGTCGCTCGCGTTCACCGTCGACGCGGTCGCGGCCTCGCAGTCCACGCTCTACACGCTGCCCGCGCAGTACACGGACCTGCAGCCGTCGTTCACGCTGACGCGCGGCGGCGAGACCACGACCATCACGGCCCTGAGCTCGAACATCGGGGACGTCGTCGCCGCCTTCAACGCGGAGGGCACCGGCGTCACCGCGACCGCGGTCAACGTGGGCACCGCGGCCGCCCCCGTCTACAAGCTGCAGCTCACGGGCACCGAGACGGGCACCGCCAACGGGTTCACCGTCGCCGTCGGGAACCCGGCGGCGGGCCAGACCCTCACGTCGCAGCAGCTGCGCGCGGCGTCGGACGCGTCCATCACGCTCTGGCCCGACACCGCCGGCGCGACGACGGTCACCTCCGCGAGCAACACGTTCGAGGGGCTGCTCACCGGCGTCGACGTCACCGTCTCGGCCACCACCGAGGAGCCGGTCACGCTCACGGTGGCCCGGGACGCCAAGGCGATGAGCACGCTGGCGCAGAACCTCGTGACCAACCTCAACCTGGTGCTCAGCGAGATCACCAGCCGCACCACCTCGGGCACCGGCACCGCCGCCGACGGCAGCTCGATCATCACCGCCGGCCTGCTGTCCGGCGACACCACCATCCGGCTCCTGCAGCAGCAGCTGCTCGCCGCGGGTTCGACCGCGGCCGACGGCACCGACGTGGCCAGCACCGGCATCGTGCTCGGCAAGGACGGCACGTTCAGCTTCGACGCGGAGAAGTTCGCCGCGGCGTACACCGCCGACCCCACGGCGGTGCAGGACGTCGTCCAGAAGATCGCCGCCTCGCTCGAGACGGCCGCGAAGGACGCCTCCGACGCGACGGACGGCACGCTGACGACCTCCATCAAGGTCCGCGAGGACGAGGTCAAGGACCTCACCGACCGGATCGCGAGCTGGGACGACCGGCTGGCCACGCGCCGCGCCGCGCTGGTCAAGACCTACGCCGCCATGGAGGTCGCCATGTCGCAGATGCAGTCGACCTCGAACTTCCTGACCCAGCAGCTCGCGCAGCTCAACGCGAACAACTCGGCGAGCTGAGCCGCCCGATCCCGAACGGAGGGCCGTCGTGTACGACGTCCGGACCCGGTACCTCGCCGACGCGGTCGCCACCGCGGGCCCCGCGAAGCTCCTCACCATGCTCTACGACCGGCTGCTGCTCGACATGGACCGCGCCGAGGAGCGGTTCCGCGCGGGCGACCGCGTCGGCGGCACCACCCAGCTCGGCCACGCGCAGGAGATCGTCGCGGAGCTGATGGCGAACCTCGACGTCGACGCGTGGGACGGCGCGGAGCGGCTGCTGTCGGTGTACACGTTCCTGCTGTCCGAGCTGATCGGCGCCGCCACCTCCGGCGACGCCGACCGGGTCGCGGCCTGCCGCGGCGTCGTCGCGCCGCTCGCCGAGACGTGGCGGGAGGCCGCCGCGGTGGTCGCGCAGGACGTGCCCGCCCCGCGGCCGGCGTCCCCGTTCGACACCGCCCCCGGCGGCCCGGCCGGCTCCGGGGTGCTCGGTGTCGGCTGAGGCGCCCGCGGTCGGTGCCGTGACGGCGCTGACCGAGGGCTCCGCGGTCGACGGGTACGCCGACCCCGGCACGGGCGCCGGTGGCGGCCACCGCGGGCAGGACGAGCGGGAGGCGGCCTGGGCGCGCGCACTGGCCGAGATGGAGTCGGTCGCGGACCGGGCCGAGGCGCTGCTGCGCGCCGCCCGGTCGCCCGAGGTCGCCGCCGGGCTGGACGTCGCGGTGACGGAGCCGTGGCGCACGCCCCGCGGGCTCGGCCCCCTGCCGCTGGACCTCGCCCCCCGTGCCGCCGCCCTGGTGGAGCGGCAGCGCGACCTGGTGCGCCGCACCGCCGAGCAGCTCGGCGAGCACCGCCGCAGCCTGCGCCTCGCCGAGTCGATGCGCACCCGTCCCGCCGCGGTCCCGGTCTACCTCGACGCCGAGGCCTGACCGCCGGTCGGGCGACCCCCGGAACCCCCTCGCACCCCGCGCGGCTGGGGACGGGAGCGGGCGAAGCGGACAGACCGCGCGTATCGGCTCCCTCGCGCGGGTGACGTGGCAAGAAGTCCGCCCCGGAGCCTCAGCGTGGTCCCGTCGCCGCCGATGGGGGCAGTGAGCAGGGATCGCTCGCGCAGCAGGCCACGGACAGGCCGATCAGGACCAACCTCGGTGAGGGTGACCCTGCCATGGGCATGTTCGACTCCGTGAGCTACGTCGCGCTGAACAGCGCGCTGGACGGGCTGGCCCTGCGCCAGCGCGCGATCGCCGAGAACGTGGCGAACATCCAGACGCCCGGCTACCAGGCCAAGAAGGTCCAGTTCGAGGACGCCCTGGCCCGCGCGGTCGAGGGCGGTTCCGGGGCGGCCTCCGCCACCGTCGCCCGGTCGCTCGAGCCCACCCGCACCGACGGCAACAACGTCAACCTCGACGAGGAGACGCTGCTCAACGTCGACACGAACCTGCGCTACCAGCTCGCGACCCAGGCCGTCGACGGCACGTTCTCCGGCGTGCGCGCCGCGATGCGGACCTCCTGATGACGACCTTCGGGGCGATCGGGGTCGCCAGCACCGGCATGACCGTCTACCGCAAGTGGATCGACGCGGTCAGCGACAACCTCGCGAACATGAACAACGCGACCTCTACCACGGAGGCCGCGTACCAGGCCAAGTACGTCGTGGCGAGCGAGATCCCCACGGAGAACGGCGGCGGTGCGCAGGTCTCCGGCATCGCGCTGGGGTCCGCCGAGGGCCGCGTCGTGTACGAGCCCACCAACCCGCTGGCCGACGAGGACGGGTACGTGCGCTACCCCGACGTCGACATGGCCAGCCAGATGACCCAGCTCATCATGGCGCAGCGCGGCTACCAGGCGAACGCGGCGGTCGTGGACCGCGCGCGGGCGTCCTACGAGGCCGCGCTGCAGATCGGACGGACCTCGTGAGCATCCAGCCCGTCGGCGGCGTCTCCGGCGTCAGCCCCACCACCTACCTGTCGGCGCTGTCCGACCTGTCGGGCGCCTCCGCCACGCCGGGGGCGTCCGCCACCGGCGCCGCCGGGCTCGACGGCGGGTTCGCCGCCGCCCTCGGCGCGGTCGACCAGGTCCAGCAGCTCCAGTCCACCAGCCAGGCGCTCGCGGTCCAGGCCGTCACCGGCGACCTCGACGACGTCCACGACTACACGGTGGCGTCGTCCGAGGCGAAGCTCGCGCTCGAGCTCACCGCCGCCGTGCGCAACAAGGCCGTCGACGCGTTCACCGAGATCATGAGGATGCAGGCCTGATGCCCGCCCAGGTGAAGTCCCTGTTCGGCCGCATGAGCGGGGCCGTCAAGCAGTTCTCGCTGCCCCAGAAGACCTTCGCGGTCATCGCGGTCGCCGCGATCCTGCTCGGCGGGTTCGCCGTGTACTCGTGGGCCAGCAAGCCGACGCTCGCGCCGCTGTTCTCCGGCCTGTCCGCCACCGACGCCTCGGCCGTGGTCGACCAGCTCTCCGCGGAGGGCGTGTCCTACGAGCTCACCGACGGCGGCAGCACCGTCATGGTCCCGCAGGACAAGCTGTACGCGATGCGGCTCAAGCTCGCCGCCGCCGGGCTGCCGGCCAACGCGGAGGGCGACGGCTACTCGCTGCTCGACGGCATGTCCATGACGTCCAGCGAGTTCCAGCAGCAGACCACCTACCAGCGCGCGCTGGAGGGCGAGCTCGCCAAGACCATCGGCGCGATGTCCGGCGTCGAGGCGGCCTCCGTCAAGCTCGCGCTCCCGCAGGAGACCGTGTTCGTCTCCGAGAAGCAGGACCCGACGGCGTCGGTGTTCGTGCGCACCCGCACCGGCACCGAGCTGACCACCGACCAGGTCGAGGCGATCGTGCACCTGGTGTCCGCCGGCATCGAGGGCATGAAGGCCACGGACGTCGCGGTCGTCGACTCCACGGGCAAGGTGCTCTCCGAGGTCGGCACGGGCATCACCGCCGGCTCCGGCGACGAGGCGACGTCGGCCTACGAGCAGCGCGTCACCGGAGCGGTGCAGGCGCTGCTCGACCAGGTGGTCGGCGCCGGCAAGTCGGCCGTGACCGTCACGGCCGAGCTGAACCAGGACCAGACGCAGCGCACGACGGAGGAGTTCTCCATCGCGGAGGACGTCCCGCCGCTGGTGTCCTCCACCACCGAGGAGACCTACACCGGCGCCGGGTCCGGCAACGCCACGGGCGTGCTCGGCCCCGACAACATCGCGGTGCCGAACGGCTCCGACGGCACCGGCGAGTACTCCAAGACCACCGAGGACGTCAGCAACGCCGTCAACAAGGTCACCGAGGTGACGAGCGTCGCCCCCGGCACGGTCCAGCGCCAGTCGCTCGCCGTCCTGGTGGACCAGACGGCCGCCGCCGGGATCGACCTCAACCAGCTCACGGCGACGCTGACCGCCGCCGCCGGCATCGACACCGAGCGGGGCGACACGATCGCGGTCCAGGCCATGGCCTTCGACACGACGAGCGCGGACGCCGCCGCCGACGCGCTCGCCGCGGCCGACGCGCAGGCCGCCGCCGACCAGCGGGCGAGCCTGCTCCGGCAGGCCGTCGTCGCCGGCGCCCTGCTGCTGCTGGTGGTCGTGATCGCGATCGTGCTGGCTCGCCGGTCCCGGCGCAGCCGGCGCGAGGCGCTCGACATCGGCGAGCTGCCGCTCGTCGACGGGCCGTCCGAGGCCGCCGAGCTCGAGGCCCCGGCGGACATCCCGCCGGCGCTGCCGGGCCCCGCCGAGGTGGACCCCGTCGCCGCGTCGCTCGCGGTCAAGCGCGCCGAGATCGCGGCGCTCGCGGACGAGCAGCCCGACGAGGTCGCGGACCTCCTGCGCGGCTGGCTGACCCCGGCCGGACGGCGCTGATGGCCGCCACGACGCTCACCGGCACGCAGAAGGCCGCCATGCTGCTGCTGCAGCTCGGCCGCGAGCGCGCCGCCCGGGTGATGGCGCAGCTCGACGTCGCGGAGATCGAGGAGCTCACGGCCGAGATCATGCGGCTGGAGCGCGTCGACCAGACGATGGCCGACGAGGTCGTCGAGGAGTTCTACTCCGCGTCGATGATCGGCCCCGGCGTCAACGGCGGCCTCGGGCTGGCGACCCAGCTCCTCGAGGGCGCCCTCGGGCGCGACCAGGCGGCCGGCGTCATCGAGCGGCTGCAGACCTCCATGGCGGGGCAGCCGTTCGAGTTCCTCCAGAACGCCGACGCCCGGCAGGTGCTGTCGCTGCTGAACGGCGAGCACCCGCAGGCCGTGGCGCTCGTGCTCGCGCACCTGCGCCCCGAGCACGCCTCCGCGATCATGGCGGGCCTGCCCCCGGAGCAGCAGTCCGAGGTCGCGCACCGCATCGCGCTCATGGAGCGGGCCTCGCCGGACGTCGTGCAGGTGATCGCCGAGTCGATGCAGCGCAAGGCCTCGACGGTCCTGACGCCCAACGAGCTGTCCGCCGTCGGCGGCGTGCAGCCGCTGGTCGAGATCATCAACCGGGCCGACCCGACCACCGAGAAGCTCATCCTCGAGGGCCTGCAGAGCCGCGACGAGGCCCTGGCCGACGAGGTGCGCAGCCGGATGTTCGTGTTCGGCGACATCGTGCTGCTCGAGGACCGCGCGATGCAGCTCGTCCTGCGCCAGGTCGAGACCAACGAGCTGTCCGTGGCGCTCAAGGGCGCGACGCCCGAGGTGCGCGACAAGACGCTGCGCAACCTGTCCGAGCGCGCCCGCGAGAACCTCGAGGAGGAGATCGAGCTGCTCGGCCCGGTGCGCCTCTCGCAGGTCGAGGAGGCCCGCGCCGGCATCGTCCAGGTGATCCGCCGCCTCGAGGAGTCCGGCCAGATCGTGATCCGGCGCGAGGGGGAGGACGAGTATGTCTCCTGAGCACCGGTTCACCCAGGTGTTCGGCGGCGCCGCCGTCGCCGAGCCGTCGTCCCGCGCGGAGGGCTACGCCGCGGGGTACGCGGCCGGCTACGCCGCGGGCGCCCGCGAGGCCGCCCGCGCCGCCGAGGTCGAGGCCGCCCGCGTGCAGCGCGAGCGCGCCGAGGCCGACGCCCGTCGCGCCGCCGAGCACGCCGACGCCCTCGCCGTGCTCGCGGCCGCCGCCCGCGCCGCCGCCGAGCGCACCGCCCCCGTGCTCGCCGCGTCCGAGGCGGCCCTGCACGCCGCGGCGCTCGAGCTCGCGGCCGTCGTGCTCGGGCAGGAGGTCGCCGACGCGCCCACCGCGGCGCGCGCCGCGCTGCGCCGGCTGCGCGAGCAGGACCCGCGCCGCGAGGTGCACACCGTCCGGCTGCACCCGCGCGACCTCGCGACCGTGCGGGCCGCGCTCGCGGCGCCGGCCGCGGCCGGCGACGTGCCGGCCGGTGACGTGCTCGGCGGGCTGCCGGACCTCACGGGCGTCGAGCTCGTGGCCGACCCGGCGCTCGAGCCCGGCGACGCCGTCGGCGAGCTGCCGGACGGCTACCTCGACGCGCGCATCGGCGCGGCGCTGGACCGCGCCCGGGCGGCGCTCGCCGCGTCCGCGCAGGCGGATGGTGCGGCGTGACCGCGACGACGACGGGCCTGCTGCCGACGCCGCGCACGGGCGTCGCCGGGAGCACGGGCGCCGGGGCACCGGGTGCCGCGGGGGCTGCCGGCGACGGCACGCACCCCGGCGGTCCGGCGTGGGCCGCGGCCCTGACCGCCGCCCGCCCGGAGCGCGTCGGCCAGGTGCGCGGCGTCGTCGGCCTGACGGTCGAGGTCGCCGGCACGGGCGCGGCCGTGGGCGAGCTCGTCACCATCGAGACCGCCGACGGCCTGGTCCCCGCCGAGGTGGTCGCCACCGGCCGGGGCTCGGCCCACGCCATGCCGCTCGGGCCGACGCACGGCCTGCGCGCCGGGATGCGCGTCCGCCCGCGCGGGTCCGCGCTGACGGCCCCGGTCGGCCCCGGGCTGCTCGGGCGGGTGCTCGACGGCCTCGGGCGCCCCATCGACGGCCTCGGCCCGCTCACCGGCGTCGGCCGCGTCGAGGTCACCGGCCAGGCGCCGCACCCGCTGGCGCGCGCCCGCGTCGAGCGGCCGCTGGACCTCGGGGTCCGCGTGCTCGACACGCTCGTCACCGCCGGCCGCGGCCAGCGCCTCGGCCTCTTCGCCGGCTCCGGCGTCGGCAAGTCGAGCCTGCTGTCGATGATCGCGCGCGGCACGGACGCGCAGGTCTCCGTCATCGCCCTGGTCGGCGAGCGCGGGCGCGAGGTCCGGGAGTTCCTCGAGGACGACCTGGGGCCCGAGGGCCTCGCGCGGTCCGTCGTCGTGGTCGCGACCTCCGACGAGCCGCCGCTGGTGCGGCTGCGCTCCGCGTTCGTCGCCACCCGCATCGCGGAGTGGTTCCGCGACCGCGGGGACGACGTCGTGCTGATGATGGACTCGCTCACCCGCGTCGCGATGGCGCAGCGCGAGATCGGGCTGTCCGTCGGCGAGCCGCCCGCCACCCGCGGCTACCCGCCGAGCACGTTCGCGCTGCTCGCCCAGCTCCTCGAGCGCGCCGGCACCGGCGCGACCGGCTCCGTCACCGGCCTCTACACCGTGCTGGTGGACGGCGACGACCACAACGAGCCGATCGCCGACGCCGCGCGCTCGATCCTCGACGGGCACGTGGTGCTGGACCGCAGGCTCGCCGTGGCCGGTCACTTCCCGTCCGTCGACGCGCTCGGGTCCATCTCCCGCGTCGCGTCGCGCGTCCTGCGCCCCGAGCAGAAGGACCTCGCCACCCGGCTGCGCCGCGTCATGGCGGCGCGGCGGCAGGCGCAGGACCTGCTCGACGTGGGCGCCTACGTCACGGGGTCGAACCCCCTGGTCGACGCCGCCGTCACGCACGGCACGGCCATCGACGCCTTCCTGCGGCAGGGCATGGACGAGCGCGCGCCCGCCGCCGACTCCTGGGGCCGGCTCGCCGCCCTCGTCGCCGCGATGGGGGACCTGCCGTGAGCCGCGCCTTCCGCCTGGCCGGGCTGCTGCGGCTGCGCACCCTCGCCGAGGAGCAGGCCGCCGCCCGCCTCGGCGACGCCACCCGCACCCGCGACGCCGCCGCCGCCCGCCGCGACGCCACCCAGGCCGCGCTCGGGGACGCCCGGTTCCCGTCCGGCACGGACGCGCTCGGCATGCAGGCGGTCGTCGCCAGCCGCATGGCGCTGTCCGCGCTGCTGGTCGACCAGCGCGTCGCGGCCACCGCCGCGCAGGACGTCGTCGAGGCCGCGGACGCCGCCTGGTCGCAGGCCCGCACCCGCACCCGCACGCTCGAGAAGCTCCAGGAGAAGCACGACGAGACGGTGCGGGTCGAGGACCAGCGCGCCGAGCAGGTCGTCCTGGACGAGGTCGCGGGGCGCCGCAGCGTCGCGCCGTCGCCGGGGGAGCTCCGGTGACCGGCGCGGTGGCCGCGGTGCAGGCGCGCATCGCGCAGATCCAGCAGTCCGTCGTGCCCGTCGCCACCCCGGTGCTCGGCAGCGTCGGCGCGGTCGGGGGGACGACGTCCGGCGCGTCCGCCGCGGGGGCGTCGTCCGCCGCGGGGGCGTCGTCCGCGAGCGACGCGACGTTCGCGGCGGCGCTCGCGGAGCTCACCGGCACCGGGTCCGCCGTCGGAGCCTCCGACGCGGGCGCGGTGGTGGCCGGCGCCGGGGGCGCCGGTGCGGCCACCGGGGAGGACCTCGTCGCCGCCGCCCGCCAGTACCTCGGCGTGCCGTACGTGTGGGGCGGGGAGTCCCTCGACGAGGGCGGCCTCGACTGCTCCGGGCTGGTGCTGCGCTCGCTCGCCGACCTCGGCGTCACGGGCGTCCCGCGCGTCGCCCGGGACCAGGCGACCCTCGGCACGGAGGTCCCGTCGCTCGACCAGGCGCTCCCGGGCGACCTCGTCGTGCTGTCCGGCGGCTCGCACATCGGCATCTACGTGGGCGACGGGAAGATGATCGACGCCCCGAAGCCCGGCGCGAGCGTGACCGTGCGCGACGTCTACGCCGAGCCGACCACCATCCGGCGGGTCCTGCCGCAGTCCGGGGCACCCTCCGCCACGACCGCGCTCACCGGCGCGCTCGCCTCCTCCAGCGCCGGGCGCACCGCCCTCACGCTGCTCGCGGGCTCCGGCTCGACCTCGTCCCTGACCTCGTCCCTGTGGGGGGCTGCCTCGTGACCACGACCACCCTGACCGCCCTGCCCGCGCGCGCGACCGCCACCGCCGGCGGCACGGGCGCGGGCTCCGGATCCCGGACCGCCGCGAGCGGGTTCGACGCCGTGCTCGCCGGCGCGATCGCGGAGTCGCCGCAGGAGCGCGCCACCGGCCGGACGGCCGACCGGACGGCCGACCGGACGGCCGACCGGGCCGCCGACCGGGCTGCTGCCGCGCGCGCCGACGACCGCGGGCGTGCGGACGCCCGGGCCGCCGACCGGGCCGCCGACCGCGCGCGCGCCGATCGTGCGCGGGCCGACCGCCGCGACCGCGCCGCGGGGACGGACCGCCCCGACCGCGCCGACCGGACGGACCGCGCCGAGCGCACCGGCCGGACGGAGCGCACCGACCGCGCCGACCGCACCGACGGGGCGCAGGCGCGCGATCGCGCCGACGCCACCCCCGGCGCGGACGGCCCCGACGCGACGCCCGCCACGCAGGCGCCCGCGGACGCGCCCGCAGCGACGACGACCGACCCGGCGGCGGCGACCGAACCCGCGGCGACCCCGGCGCCTGCCACGCCCGCGCCGACCGTGACCGTCGCAGCGGCCGTCGCGGCACCGGCCGTCGCGGTCCCGGGCGCCCCGGGCGCCTCGTCCGTCGACCCGGCCGCGGTCGCCGCCGTGGACGCCGCCGCGCCGGCCGCGACCGCCCCGGCCCCGGCCGCCGCCGGCGCACCGGCCGCTGCCGCCCCCTCGACGACGGCGCCGGCCGCCCCGGCCGCCGGGGAGGCCGCCACCACGCCCGCCCCCGCGGGTGCCGGCACCGTCCCCGCCGGGACGACGGCCCCCGCCACCACGCAGGCCGGCCCGGCCGGGCCGCCGCCCGCCGCCGCGTCCGTCGCGGTGGAGCCCGCCGGCCCGGGCGCCGCGCCCACCGCCGCCACGACCACGCCCGCCGGCGGTGCCGCTCCCGCGCCGACCGCGCTCACGGGCGCGGCGCAGCCGTCCGCCGGCTCCGCGGCGCCGGGCACGGCCGCCGCGGCCACCGACCCGGCGGGCGACGCGGCGGCCCCCGCGCCGGCACCGACCGCTCCCGCCGCGCTGCAGGTCGGCAGCGTGCAGCACCGCGCCCCCGTCGCCGCCGCGCCGGCCGCAGGGGTGCCGCTGTCCGACCAGATCGCCGCGAAGCTCGGCGAGCAGCTGCCGGCCCTGCGGTCGCTCGGCGGAGGCTCCCACGTGCTGACGCTCCGGGTGGACCCGGAGCACTTCGGGCCCGTGACCGTCGTCGCGCACATCTCGCCCGAGTCCGTGCGGGTCGAGCTCGTCGGCGCGACCGACTCCGCACGCGACGCGCTGCGGCAGTCGCTGCCCGACCTGCGGCGGGACCTCGCCTCCACCGGGCTGTCGTCCGACGTCAGCCTCGGCGGGGGTGACGCCTCGGGCGCCACCGGCGGCGAGACCCGGCGCGACTCCCTCGCGGCGGCCCTGCCCCTGGGCGCCGCACCCGCCGGCACCGCACCCGGACCGGCCACCGACCTGCCCGCCGCCCGTCCGTCGACCGCCGCCGGCGGCCTCGACCTGCTCGTCTGAGGAGACCCGCGTGTCCATCGACGTCTCGTACATCACCAACCAGAGCGCCGCCGCGACCGAGAGCACGTCCACGCCGAGCAAGACCCTCGACAAGGACACGTTCCTCAAGCTGCTGGTGGCCCAGCTGTCCAACCAGGACCCGAGCAGCCCCATGGACACCAGCGACATGATGGCGCAGACCACGCAGCTGTCGATGATGGAGTCCCTCTCCGAGATCCAGGCGTCCGCCCGCGAGCAGTTCGCCCTGCAGATGCGCATGGCCTCCGCGGACCTCGTCGGCAAGCAGGTCACCTGGACCGACGCCGACGGCACGACGCAGACCGGCGTGGTCGGCTCGGTCGACTACTCCGCCACCGTCCCCGTGCTCCAGGTCGGCGAGACGAAGCTCCCGCTCGACGCCGTCGCGGGCATCAGCCCCGTGCCCGCCACCACCCCCACGACCACCGCCTGACCGCGGTCCGGCTCCACCACCCCGAAGGGATCCACCATGCTCCGCTCCCTCTTCTCCGGCATCAGCGGTCTGCGCAGCCACCAGACGATGCTCGACGTCACGGGCAACAACATCGCCAACGTCAACACCACCGGCTTCAAGGCGTCCCAGATCCAGTTCCAGGACACGCTCAGCCAGATGCTCAACGCCGCCTCGGGCGCGCAGGACGGCGTCGGCGGCCAGAACCCCGCGCAGGTCGGCCTCGGCGTGCAGGTCGCCGGCATCACGACCAACTTCAAGCAGGGCGCCGCGCAGCTCACGGGCCGCAGCACCGACATGATGATCTCCGGCGACGGGTTCTTCGTCGTCCGCCAGGGGAACCAGCAGTTCTACACGCGCGCCGGGTCCTTCGACTTCGACTCGACCGGCCAGATGGTCCTGCCGGGTGCGGGCGCCATGGTGCAGGGCTGGGCCGCCGTCAACGGCGTCATCGACACCACCAAGCCGGTCGGCGACATCAAGGTCGCCGTCGGCACCGTGATGCCGGCGCGCGCCACCACGAACGCCCCGTTCGCCGGCAACCTCAAGGCCGACGCCGAGGACGGCACGGTCCAGACCGTCACCACCAAGGCGTACGACGCGCTCGGCAACGAGCGGGAGCTCTCGCTGACCTTCACCAAGACCGCCACCGGCTGGACGATGGCCGCCTCGGACGGCATCAGCACCGTCGCGGCGGCGCCGCTGACGTTCGACGGGTCCGGCAACCTCACGGGCGCCGGCACCTTCACGCTCGGCGGCGTGAACGTCGACATCTCCGGCCTCACGAGCATGGCCGGCGTCGACACCGTCGCGGCGGGCAAGCAGGACGGCTACGCGGCCGGCATCCTGCAGTCCTTCACGCTCGGGTCCGACGGCACCATCAACGGCGCGTTCTCGAACGGCCTCAAGCAGGACCTCGGGCGCATCGCGATGGCGTCGTTCACCAACCCCGCGGGTCTGTCGAAGGCCGGTGGCTCGCTGTTCACCACCACGGTGAACTCCGGCGACGCGCAGATCGGCGCCGCGGGCGTCGGCGGCCGCGGGACGCTGTCCTCCGGCTCGCTCGAGATGAGCAACGTGGACCTGTCCACGGAGTTCACGCAGCTGATCATCGCCCAGCGCGGGTTCCAGGCGAACTCCCGCGTCATCACGACGTCCGACGAGGTGCTCCAGGAGCTGGTCAACCTCAAGCGCTGACCCACGCCGGTCGAGAGGCCAGCACCCGGGCACCCGTCCCCACCGGGACGCCCGGGTGCTGGCCTCTCGCGCACGCGCGGCGGGAGCGGGCGCGGCGGGCGCGGGGTCAGGGGTGCGGGAGGGCGCGCTCGTCGTCGACCAGGGCCCAGCGGCCGTCGCGGCGGTGCGCGATCCCCGCGCGCTCCAGCCGCGCGAGGTACGCCGCCATGCCGCGCTCGCCCCGGCGCCGGAACAGCCGCATCAGCCGGGGCAGGGCGTTCGGCACGAGCATCGCGGTCTTCACGAGCACCGCCTCGGACGGCCGCGGGTAGCGCTCGAGCGCGGGCCGGTCGAGCATCCGCATCATCGTGCGCGCGACGACCTCGGGCGGCTGCGGCGGGTCCTGGAACTGCAGGGAGTTGCCGCCCTCGACGGCCTCCCGGCGCAGCATCCGGGTGTCCGTCGCGGACGGCAGCACGGAGCCGGCGGTGATGCCCTTCGCCCGCAGGTCCAGCCCGATGGCCAGCATCGCGCCGCGCAGCCCGAACTTCGACGCCGTGTAGATGGGCGTCTCGCCGAGCGGGAAGATCCCGCCGAGCGACACCGTCGTGACGACGCGCGGGTCCGGCGCGGCGCGCAGCAGCGGCACGGCGAGCCGGGTCAGCACCAGCGGGGACAGCAGGTTGACCTCCAGCTCGGTGCGGATGGACTCGACGCTGCGCTCGTCGAACCGGTCGGCGCTGGTCATCCCGACGTTGTTCACGAGCACGTCGATCCGCCCGTGCTCCGCGCCGACCCGCGTCAGCAGCGCCTCGACCTGCGCCTGGTCCGTCAGGTCGCAGCCGTACCCCGCGTGCCCGGCGCCGGGCAGGGCGGCGGCGGTGCGCTCGGCCGCCTCGGTCCGGATGTCGACCACCGCGCACGTCGCGCCCAGCGACGCCACCGGGCCCAGGAACGCGCGCGCGATGCCGCCGGCCCCGCCGGTCACCAGGACGACCTTGCCCCGGTAGTCGTACGTCACGCCCGCACCGCCGCCGTCGCGGACGACCCCCGCGCCCTCGCCGCGCGCGGCGGGTCGGACTCCAGCCGCCAGCCCAGCGTCCGGCCGACCCTGCGCAGGTACGCCACGTAGGCGTCCGAGTCGACGTAGCCGCGGTGCCGGGGCGAGGAGTCGAACCGCAGGCCGTTCGACAGGTCCGGCCGGTCGGTCGCGATCATCCGCGTGAACCGCTCGGCGGACGGGCTGTGCGTCTCCAGCGCGTCCAGGTACGCCGCGAGCAGGTGCGCCTGCTGGTCGAACAGCCCGTACGCCCCGCTGTTGGTCTCGACGTACCCGACGCCGAACAGCCCGGGGTGCTCGCGGGACACGAAGTTCAGGTACAGGTCGGGGTGCTGCTCGTCGCCGACGTACTGCTGCGCGACCGGGACGCGGTGCCGGTAGCCGGTGGCGAGCAGCACCAGGTCGAACTCGTCGGAGGTGCCGTCGGTGAACGTCACGGTCCGGCCCGCGGTGTCCCGGACGCCCGGCCGGGCGGTGATGTCGCCGTGCTGCAGGTGGTGCAGCAGCATCGAGTTGACGATCGGGTGCGTCTCGAACAGCTTGTGGTCCGGCTTCGGCAGGCCCAGCCGGCGCAGGTCCCCGACGAGGAGGCGCAGCAGCGGCTGGATGAGTGCCCGCTCGGCGCGCTTCGGCAGGAACGACCCGGCCCCGCCGACCACGTCGGACGGCACCCCGAACACGTGCTTCGGGATGAACCAGTACCCGCGCCGCGTGCTGATGACGGCGTGGTCGGCGCTGCGGGCGGCGTCGCACGCGATGTCGCAGCCCGAGTTGCCCGCCCCGACGACGAGCACCCGCTTGCCGGCGAGCTCGCCCGGGCTGCGGTACGTGCTGCTGTGCCGGACCTCCCCGGTGAACGACCCGGGCAGCGCGGGCTCGTTGGGGAACCACTGCGAGCCGGTCGCGACGACGACCGCCGCGTGCCGGGACGCCGTGCCGTCCGCGCGGGTCACCAGCCAGCCGTCGCCGTCGCGGCGGACCTCGGTGACCTCGACGCCGGTCTCGACGTGCTCCGTCAGCCCGTACGCGTCGGCGAACGCCCGCAGGTACGCGAGCACCTGCCGGTGGCCGGGGTAGTCCGGGTAGTCGTCCGGCATCGGGAACCCGCTGAACCCCGACCGCGTGCGGCTCGAGATGAGGTGCGCCGACTCGTACATCGGTCCGCCCGGGTTGTCGATGTCCCAGGCCCCGCCGACGCCGGTGTGCCGCTCCAGGTGCACGTACTCGAGGCTGCGTTCCCGCAGCGCACGCGCCACCGCCAGGCCGGCCGGGCCGGCCCCGATCACGCAGACGTCCGCGGTCACGGCTCACGCTCCTTCGCGCTCGGTGCCAGCGATGCTAAGCAGCCGCACCCCCGCGGCGGCGGACCCGGCGAGCCGACTTCCCGGACCCGACAGGCCACCCGCCGCGGCCCCCCGGCGCCCGCCCCGCCGCCCCGCCCACCCGCTCTGCCGTCCCGCCCACTCGCTCTGCCGCCCCGCCCACCCGCTCTGCCGTCGAGGTCGTCATGTCCGGCCGAGGTCGTCCTTCCCACCTGACGACCTCGGCCGGACCTGACGACCTCGCGCCCGGAGCGGCGGCCTCGCGCCCGCGACCGGCACCGACGGCGCGGCCGGCGCGGCGGGCGCGGCGCCGGCGCGGCGTCAGGGGGCGCGGCGGAGGGCGGCGGGGGAGCGGCCGTACCAGCGGTGGACCGACCGGCGCAGGGAGCGCTCGTCGGTGTAGCCGACGCGGGTCGCGACCTCCGCGAGCGGGACGTCGCCGTGCCGCACGAGACGCCCCACCAGCCGCCGCCGCACCTCGTCGACCACGTCGGAGTACGTCGTCGCGACGTCCGCGAGCCGCCGTCGCAGCGTCCGCTCGCTCATCGCGAGCGCCCGCGCGTGCGCGGCGAGCGGCAGCACCTCGGGCAGCGCGGCCTCGACCCGGGCGGACAGCAGCGCCACGAGCTCCTGCCGGTCGACGACCTCGGCCGTCTGCTCGTCCAGCAGCCCCCGCACCAGCGCGAGCGTCCACCGGTCCGCCGTCGGGACGGGCCGGCGCCACTGCTCGGGCGCGAGCACCCAGGCGTTGCGCGCCGAGCCGAACGCGACGTCGGGCCCGAACACCGACGTCCACGGCCCCGGGTCCGACGGTGCCGGCCGGGCGAGCTCCACCCGGTGCGGCCGGAACTCCGCGCCGGCGGCGTCGCGCGCCGACCGGGTGATGCTCGCGAACCCCTCGTCCACCAGGAACTCGTCGACGCGCCCGGAGTCCCCGTGCACCTGGGCGACGACCGTCAGCAGGTCGCCGTCCCGCTCCGCGGCCCAGTGCACCATCGACCCCGCGAGGCGCTGGTACCGCACGCCCAGCGCCACGCCGTCGGCGACCGTCGGGGACGTCAGCCACCCCAGCCCGAGCACGCCCGCGGACGTGATCGGCTGCCGCGACCCCACCACCAGCCCGAGCGCCGGCATCCCGAGCGCGTCGACCGCCGCCTCGATGACCGCCCGCCCCTGCCGGAACGACACCCGCAGCGCCGGGGCCTCCACCGCCTCCCGCGTGAGCCCGCCGGCGCGCAGCGCGTCGTCGAACGGCACACCGCGTTCGTCCGCCACGAGCATGAGGTACCGCACGAGGTGCGGGGCCACGGTCGCGGAGGTCCCGCCCGCGGCGGCGTGTGCCGGCACGGGGCCACGGTAGGGTGCGCGCACCGCGCGTGGTCAAGGCCGACCGGGCGCTCGGGGCCCCGGAGGGATCATGGCGACGGCGGATGGGGAGCGGGCGGCGGTGAGGTCAGGCAGTCCGTTCGAGGCCTTGATGGCGCAGGTGGGTCCGCCGGAGGTCGAGCTCGAGCCCGGAGGGACGGAGGAGCACGTCGTCCGCTGGGACGTCTACTCGCGCGCACTCGCCGCCGGCCGCTACGCCGGTGTCCTCCGGGCGCTGGCGGACGAGCCCGACGCGTTCCTCGCCCGCGCGGTCGCGTGGGAGCTGGTGGAGCGACCGGAGCACCGCACCGCGGCGATCGACGCCCTGGTGCCCGGACCTCACCGGGACGAGGTCGTGCGGCACGCGGCGGACGCGGGGCTGCGGGACCTCGTCGTCGAGGGCGGTGAGCTGTCCGACGTCCCGGTCGCGGACATGAGCGCGTGGTTGCAGGCGCAGTGCATCGCGTCGACGTCGAGCGAGGCGTTCCTCACGCGGCTCGCACAGGAGGGGGCCCGCAGGAACCGGCACGCGGCGCGCGAACGGCTCCGGCAGGTCACTGGTGAGACCGGTCGCCAGCAGGGGTCCACCTCGTGGGTGGTCCGAGGCGTGGGCGCGGCGATCGGCCCCGGATGGGACGGGGCGCCGGAGGTGAGGGGATGACGCCGGGTCGTGCGCTCGGTGCTGCGCAGGTCGTGGGGCGGGTGTCCGCATCTGCGGAGCCGTGTGCGACGCCAACGGGCGTCCTGGCTCGGGTATAGCGTGCGCGACGTGGCGCTTCTCTCCACCGCGTCGGCCCGCAGGGTCCTCATCAAGGAGCTGGGGGCGCGTCTCGTCGAGGTCGGCTGCGTGCGGTTCGCCGGAAGGCGGATCGGGTGGGGTCTGCCTGACGCTGCGCGTCCGAATGCAGGAACAGGCGTGTGGCTCCAGATCGCGGGTTGGAGCCGAGCTTACGACCTTGAAGGAGTTCCGGCGACCATGGCATCCGCCGTTCGCTGCCAGGTCGGACGCGGTGACTTTGCTCCGGACATGTACGAGCAGATCGTCACTAGGCCCGGATCTATGCCGTCGATCCTCCACATCGTCGAGGGGTCCGCCCGTCGTGCGCTTGCGGAGCATGCGTGGAGCGTGTCTTTCGCCAGGGTGTACGGCCGTGATATCCGGAGCGAAGTGGACTGGCTCTTCACGCAATGGGTGGAGGCCGATGACGCGTTCTTCCCGCTCTCTGACCCGAGCGATGTGGAGTTCTGGGTGGACTCCGTCTGGCCCGATCTCCGGGACTACCGGGTGGACATGCCCGGGCGATCTCCCGTGGTCGGGCCCTAGGGTGGCGAGCGTGAGTCAGCTGTCGACGGCCGTCGCTCGCCGGATACTCGTCAAGTCGCTGGGGAGCCGCCTGGTGGGCGTGGGGTTCGCGCGGTTCGCGGGGAGTCGGATCGGGTGGGGGCTGCCCGATGCCGCGCGTCCGCATGCGGGAACGGGCGTGTGGCTCCAGGTCGAGGGGTGGAGCCGGGCCTACGGGATAGAAGGGGTTCCCGCGACTGCAGCGTCCACGGTCCGTTGCGAGGTCGGACGCGGCGACTTTGCGCCCGACATGTACGACCGGATCGCCACTCGGCCTGGATCGATGCCGACGCTTCTGAACATCGTCGACGGGTCGACTCGCGCAGCGCTTGCGAAGCATGCGTGGAACGTGTCGTTCGCCAGAGTCTTCGGCCGTGATATCCGGGGTGAGGCGGACTGGTATCTCACTCAGCAGGTCGAGGCTGACGACGGGTTCTTCCCGCTCTCTGACCCGAGCGACGTGGAGTTCTGGGTGGACTCCGTCTGGCCTGATCTCCGGGACTACCTGCGGTCCCTGGACGCCTCCGCCTGAGCTCCGTCTGATGAGGGGCTGTTCTCGGTCTCCGCGAGGAACGTGGGCGTGCCGGCGCACCCCGGCCCGCGCCGACCGGGCGAAGTCCCGCAAACGCCTCAGCCCCTCCGGGCCGCGTCCGATGGGCTGGGGTGAGCGGCACACGGACGGGCCGCCGCGGCGCACTCCGCCGCAGACGCACCACCAGGGACGGGAACCGCTGTGATCATCGTGACGCGCCTGAACGGGGCCCAGTTCGGGGTCAACCCGGACCTGCTCCAGCGCGTCGACAGCGCTCCCGACACCATCCTGACCCTCATCGACGGGACGAAGTACATCGTCCGGGAGTCGATGGCCGAGGTCATCGCGCGGGTCAACGAGCACCGCGCGCAGCTCCTGGCCCGCGCCCAGGAGATCCAGGCCGCGCCGTCGCCGGCGGTCGAGCTGGTCCGGGACGCCGACGAGGCGCCGGCCGGTGACGACCCGGGTGACGAGGGCGACGGCCCGCTCGCCGACCCTGTCCCCCTGAGACCCAGGAGCCGCTGATGGATCCCGCCGGCTTCATCGGGCTGGTCGTCGCCTTCGGTGCGATCTTCGGCGCCCTCATCATGGAGGGCGCCGACCCGATGTCGATCTTCCTTCCCGCACCGCTGCTGCTGGTGTGGGTCGGCACGATCGGCGTCGGCATCGCCGGGCACACGGTCAAGGACGTCATCGAGTCGTACAAGGCGGTGCCCCGGGCGCTGATGAGCAAGGTCCCGGACCCGACGACGACGGTCGACACGCTGGTGGAGCTGGCGGACCGGGCGCGGCGCGAGGGCCTGCTGGCGCTGGAGGACGCGGCGAAGGACATCGACGACCCGTTCCTGCGCGGCGGCCTGCAGGCCGCGATCGACGGCACGGACCCGGACGACCTGCGGATGATCCTCGAGGACAAGATCGCGACCAAGCGGACCCGCGAGAAGACGCACGCGAAGTACTTCCAGGACATGGGCGGCTACGCCCCGACGATCGGCATCATCGGCACGGTCATCTCCCTGGTGCACGTGCTGGAGAACCTGTCCGACCCGTCGTCGCTGGGCCACTCCATCGCCGCGGCGTTCGTCGCGACCCTGTGGGGCATCCTGTCCGCGAACGTCGTCTGGCTGCCGCTCGGCACCCGCATCAAGCGGTTCTCCGACCTGGAGTGCGCGCAGATGGAGGTGACCCTCGAGGGCCTGCTGGCCGTGCAGGCCGGCGCCAACCCGCGCCTGGTCGGCGAGCGCCTCCGCAGCCTGCTGCCGGACACGCCCGCCGCGAAGGAGGCGGCGTGAGCGGCCACGGCGGGCGCGGCCGGAGCCGGCGCGGCGGGGGGCACGACGAGGAGCACGTGAACCACGAGCGCTGGCTCGTGTCGTACTCCGACATGATCACCGTGCTCATGGCGCTGTTCATCGTGCTGTTCGCGATCAGCCAGGTGGACCAGCAGAAGTACGTGCAGCTGCGGGCGTCCCTCGCGGCGGGGTTCGGCGACGGCTCGGTGAACCAGTCGGTGCTGGACGGCAGCGACGGCACGATGGACGGCCTGACGCCCGCCACGGAGCAGCAGCCGGACACGAGCACGGCCGGCATCGTGAGCGCCGACGAGGGCCTCGGCCTGCAGGCGTCCGACCCGTCCCCGGAGGCGGTGAAGGACCCCGCGCAGGTCGACGCGTCCACCCTGGCGGCGGCGCAGGCGGAGGCCGCGCACCTCGACGAGGTGAAGCAGCACATCCTCGCCGCGCTCGGCTCGGCGGGCCTGCAGGACGCCGTGCGGTTCCGGATGGACGAGCGCGGGCTGGTGCTGGGCCTGGTGGCCGACGACGTGTTCTTCGCGCAGGGGTCGGCGCAGCTCACCGCCACCGCGATGCAGGTGCTGGACCTCGCGGCCCCGACCCTCGTGGGCCTGCAGGAGCAGATCTCGGTCGAGGGGCACGCGAACACCGTGCCCATCTCCGGCCGGTACGCGACCAACTGGGAGCTGTCCTCGGACCGCGCCACCCAGGTGCTGCGGCACCTCGTGGAGAGCGACGGCATGCCGGGCAACCGCATCCAGGCGGTCGGCTACGGCGACACCCGCCCCCTGGTGCAGGGGAGCGGCGACGACGCGATGACCGCCAACCGGCGGGTCGACATGGTGATCCTGAGCGCGGCCCCGGAGGCGGTCCGCGCCCTGCTGCCCGCGGTGGCAGCCGGAAGTGCGACGGGAGGGTGAGGACGAGATGCCCATCGAGCAGCGTGTGATCGGCGGCGGCCAGAAGATCGGCGGCGGTCAGAAGATCGGCGGGTCCAAGGACGCCCCGGCGCCCGAGCCGGAGGAGCCGAAGAAGAAGAGCAAGAAGATGCTGGTCGTGATCATCGCCCTCGTGCTGGTGGTCGGCGGCGGTGCGGCGTACTTCTTCCTGTTCGCCAAGGGCGGCGGCGACGCGGAGCCGGCGGCAGAGCCGGAGCCGGTGCCGGGCGCCGTCGTGGCCGTCGAGCCGATCAGCCTGAACCTGGCCGACGGGCACTACCTGCGCCTCGGCTTCGACCTGCAGCTGACCGAGGAGGTCGGCGAGGAGGCTCCCGACACGGGCAAGGCGGTGGACGCCGCGATCGCGCTGTTCTCCGGCCGGTCCGTGTCGGAGGTCAGCGACCCGGAGAAGCGCGAGGAGCTCAAGAAGAAGCTCCTGCACCAGGTCGAGGAGCTCTACGAGGGGGAGGTGATGGACCTCTACCTGACGAACTACGTCACGCAGTGAGGGGGAGCGCGGCGACGCGCCTCCCTCCGGCCGGGACCCGGGCCAGCAGCGTCCGGGGCCGGTGAACCACGGCGCCACGGAGGGCGCCACATCGCTCCGCAGCACGACGGCCCACGACGGGCCGAGGGCGGAGGAAGTTCCGGGCACGACCCCTCACATCACCCGTTCGCGCGCCGATGAGGGTGGGCGTGACGGTCCACACCCAGGGTCAGCCCCCTGCGCGCTCGCGGCGGCGGACGCACGTGCCCGAGCCCTACGACTTCCGGCGCCCGATGACGATGGCGCGTGAGCACGCCCGCGTCCTCGAGATGGCGTTCGAGACCTTCGCCCGGCAGTGGGGCAACCAGCTCACCGCCCGGCTCCGCGCGATGGCGCAGGTCACGCTCGACGGGCTGAGCCTGACGTCGTACGACGAGTACGTCCGCACCCTGCCCGGCACCACGGCGATGATGCTGTGCACGATCGAGCAGACCCGGCAGACCGCCGTCGTGCAGGTGCCGGTGAGCACCACGATGGTCTGGATCGACTTCCTGCTCGGCGGCCCCGGCAGCGGCGACCCCCGCGAGGACCGCGAGCTGACCGAGATCGAGCTCACCCTGCTGCGCGGCGTCATGCAGGCCGCGCTCGGCGACCTCGGCTACGCGTTCTCCGCGCTGGCCCCGCTGGACGTCACGTTCCGGTCCGTGCAGTACAACCCGCAGTTCGTGCAGGCCGTGCCGGCCTCCGACGCGGTGCTCGTCGCGACGTTCCAGATGCGCGTCGGTGAGCGCGAGGACCTCGCGACCGTGATGTTCCCGGCGGAGCTGCTGCTGGCGGCCGTCCGCCAGGCCGACGGCTCCACCGGCCGGTCGCTGGAGGACCAGCGCGCCCACGAGGTCGCGCTGGCCGACCTGGAGGCCGCCGTCGAGGAGGTCCCCGTGGAGGTGGCCGTGCGGTTCGCGCCGGTCGTCGTCCGCCCCCGTGACGTGGTCGACCTGGCGGTCGGCGACGTCGTGCCCCTGTCCCACCCGTCGTCCCAGCCGCTCGACGTGGTGGTGGACGGCGTCGTGCTCGCCCGAGCCGCCGCCGGGAACAACGGCTCCCGCCTGGCCTGCATGGTCGTCACCGTCGAGGAGAAGCCCTGATGAACGCCCCCACCGCCGAGACCACGGACGCCGCGGTCGCGCTCGCCGCGGCCACCGCCGCCGCCCGGCTGCTGCCCGCCGCCGCGCCCCTCGTGCCCGCGCCCGCCCCGGCGGGTGCCCGCCCCGACCCGGCCGCCCTCGCGGTCGTCGCGTCGTTCGTCGGCCCGAACAGCGCGGACCTCGTGCTCGTCGCCGACGCGGCCGTCAGCGAGGCGCTCGCCGCCGGTGCGCCCGACGGCAGCCCGCTGGACCTCGCCGCCGCCCTGCGCCCCGCGCTGGAGGCCGCTGTCGCCGAGCTCGGCGCCGGCGTGCTCGAGGCCGCCCGCACCGAGCCGGTCGCGACCGCGCTGCCCGCGGACGCCCACCTGGTGGCGCTCACCACGGACGACGGCGTGCAGGCCTGGTTCGCGCTGCGGCTGCGCACCGAGCCGACGCCCCGCACGCCCGGCGTCCCGACGCAGCGCGCCAGCCTGCAGGTGCTCTACGACGTGGAGATGACCCTGACCGCCGAGCTCGGCCGCACCAAGCTGCCGGTCCGCCAGGTGCTGGAGCTGACCCCGGGCGCCGTGCTCGAGCTGGACCGCGCCGCCGGCAGCCCCGCCGACGTCATGGTCAACGGCCGCCTCATCGCCCGCGGCGAGGTCGTCGTGATCGACGAGGAGTTCGGCATCCGCATCACCGAGATCGCCCGGGGCGAGGACGGCGCCCTCTGATGGACTCCGTCGTCCTGGGGCTGCGCGTCCTCCTGGCGCTGGCGTGCGTGATCGGGCTCATCTGGGTCCTCGCGCGCCGCGCCGGGTGGGGTGCGCGCCGCCGTCCCGCGGGCCCGGCGGTCGAGGTGGTGGGGCGCCAGGCGCTCGGCCGCCACGCCGGCGTCGCGGTGGTGGCCGTCGGCAACCGCCGGCTGCTCCTCGGGTACGGCGAGCAGAACGTCACGATGCTGACCGAGCTGGCGCCCGCCCCGGCCGAGGCCCCCGCCTCCCCGGCGACGACCGCGCCGACCGCCGCGGACCGCGCGCCGGTCACGCTCGGCTCGCTCGCCGCGGCCGTGCTGCCGACGCCCCGGCGTGCGCGGGCCGCCCGGCCCTCGGCGACCTCGCCCGCGGTGCCGGCGTCGCCCGCGGTGCCGCCCGCGCCCGCGTCCGCCGCCCCGCAGGTGCCGTCCGCACAGCCCGCCGCCGGGTCGGCCGAGCAGCGCGAGCGCGTGTTCGCCCAGGCCCTGGCCACCGCGAGCAGCGCCCCCGCGCCGACCGCACCGACCGCGCCGACCGCGCCGACGACCCCCGGCTCCGTCTCCGGCCCCGCGCGCGACGCCGCCGCTGCCTCCGCCGCGTCGGCCGCCGCCGCCCTCGCCGCCGCCGCGGCGATCCCCGTCGAGCCCGTCGGCAGCGAGCCGGTGCCCGGCCTCGCCGGCCTGGAGGTCGCCGAGGTCGACGCCGCGCGGCTGGAGCTCGCCGCCCACCCGGCGGAGGCCACCGGTGCCCTGCACGGCTCCGTGCTGGCCCCGTCCACGTGGAAGCAGGCCGTCGCGGCGCTGCGCGAGCGGACGGTGCGCCGGTGACCACCGACCTGCGGGTGCGTCCCGCCGCCGTGCGGCCGGCCCTGACCGCCGCCCCCACCACTCCCCGCGCCCCCCGCCGCACCTGGCCGCTCGTGCTGGCCGCCGTGCTGGCGCTCGCCGTCGTCCTCGTCGTGCTCGGCTCGGGCGTCGCGCACGCCGCGCCGGTCCCGCCGGACGGCCCCGCCGCCCCCACCGGCCCGGCCGACCCCTCGGGCGGCGGCGAGGTGTCCGTCGCGATCAACGGCGTCAACGGCTCGCCGAGCAGCTCGATCGTCGTGCTCATCGGCATCACGCTGCTGTCCGTCGCGCCGGCGCTGCTGCTGATGATGACGGGCTTCACCAAGATCTTCGTGGTGCTGTCCCTGACCCGGAACGCCCTGGGCCTGACGACGGTGCCGCCGAACCAGGTCATCGCGGGCCTCGCCCTGTTCCTCAGCCTGTTCGTCATGGCGCCGGTGCTGTCGGACGTCAACCAGGACGCGGTGCAGCCGTACCTGGACGGCAGCATGGACTTCCAGACCGCGCTCGACGCCGGGTCGGCGCCGATGCGCGACTACATGCTGGGACACACCCGGGAGGCCGACCTCGCCCTGCTGACGCGGGCCGCGGACCAGCCGAACCCCGAGGACCCGGCGTCCGTGCCGATGCTCACGCTCATCCCGGCGTTCATGCTCTCGGAGCTGCGCTCGGCGTTCATCATCGGGTTCGTCATCTTCGTGCCGTTCCTCGTCATCGACCTGGTCGTGTCCTCGGTCCTGATGAGCATGGGCATGATGATGCTGCCGCCGGTCATGGTGTCCCTGCCGTTCAAGCTGCTGCTGTTCGTGCTGGTGGACGGCTGGGGCCTCATCGTCACCGCCCTCGTGGGCGCGGCGTCGGCGGGGGGTGGCTGATGGACACCGCGGCCGTCCTCGACATCGGGCTGGACGCCCTGATCCTCACCGCGAAGCTCGCGGCGCCGGTGCTCGTCACCGCGCTGGTCGTCGGGTTCGCCGTGTCCCTCGTGCAGTCCGTGACGCAGATCCAGGAGGTCACGCTGTCGTTCGTCCCCAAGGCGATCGCGGCGGCCGTGGCGCTGCTGGTGTGCGGGAACTGGATGATCTCGGAGCTCGTGTCGTTCACGCAGGAGCTCTTCGAGCGCATCCCCAGCCTGCTCGGGGGCTGACCCGGGATGGACGTCACGCTCTCCCTGGCGGCCGTGCAGACCGCGATGCTCGCGGGCGTCCGGTTCGCGGCGTTCTTCGTGGTCGCGCCGCCGTTCGCGCACCGCGGCATCCCGGGGACGGTCAAGGCGATGCTGTCGGTCGGCCTCGCGCTGGCCGTCCTGCCGCGGCTCGACGTCGTCGCCACCACGTCGACGGGGGAGTTCGTCGGGGCCCTGGTGCTGGAGGCCGTCGTCGGCGCCGCGCTCGGGTTCCTGGTGTCGCTGGTGTTCGCGGCCGTGCAGGCGGCGGGCAACCTCATCGACCTGTTCGGCGGGTTCCAGCTCGCGCAGGCGTTCGACCCGCAGAACATGACGTCCGGCGCCCAGTTCGCCCGCCTGTACAACTGGACGTGCCTGGTGCTGCTGTTCGTCTCGGGCGCCTACCAGGTGCTCATCGGAGGGCTGGCCCGGTCGTTCGACGCCGTGCCGCCGGGGGCGGGCCTGGACCTCGCCGCGCTCGCGTCGGTGGCGACCACCGGGCTGACGCAGATGTTCCTGGCGGCGCTGCAGATCGGCGGACCGCTGCTGGTCGTGCTGTTCCTCACCGACGTCGGCCTGGGGCTGCTCACCCGCGTGTCGCCCGCGCTGAACGCCTTCGCGATGGGCTTCCCGCTGAAGATCTTGATGACCGTGACGTTCGCCGGCTTCGCGTACCTCGCGATGCCCGGCGTCATCGACGACCTGGCGGGCCGCGCGCTCGAGGCGATGCTGGGGGTCGCGTCGTGAGCGGCGGCGGGGACAGCGGGGAGAAGTCCGAGAAGGCCACAGCCCAGCGGATGAAGCAGGTCCACCGGGACGGGAAGCTCTCCCGGTCCCAGGACCTCACCGCCTGGGTCGGGCTGGCTGCCGCGGCGATCATGCTGCCCGGCACCGCGAGCCGGGCGGCCGACGCGGCGTTCGAGCAGCTCGGGTCGGTGCGCGAGGCCATCGCGTCGCCCGACGCCGGCACCGTCACGCAGCTGCTCGGGGACGGCCTCTGGTCGGTCGTCGGCACGATCGGCCCGATGCTCGCGGTCGTCGCGGGCGTCGTGATCGCGGTCGCGGTCGCGCAGGGCGGCGTGCACGTCAAGAAGTTCAAGCCGAACGTGCAGCAGTTCAACCCGGTGTCGGGCGTGAAGCGGCTTTTCGGGGCGCACGCGTGGTGGGAGGGCGCCAAGACGCTGCTCAAGACCGCCGTCGTCGGCACCGTGCTGTACCTCGCGGTGCAGGCCCTCGTGCCGCAGCTCATGGGCACCGGCCGCATCCCGCTCGCGCACATGCTCGGCGTGGCCGGGTCCGGCGTGAAGCAGCTCCTGGTGTGGGGCGTCTCCGCGGGCGTGCTGCTCGCGGCGGTCGACCTGCTCGTCGTCATCCGCCGCAACCGGAAGCAGACGCGCATGTCCCGCCAGGAGATCAAGGAGGAGAACAAGCGCACCGAGGGCGACCCGCTGGTCAAGGGGCAGATCCGGTCCAAGCAGATGGCGATGAGCCGCAACCGCATGATGGCGGCCGTCGCCGACGCGGACGTCGTGATCGTCAACCCCACCCACGTCGCCGTCGCCCTGAAGTACGTGCCGGGCACCGGCGCGCCCCGCCTCGTCGCGAAGGGCGCCGGCGCCGTCGCGGCCCGCATCCGCGCGCAGGCGACCGAGCACCGGGTCCCGATGGTCGAGGACGTCCCCCTGGCGCGGGCGCTGCACGCGGCCTGCGCCGTCGACCAGGAGATCCCCGCGTACCTGTTCACCGCGGTGGCCCGCGTGCTGGCGTTCGTCATGCAGCTCAAGCGCCGCGGCGCCGCGATGGGCCGCCACACCATGCCCGGCGGCTCCGTCGCCCCGGACGACGTCCCGACCACCGTCGCCGCCGCCCGCCGGCGGATGCGTGCGGAGAAGGCCGCATGACCCGGCCCCGCCTGCCGATGACCAAGGGAGGGGACCGCCGTGCGCCGTGCCCTGCCGATCGTGTCCGCCCCGCCGACCGACCCGACACCCCCGAGGACCTGTGATGAAGAACCGGCAGATCTCGCAGCTCGCCGTCCCGGTCGGCGTCGTCGGCATCGTCCTGCTGCTCGTCGTGCCGCTGCCCGCGGCGATGCTCGACGTGCTCATCGCCGTCAACATCACGGCGTCGCTCGTCATCCTGCTCACCAGCATGTACGTGCAGCGGCCGCTGGACTTCAGCGTCTTCCCGTCGCTGATCCTCGTGTTCACGCTGTTCCGGCTGGGCCTCAACGTCGCGTCCACCCGCCTGGTGCTGCGCGACGGCTACGCCGGGGCCGTCATCGACGCGTTCGGGCACTTCGTGGTCGGCGGCTCGCTGGTCATCGGGCTCGTGATCTTCCTGATCCTCGTGGTCATCCAGTTCGTCGTCATCACCAACGGCGCCGGGCGCGTCGCGGAGGTCGGGGCCCGGTTCACCCTCGACGCGATGCCCGGCAAGCAGATGGCGATCGACGCGGACCTGAACTCCGGCCTCATCGACGAGGACACGGCCCGCAAGCGCCGCGCGGACGTGGCGGCCGAGGCGGACTTCTACGGCGCGATGGACGGCGGGTCGAAGTTCGTCAAGGGCGACGCCATCGCCGGCATCATCATCACGCTCATCAACCTCATCGGCGGGTTCGTCATCGGCATGGTCCAGATGGGCCTGTCGATGCCGGAGGCGCTCGAGCGCTTCAGCCTGCTGACCATCGGCGACGGGCTGGTCACGCAGATCCCCGCCCTGCTGCTGTCGGTGTCCACCGGCATCGTCGTGACCCGCGCGACCGCCGAGGGCGACATGGGCACGGCCGCCTCCAAGCAGCTGCTGCAGTCCCGCACGGCCCTGATGATCGCCGGCTCCGGCGCCCTCGCGCTCGCGCTGCTGCCCGGCATGCCGAAGCTGCCGTTCGTCCTGGTCGGCGCCGGCCTGCTGGTGGTCGGGCAGCGCCTCAAGGCCACGCAGGCCCGGGAGGCCGCCGCCGCCGAGCTCGCCGCCGCGTCCACCGCGACCGCCGCACCCACGAGCAACGACACGCCCGAGGCGCTCATCGAGCAGATGCGCGTCCACACCCTGGAGATCCTGCTGGCGCCCGACCTGGTCGACATGGTCGGCAACGGCCCGGACCAGGACCTGCTGCACCGCGTCCGGGGCCTGCGCCGCAAGATCGCGATGGAGCTCGGCATCGTCGTGCCCCCGGTCCGCACCCGCGACTCCGTCGACCTGCCGCGGTCCACCTACGTCGTGCGGATCGCCGGCGTGGAGGTCGGCCGCGGCGAGGTCCCGCCCGGGCGCATCCTGGCGCTCGGCGACGACCTGGCCGCCCTCCCCGGGCAGGCGGTCGTCGAGCCCGTCTTCGGCCTGCCCGGCAAGTGGGTGGCCGCCGAGCTGCGGCACGCCGCCGAGATGGCCGGGGCCACCGTGGTCGACCGGGTGTCCGTGCTCATCACGCACCTCGGCGCGATCATCACCGCGAACGCCCCGCGCCTGCTGGGCCGGGAGGACGTCCGGGTGCTCACCGAGGGCGTCAAGCAGGTCAACCCGTCCGTGGTCGAGGAGCTCGTGCCCGGGCTGCTGTCGCTCGGTGAGGTGCAGCGCGTGCTCCAGGGGCTGCTCGCGGAGGAGGTGCCGATCCGCGACCTCGGCCGCATCTACGAGGCGCTGACGCTGCGCGCGAAGGTCAGCACCGACCCGGAGGGCCTCGTCGAGGCCGCCCGCGGCGCGCTCGGCCCGGCGCTGTGCGCGCAGCACGTGCAGGACGGCGTCCTGCGCGTGCTCACCCTCGACCCGGTGTTCGAGCAGTCGCTCGTCGAGTCGCTGCGCCCGTCGGACAGCGGCACGCAGGTCGTCACCGACCCGAGCCGGCTGGAGGCCATGCTCGAGCGGCTGCGCGTGGCCGTCACGGACGCCGAGGCGACCGGCCGGTCCGTGGTGCTGGTCTGCGCGCCCGCGCTGCGGCCCGCCCTGCGCAAGGTGGTCGTGCTGGGCCTGGAGCGGCTCCCGGTGCTGTCCTACGCCGAGGTGACCGGCGGAGGGGTGCGCATCGAGACCGTCGGGGTGGTGAGCGGTGCCCACGCGATTGCTGCTTGAGGGTGCCGACCTCGCCGAGCTGATGGTGCACGTGCGGGAGGAGTTCGGCCCCACCGCGCGCATCGTCCGCGCCGAGCGGGTGCGCAGCGGCGGCATCGCGGGGTTCTTCGCGCGCGAGCGGTACGAGCTGACGATCGACGTGCCCGACGCGGCGCCGGTGCCCACCGCCGGGCTGCCGCGGCGCCGTGGGGCCGGGCAGGTGGTGACCGCCGGGGGCATCGACGCGCTGCTCGCGGCGGCGGACGCCGGGGACGCCGCCCCCGACGGCACGCTGGTGCCGTCGCCCGCCGTCCCCGCCGGGCTCCCCGAGCAGCGCGCGCCGCGGGTGTCGACCGGCGAGCAGGCGTTCGCGTCCGTGCTCGAGCAGATGCGAGCCATGACGGGCCTGCCGCCGGAGCACCACCTGGAGGTGGCGCCCGAGCCGGTGGCCGCGGCCGAGCGGACGTTCGAGCCGCTGGGCGTGCCCGCCGCGTCGGTGGCGCCCGCTGCGGCGCCGGCGGTGACGGGCGCGTCGTCGCCGGCGGGTGCGGCCGGGCCCGCGCCGGCCGGCGGGGCGCCCGGTGGCTCCGCGCCCGACGCCACCCCCGAGGCGGCGACCCCCGTGGCACCCGGCGTGCCGCGCGCCGTGCTCGCCGAGCTCGGCGTCCCGGCCGAGATGCTCACCGGCGACGGCCCCGTCGAGCTGTCCCGCCTGCTCGCGGCCGTGCCCCCGCCCCACCTCTGCCGCGCGACCCCGGCACCGTGGTCGTCGTGGCGGGCCCCCGGCGGACGCCACGCGCGTCGCGGACCTGCTCGCCCTGCGCACCGGCAGCACGACGGTCGTGGCGGCCGGCGACGCCGAGCCCGTCGGCGGCGGACGCCGGCTGACCACCGCGACCGCCGCGCAGCGCTGGCGCGCCGAGCACCACGACCCCGACGGCGTGACCGTCGTCGCGCTCGGCGTGCGCCCGGGCCGCGTGCGCGAGGAGTCGGCGGCCGAGCTGCTCGCGGCCCTCGCGCCCGACCAGGCCTGGGGCGTCGTCGACGCGCGCAGCAAGCGCCGCGACTGCACCCGGTGGATCGCCGCGGTCGGCGCGCGGCGGCCCCTCGACGCGCTCGCGGTCGGCGGGCTGTTCGACACCAGCGAGCCCGGGACGGTGCTCGGGCTCGGCGTCCCGGTGGCGTGGATCGACGGCGTGCCGGCGTCTCGCGTCGCGTGGGCGGCCGCCCTCGCCGAGCACCTCCCCGAGGGCACGACCTGGGCCTGACCCGGGGCTCCGCGTCCGGGCAGCGGCGACGGCCGGCGCGGGGACGGCGGCGCGGTCGGCGTGGTCGGCGGGTTGACGGCGTTGGGATGGCGGCGCGGTCGGCGCGGGCCGGTGGGGTGGCGGGCGCGGGGACGGCGGCGCGGTCGGCGCGGGCCGGCGGGGTGGCGGGCGCGGGGATGGCGGCGCGGCCGGAGTGTGCACCACGGCGCGGTCGGCGTGTGCACCGCGGCGCGCGCGGGACGGCGGGCCGGCCGGCCGGCCGGTGGCGCACTGCGGGTAGGCGGTCGGCGGGCGTGGGCGGGGTGGCACCGCCCGGGTCGCGACGTCGCCGTCGACGACGTGCCGCGCGCGGGTGCCGGGCGCTTGCGTGCGGCGGGTAGGGTCGGCGCCATGCTGGTGCTGAGCAGGCGGGTCGGGGAGCGACTCGTGATCGGGGACGACATCGTCGTGACCGTGATCGAGGTGCGCAGCGACGGCGTCCGCCTGGGCATCGACGCCCCGCGCTCCGTGTCCGTGCACCGCGCGGAGGTCCTCGAGGCCGTCACCGCAGCCAACGTCGCCGCGACCGACGCCGGCGACGACGCCGTCGAGTCGCTCCGCGGCCTCATCCCGCCCACCCCGGAGGACCCGGAGCAAGGCCCCCGCCGCCCCCGCTGACCGTCCCGCCCCCGCGCTTCGCGCCCGGCCGGCTGCGCCGGCCAGCCGCGCCGCGGGTCGCGCCCGCCGGCCGCGCCGAGAGGCCAGGACACGCCGGCGCCGGACCGGGATCCCGGGCGTGTCCTGGACTCTCGGCGGGTCTGTGCTCGCGCGGGAGCGCAGAGCTGCGTTCGCGCGCGGCCTCGTCCGTGCCGGCTCCCGGGCGGTGAGAAGCCAGGACACGCGGGCGGCGGGCCGAGATCCCGGGCATGTCCTGGACTCTCGGCGGGGTGGTGAGCCACGGGGGCTGCCGGGGGAGTCCTGGGGCTGCGCGTGAGTCCTGGGGTCGCGTGAGCCCTGGGGCTGCGGGGGAGTCGTGGGCTGCGCGTGAGCCGTGGGGCTGCGCGTGAATCGTGGGGCTGCGCGTGAGAGAGGGGCTGCGGGGAGTCGCGGGCTGCGCGGGAGTCGTGGGGCTGTGCGGGAGGTCGTGGGGTTGTGCGGGACGGGTGAGGGGGAGTTCACCCCGTCCGACGGGGGTCGCGTGGCGGAATGCCTCACGCAGCGGTGCTCGCCGCCGATCCTCACGTCAGACGGTGCACCCGCGAGGAGGCTGCAGTGGAGGACATGGACGACATCGTCCGCGAGTTCCTGGTCGAGAGCCACGAGAACCTCGACCAGCTCGACCAGGACCTGGTCGCGCTCGAGAGCGAACCCGGATCCCGGGCGCTCATCGCGAGCGTGTTCCGGACGATCCACACGATCAAGGGGACCAGCGGGTTCCTCGCGTTCTCCCACCTGGAGCGCGTGGCGCACGCCGGCGAGAACCTGCTCGTCGAGCTGCGCGACGGTCGCCGCTCGATGGACCAGGCGACGACGGACGTGCTGCTGCGGCTCGTGGACACGATCCGCGAGATCCTGCGCGCCATCGAGGCCGAGGGCGGTGAGGGCGCGGTGGAGATCGACGCGGTGATCGCGGCGATCGAGGCCATCCAGGCGACCGACCCGTCCGCCGCCCCGGCGCCCGTCGCCGAGACGCCGGCCGCGCCCGCGGCAGCGGTCGAGCCCGCGGAGCCCCGCGCCCGCCGCGCCCGGGCCCGTGCCCGCCGCGGAGGCCGCCGCCCCGCAGCCCGGGCCCGCTGCGCCCGCGACGCCGTCCGAGCCGGCCGCGCCCGCGGCGCGTGCCATCGGCGAGTCGCCGTCGGCCCCGTCCACCCCGTCCGCCGTGGCGCCGACCCCGGTGCCGGAGCCCGCCCCCGCGGCCCCGGCACCGGCCCCCGCGGCCCCGGCACCGGCCGCCGCCACCCCGGCACCGGCCGCCGCGACCCCGGCGCCGCCCGCCGCGGCAGCCGCCGAGGGTCGGCACCCTCCGGGGCGGCGCCGCCGACGCGTCGATCCGCGTGGACGTCGACCTGCTCGACGCCCTCATGCGGCAGGTGGGCGAGCTGGTGCTGGCCCGCAACCAGATCAGCCGCCTGGCCACCGGCACGGACGACGTGGACCTCGCGCGGTCCGCGCAGCGCCTCAACCTCATCGCCGGTGAGCTGCAGGAGGGGGTCATGAAGACCCGCATGCAGCCCATCGAGCACCTGTGGTCGAAGATGCCGCGGATGGTGCGTGACGTCGCGGCGGCGTGCCACCGCGAGGTGCAGCTGGAGCTGTCCGGCGGCGACACCGAGCTGGACCGCAGCCTGCTGGAGGCCGTGAAGGACCCGCTGACGCACCTGGTGCGCAACGCCGTCGACCACGGCATCGAGTCGGCCGCTGACCGTGCCGCCGCCGGCAAGCCCGCGAAGGGCGTCCTGGCGCTGCGCGCGTACCACGCGAGCGGTCAGGTCGTCGTGGAGGTGGCCGACGACGGCCGCGGCATCGACCCCGACAAGATCGGCGCGAAGGCGGTCCAGAAGGGCCTGCGCACCGCGGACCAGGTCGCCGTCATGAGCGCGGCGGACCTGCTGCAGCTGCTGTTCCTGCCGGGGTTCTCCACGGCGGAGGTCGTCTCGAACGTCTCCGGCCGCGGTGTCGGCATGGACGTCGTGCGGACCAAGATCGAGTCGATCGGCGGCGCGGTGGACGTGGAGTCCGTCGTCGGCCGGGGCACGACGTGGCGGCTGCGCATCCCGCTGACGCTGGCGATCATGCCGGCGCTGACGGTGGAGTGCTCCGGGGACCTGTACGCGATCCCGCAGGTGAACCTGCTGGAGCTCGTCGCGCTGGACTCGCAGCGCTCGGAGTCGGGCATCGAGCACATCCACGAGGCGCCGGTGTACCGGTTGCGCGGGAGCTGCTGCCGCTGGTGTCGCTGTCCTCCGTGCTGGAGGTCGGCGGGGAGCGCCCGGACAACGCGGTCATCGCGGTGGTGCAGTCCGACCACCAGCGGTTCGGGCTGCTGGTCGACCGGGTGCTGAACACCGAGGAGATCGTGGTCAAGCCGCTGTCGGCCCGTCTCAAGGCGATCGGCGCGTACGCCGGCGCGACGGTGCTGGGTGACGGGCACGTCGCGCTGATCCTCGACGTGCAGGCGATCGCCCGCCGCGCGCTGGCCGGGGAGCTGGACGCCGCCGCGCGTGACGCGCACAGCAGCAACGCCGCCGGGCTGGCCCACGAGGTGCAGCAGGTGCTCGTCGTCGGGATCGGCGGCGGCCGGCGGCAGGTCGCGATGCCGCTGGCGTCCGTGGCCCGCCTGGAGCACGTGCAGGCCGAGCAGGTCGAGTACGTCGGCGGCCGCGAGGTCGTGCAGTACCGCGGCACGATCCTGCCGCTGGCGCGCCTGGACCGGATCCTCGGCGCGTACGGCGAGGAGGACAGCTCCGAGCTGCTGCTGGTGGTCTACAGCCGTGCGGGACGCAGCGTCGGCCTGGTGGTCCGGGAGATCGTCGACATCGTCGACGACGACTCGGCGCGGCACTCCGACATCGAGGACGCCGGCCTGGTCGGCTCGACGGTGCTCGGCGACCGCGTGACGGAGCTGCTGGACGTGCGGCGCGCGATCCTCGCCGCCGACGCGGCGTTCTACGACGAGCGGAGCGAGCACCGCTCCACGTTCGACGACGTCCCGACGCAGGTCGCCGGGACCGAGCTGGTGGGAGCCCTGCGATGAGCCAGTACGTCACGTTCTCCCTGGGCGGCAGCCTGTACGGGGTCGACGTCACGCGGGTGCAGGAGGCGCTGCGGTCGCACGTGCGCACCCGCGTGCCCCTCGCCCCGCCGGGGGTCGCCGGGCTGGTGAACCTGCGCGGTCAGGTCGTGCTGACGGTCGACCTGCGCCCGCGCCTGGGCCTGGAGGCGCTGGGCGAGGACGCCGAGCCGATGATGGTGGTCGTGCAGGTGGCCGGGGAGCCGGTGAGCCTGCTGGTCGACGAGATCGGCGACGTGATGGAGGTCGGTCCGGAGACGTTCGAGGCGCCGCCGGAGACGCTCGACGCCGCGCTGCGCCCGCTGATCCTCGGGGCGCACAAGCTCGACGGCCGGCTGCTGCTCGTGCTCGACGTGGACCAGGCCACCGCGGCCTGACGGTCCGCCGCACCGCGCCGCGGGGCGCCCCACCCGGTCCGCCGGGAGGGGCGCCCCGCGCGCGTTCCCCGGCTGACGAACCGGTTCACCCGGCCGGGCGATCACACGGACGGCCAGGTGGTCGATGAGGCGTCAGGAACCCCCGGTCCGTCCTGCGAGGAGATCAGCATGTCCCAGCCGTCCGCCGCCACCACTCGTCCCCGGCGGGGCTGAGGTCGTCGATCGCCGCGAAGGTGCTCGGCCTGCTGGCCGCGGCCGGCCTCGTGGCCGTGCTCGTCGTGCTGGCCGCCGCCGTGAGCCTGGGGCAGCTCCGGGGCGACGTGCAGGCGTCCGCGGCCAACGTGGCGCAGCTCGGGCAGGTGAGCGACCTGCAGCGCGCCCTGCAGGCCGGGCGCGCGCGGATGGTGGAGTACCCGGCCGCGGCGGACGACGTGCGCGCCGACCTGCGCACCCAGCTCGACGAGTACGAGGCGAGCATCGCCGAGCAGCAGGCCGCCTACGACGACCTCGCGGTGGACGCGCAGGCGTGGGCGGACTTCGACTCGGGCTGGTCCGAGATGGTGCGCCTCGCGGAGGAGGAGCTGTTCCCGCTCGCGGACTCCGGTGACGTCACCGGCGCGGCGGCGCTCTACCGGGAGCAGATCCTGCCGCAGACGACGGTCGCGGCCGAGGCGATCGTCCAGGAGAACGCCGCGGTCGCCGCCGTGGCCGCCGCGAACGCCGAGGACTCCGAGGCGACGGTGTCCCGCACCCTGCTGATCGTGGTGGGCCTGGTCGTGGTGGGGCTGGCCGTGGTGCTGGTGGTGGGCCTGCGGGTCGCGCGCCGGCTGTCGCGGGACGCCCGGGAGGTGCAGCAGGCGCTCGAGGCGATGGCCGAGGGCGACCTGACGGTCCGCGCGGACGTGCACAGCGTGGACGAGCTGGGCGCGATGGCGCGGTCGCTCGACACCGCCCAGGACAGCCTGCGCGGCGTCGTGTCGGGCGTCGCCGAGACCGCGCACACGGTCGCCGCGGCGGCCGAGGAGCTGTCGGCGGCCTCCACGCAGGTGGTCGCGGGCTCGGACGAGACCTCGGCGCAGGCGGGTGTGGTCGCCGCGGCGGCCGAGCAGGTGTCGCGCAACGTGCAGACCGTCGCCGCGGGCGCGGAGCAGATGGGCGCCAGCATCCGCGAGATCGCCCAGAACGCGTCGCAGGCGGCGAAGGTCGCGGCGCAGGCCACGGGCGTCGCGCAGGCGACCAACGAGCAGGTGTCGCGGCTCGGCGTCTCGAGCCAGGAGATCGGCAACGTCGTCAAGGTCATCACGTCGATCGCGGAGCAGACGAACCTGCTGGCGCTGAACGCGACCATCGAGGCGGCGCGGGCCGGTGAGGCCGGCAAGGGCTTCGCGGTCGTGGCGGGCGAGGTCAAGGAGCTGGCCCAGGAGACCGCCAAGGCGACGGAGGACATCGCCCGGCGCGTCGAGGCGATCCAGACCGACACCGGGTCGGCTGTGACCGCGATCGGGGAGATCTCGGAGATCATCGCGTCGATCAACGACTACCAGCTCACGATCGCGTCGGCGGTCGAGGAGCAGACGGCGACGACCACGGAGATGTCCCGGTCGGTGGCGGAGGCGGCCACCGGCTCCGGCGAGATCGCGTCGAACATCACCGGCGTCGCGTCCGCGACCGCCACCTCCTCGCAGACGCTCGGCCAGATGGGCGGGGCGGTCGCCGAGCTCGCGCGGCTGTCGGAGGACCTGCGCGGCCGGGTGTCCCGCTTCACGTACTGACCGCACCGACGACGCGCCGCGCGGCCCCGGGGGTGGGGCGGCGCGGCGCGTCGTCGTGCGTCAATCACCCGCTGCCGGGCTCAGGGGGTGGCGCGTGCGGACGATCGGTGGGGCAGCAGGGGACGGACAGGAAGGACCCACCATGAGCGTCACCACGACGACGGTGTCGACGCCCACGCGGGTGCCGACGGTCGACCGGGTGCCCACCCAGCGCGGCCACGGCGAGCCGCCTGCGTCCGGGCACCGTCCTCGCGGCACCCGCCGCGGCACCGCCTGGTTCGCGAACCGCGGCGTGCGCACCAAGATCATGCAGCTGCTCGCGCTGGTGGTCGTGATGGTCGCGGCCACCGGCACCTTCGCCGTGATGCGGCTGGACGACCTCGCGGCGAGCACCGCGACCGTGCAGGAGGTCAACGCGGACGTCGTGACCCCGCTCGCCGTGGTGCACCAGGAGGAGCTCAAGGCGCGGATGCTCGTCGCCCAGGCGGGCGCGAGCCTGACCGAGACCGAGGAGCAGCGGCAGGCGGCGCTGGACGCCATCGCCGCGACGGACGCCGACCTGCAGGCCGCCGCGGACGCGTTCGAGCAGGGCATCGGTGAGAACGTCGTCGAGGGCTGGGACGACTTCGTCACCGGCTGGGCCGCGTGGACGCAGATCCGCGACGACCAGCTGGTGCCCGCCGCCCTGGACAACGACCAGGTGACGTTCGGCGAGGTGACGCAGGGCGAGGCCAAGGCGGCGCTCGACGGCATGATCGCCGGGCTGGAGACCGCCGAGAAGACGGTCGCCGCGTACCTCGAGTCCGTGGCGGACCAGGCGCACGCCGAGGCGCGCGGTCGAGCACCGTCGTGCTGGTCGTCGTGCTCGTCGCCGGCGTGGCGCTGGTCTCCGCCGTCGGCATGGTGATCGCCGGCATGATCCGGCGCCAGGTGACCGAGGTGCAGCGCGCGGTCGAGGCGCTCGCGGACGGCGACCTGACGGTCACCCCGCAGGTGGACTCCGACGACGAGCTCGGGCGCATGGCCCGGGCGCTCACCCGGGCGCAGGGGAACCTGCGTGGCGCGATCTCCGGCGTGGTGGAGACGGCGCAGACGGTGGCGGCCGCGGCCGAGGAGCTGTCGGCGGCGTCGAACCAGGTGGTGGCCGGCTCCGACGAGACGTCCGCGCAGGCGGGTGTGGTGGCGGCGGCCGCGGAGCAGGTGTCGCGCAACGTCCAGACGGTCGCGGCGGGTGCCGAGCAGATGGGCGCCAGCATCCGGGAGATCGCGCAGAACTCCTCCCAGGCGGCGAAGGTCGCCGGGCAGGCCACCGAGGTCGCGGCGAGCACCAACGACCAGGTGTCGCGGCTCGGCGTCTCCAGCCAGGAGATCGGGAACGTGGTCAAGGTGATCACGTCGATCGCGGAGCAGACCAACCTGCTGGCGCTGAACGCGACGATCGAGGCGGCCCGGGCCGGTGAGGCGGGCAAGGGCTTCGCGGTCGTGGCGGGCGAGGTGAAGGAGCTGGCGCAGGAGACCGCCAAGGCGACCGAGGACATCGCCCGGCGGGTCGAGGCGATCCAGGGCGACACCACGGGTGCGGTGGCGGCGATCGGGGAGATCTCCCAGATCATCGCGAGCATCAACGACTACCAGCTCACCATCGCGAGCGCGGTGGAGGAGCAGACGGCGACCACGAACGAGATGTCCCGCTCGGTCGCCGAGGCCGCCACGGGGTCGGGGGAGATCGCCACGAACATCACCGGCGTCGCCTCCGCGGCCTCCGAGGCCAGCCAGACGCTCAACCAGATGGGCGGGGCCATCGCCGAGCTCGCCCGGATGTCGGAGGACCTGCGCGCGCAGGTCAGCGGGTTCCGCCTCTAGGCCCGTGCGACGAGCGCCCCGGGGAGCCTGCTCCCCGGGGCGCTCGTCGTGCTCCCGCCGCGCTCGTCGACGGCCCGGCACCCGCGCACCGTGCGGCGGAAAGCGCTTCGGTCCCGCCGTGCGCCGCCGATAGGTGGGGCGACCGACTCCGTACCGAAGGGCGACCCGACCACGATGAGCGCGCAGCACGACGCCACCCCCGCAGGCTCTGGGCCGACCGGCCCGTCCTCGTCAAGATCATGACCGCCGTCGCCGTGATGGCGGCCATGACCGCCGTCGTGACGGCCGTCGCGGTCGGCTCGCTGCGGACCGTGCGGGCGGACGCCGCCGAGATGTACGCGGGCAACGTCGTCCCGCTCCAGCAGCTCACGGAGATCCAGCGGTCCTACCAGGGCGACCGCGCCCGCGTGATCCAGTACGGCATCGCCGACGACGAGACCCGCGCGACCCTGCTGCAGGAGCTGACCGAGCGCCAGCAGGACCTGGACGCCCAGCTCGACGAGTACCGGGCGGGCGCCGTCGACGGGGCGCAGGTCGACGCGATCGTCGCCGCGCTGGACGCGTACTACGCGGCCGCGCAGGACACGCTGTTCCCGCTGGCCGACGAGGGGGACGACGCCGGGTTCGCGGCGTACTTCGACGCGACGATCCGGCCGCTGACCACCGCGGTCATGGACGCCCTCCAGGTCGAGACCGCGGCCCAGGGCGAGCAGGCGGAGGCGCTGGCCGCCGAGACCGACGCGGTCGCGGAGCGCTCCGTGCTGGTGACCGTGCTCGTCGCCGTCCTCGGCGCGCTCGCGGCGGCCGCCCTGGCGGTGGCGGTCGCGCGCGGCATCGTGCGCCGGCTCGGCGGGGTGTCCCGCAGCCTGGCCGCAGCCGGGGACGGCGACCTGACCGTGCCCTCGGGTGTGACGGGCGGCGACGAGCTCGGCCGGCTCGCGGTCGACCTCGAGCGCACCCAGCGGAGCCTGCGCGCTCTGGTGGGGGGCGTCGCGGAGACCGCGCACACCGTCGCCGCGGCGGCGGAGGAGCTGTCGGCGGCGTCCAACCAGGTGGTGGCCGGCTCCGACGAGACGTCCGCGCAGGCGGGGGTCGTCGCGGCGGCCGCGGAGCAGGTGTCCCGCAACGTGCAGACCGTCGCCGCCGGCGCCGAGCAGATGGGGGCGAGCATCCGGGAGATCGCCCAGAACGCGTCGCAGGCGGCGAAGGTCGCCGGGCAGGCCACGGAGGCCGCCGCCGTCACGAACGAGCAGGTCGCGCGCCTCGGGTCCTCCTCGCAGGAGATCGGGAACGTCGTCAAGGTCATCACGTCGATCGCGGAGCAGACGAACCTGCTGGCGCTGAACGCGACGATCGAGGCCGCGCGCGCCGGTGAGGCGGGGGCAAGGGCTTCGCGGTCGTCGCGGGCGAGGTCAAGGAGCTCGCGCAGGAGACCGCGAAGGCCACGGAGGACATCGCCCGGCGGGTCGAGGCGATCCAGACCGACACCGGGTCGGCCGTGACCGCGATCGGGGAGATCTCGCAGATCATCGCGTCGATCAACGACTACCAGCTCACCATCGCCAGCGCGGTGGAGGAGCAGACCGCCACCACCACGGAGATGTCCCGGTCGGTCGCCGAGGCCGCCACGGGCTCGGGGAGATCGCCACGAACATCACCGGGGTGGCGTCAGCCGCGGCGACCTCGTCGCAGACGCTCGGCCAGATGGGCGGGGCCGTCGCGGAGCTCGCGCGGCTCTCGGAGGACCTGCGCGGCCGGGTGTCGCAGTTCTCCTACTGAACGCCGGGTGTTCACCCGCGGGACTGCTCCGGTCGGGCCACGTGGCCGCGGGAGCGCTCACAACCGCGGGCCCCCGTCCGATCCAGACGGCACGGCGACGACGGGCAGTGTCGCGCCGCACAGACGAAGGAGTCCACATGAGGCAGGGGATGCGCCGACCGGCCGCCACCGCCGCCGCGGTCGCGGTGGCCGGGGTGCTCGCCGGGTGCGCGTCGGCGACCGGCGCGGCGGGCGACGGGGACCGGCCGCTGGTCGGGGTCGCGATGCCGACGACGACCTCCGAGCGCTGGATCGCCGACGGCGAGAACGTGCAGGACCAGCTGCGCGCGCTCGGGTACGACGTCGACCTGGAGTACGCCGAGAACGACGTGCCCACGCAGGTCGCGCAGCTCGAGGACATGATCGCGGCCGGCGCGGACGCGCTCGTCATCGGGTCCATCGACGGGGTGGCGCTCAAGGACGTGCTGGGGGAGGCCGCCGCGGCGGACATCCCGGTGATCGCCTACGACCGCCTGATCCGCGAGTCCGGCGACGTCGACTACTACGCGACGTTCGACAACGCGCGCGTCGGGGTGCAGCAGGCGACCACCCTGCTGCAGGGCCTCGGCCTGCTCGACGAGGCGGGCGACCGCACGGACGTCACCGGCCCGTTCGCGATCGAGCTGTTCGCCGGCTCGACGGACGACAACAACGCGACCGTGTTCTTCGACGGCGCGATGGGCGTCCTGCAGCCGTACCTCGACTCGGGGGTGCTGACGGTGCCGTCCGGCGAGACGGGCTTCGAGGAGGTCGCCACCGACAAGTGGGACCCGAAGAACGCCACGGCCCGCATGGACACGCTGCTGCCGCTGTACGCCGACCGCCGGCTGGACGGGGTGCTGTCGCCGTACGACGGCATCTCGATCGCGGTGCTCGACGCCGTCAAGACCATCGGCTACGGGACGGACGCCCAGCCGCTGCCCGTCGTGACCGGGCAGGACGCCGAGCTCGCCTCCGCCAAGTCCATCGCCGCCGGCGAGCAGTACGCGACCGTCTACAAGGACACCCGGCAGCTCGCCGAGGTGACGGTCGCGATGGTCCGGGCGCTGCTGGACGGCGCCGAGCCGGAGACGAACGACAGCCGGTCCTACGACAACGGCGTGAAGGTCGTCCCCTCGTACCTGCTGACCCCGCAGGTCGTCACCGAGCAGAACCTCCGCCAGGTCCTCGTGGCCGGCGGCTACTACACCGCCGAGGAGCTGGGCTGATGGCCACCGACCGCACCGCCGCGCAGCAGTCCCCCGGCGCCGCGCGTCCTGGTTCTGGGACCGCCCGGTCGCCCTGAAGATCGCCGTCTCCCTGCTGGTGCTCGGCGGCACGTTCGCCGTGGTCGGCGGGGCCGGCGCGATCGCCCTGTTCCGCGCCGGGCAGCACCTGGAGGAGATGTCGGGCCTGACGGGCGACCTGCAGTCGGCCATGTCGGAGCTGCGCACCGCGCAGACCCGCAGCCACCTGCTGGTGCACCGCGCCGCCGAGGCCACCGACGACTCCGTGCGGGCCCAGCTCCTGGAGTCCTCCGCGTGGACCGACCGGGACGTCGCCGCGCAGATCGACGCGATCTCCGCGTTCCCGCAGTCGGAGACCCGGCAGTGGTCGGACTTCGTCGACCGCTGGGACGCCTGGGTCGCCTACCGCGACGCCACGCTGCTGCCGCTCGTCGAGGACGGCGACCTCGTCGGCCTGCGGACCGCGCTCGCCGCGGACGCGTCCGCCGACCCCGACTGGGCGGGCCGGGCCCTGGCCCTCGCGCAGGGCCAGGTCGACGCGCAGGTCGACGACATCCTGGCGGCCAGCCGCGCCGAGGTGAACCGGACGATCATCGCGCTCGTCATCGCGTTCGTCGTCGGTGCCGCGCTGTCCGGGATCCTCGCCGTGCTCGTGATCCGGCGCATCACCACCGCCGTGCGCAGCGTGCAGGGCTCGCTCGAGGCCATGGCCGACGGCGACCTCACGGTGCCGGCCGAGGTGCCCTGGCAGGACGAGACGGGGCGGATGGCCGCCGCGCTCGCGCAGGCCCAGGAGTCGCTGCGCACGACGCTGTCCGGCGTCGTCACGGCGGCCGGTTCCGTGGAGCGGACGGCAGCGAGCCTCGCGGCCTCCAACGGCACCGTGGTGGAGGGCTCCCAGGAGACCTCCGCGCAGGCGGGCGTCGTGGCGGCCGCCGCCGAGGAGGTCTCCCGCAACGTGCAGGCCGTCGCGGCCGGCGCCGAGCAGATGGGGGCGTCGATCCGCGAGATCGCCCAGAACGCCTCGGAGGCCGCGAAGGTCGCCGGCCAGGCCACCGACGTCGCCGCCGCGACCAACGAGCAGGTCGCCCGCCTGGGCGTGTCCTCGCAGGAGATCGGCAACGTGGTGAAGGTGATCACCTCCATCGCGGAGCAGACGAACCTGCTCGCGCTGAACGCCACGATCGAGGCGGCGCGGGCCGGCGAGGCCGGCAAGGGCTTCGCGGTCGTCGCCGGGGAGGTCAAGGAGCTCGCGCAGGAGACCGCGCGCGCGACCGACGACATCGCCCGCCGCGTCGAGGCCATCCAGAACGACACGGGCGCCGCCGTCGTGGCCATCGGGCAGATCGCGCAGATCATCGCGTCGATCAACGACTACCAGCTGACCATCGCCTCGGCCGTGGAGGAGCAGACCGCCACGACCAACGAGATGTCCCGGTCGGTCGCCGAGGCCGCCACGGGCTCGGGGAGATCGCCACCAACATCACCGGGGTCGCGGGCGCCGCGTCCCGCTCGGCGGGCGTGCTGGGCGAGGTCTCGACCCACGTGGCCGAGCTCGCGACGTTGTCCGCCGACCTGCACGACAGGGTCGCGCGTTTCACCTACTGACGGCCCGCTCCGGCGCCGTGCGCCGCTCAGGAACCGGCCGCACCGACCGATCAGAACCTCGAACCGGCCGGTGCGGCCGGTCCATCGCGTCCCAGGGGAGCCCATGACCAGGATCCGTGTGCTGGTGGTCGACGACTCGGTCGTCGTCCGCCGGCTGGTGACGGACTCGCTCTCACGCGACCCCGACATCGAGGTGGTGGGCTTCGCGTCCAACGGCCGCATCGCGCTGGCCAAGGTCGAGCAGCTCGGGCCGGACCTCGTCACCATGGACATCGAGATGCCGGAGATGAACGGCATCGAGGCGGTCCGTGCGCTGCGGCGGGGCCGGCAGACCATGCCGATCATCATGTTCTCGACGCTCACCGAGCGGGGCGCGTCCGCCACCCTGGACGCGCTCGTCGCGGGCGCCACGGACTACGTGACGAAGCCGGCGAACGTCGGCAGCGTCCAGGAGTCGCTGGACCGGGTCGCGAGCGAGCTGATCCCCAAGATCAAGGCGCTCGTGCCGCGCCGGGGCTCCCGGGCGGCGGCGCCGCAACGGCGGGCCCGGCCGGCGCGGGCGCGGCGCAGCCCGCGCCGGCCGGCGCCGGTCGTGCGCCGGCGTCCGGCCCGGTCGCCGGTGCCGCGTCCGCCCGGCGACCCGTCGTGCTGCGCCCCGCGCCCGCGCCGCACCCGGTGTCGGCCGTCGTCCTCGGGTCGTCCACCGGCGGCCCCGAGGCGCTGTCCCGCGTGCTCGGCGCGCTGTCCGCCCCGCCGCCCGTGCCGGTGCTCGTCGTGCAGCACATGCCCCCGGTGTTCACCCGCCAGCTCGCGGCCCGGCTCGACCGGCTCGGCCCGGCGACCGTCGTGGAGGCCACCGACGGCGAGGCGCTGCGGCCGGGCACCGTCTACGTCGCGGCCGGCGACCACCACCTGGAGGTCAGCCGCACCGCCGGCGCCCTGCGCACCGTGCTCACCGACGGCCCGCCCGTGAACTTCTGCCGCCCCGCGGTGGACGTGCTGTTCCGCTCCGCGGTCCGCGAGCTCGGCGGTCAGCTCCTGGCGGTCGTGCTCACCGGCATGGGTGCCGACGGCCGCACCGGCTGCGAGGACGTCGTCGCCGCCGGCGGCACCGTGCTCGTCCAGGACGAGGCCACCAGCGTCGTCTGGGGCATGCCGGGCGCCGTCGCCACGGCCGGCCTCGCCCACCGCGTCCTGCCTCTCGGGAGGTAGCCCCCGCCCTCGAGGCCGTGCTCGCCCGTGCGGGCAGCCGGCCGCCCGCACCGATCGGAGGTCGGCCATGAGCCTGACCCAGGACACGTTCGCCTTCGTCGCCGATGTCGTGCGTCGTCGCAGCGCCATCCAGCTGGAGGCCGGCAAGGAGTACCTCGTGGAGAGCCGGCTGCTGCCGCTCGCGCGCGAGGGCGGCCACGCCGGCGTCGACGCCTACGTCCGGGAGGTCCGCGCGGGTCGCCGCGAGTCCGACCTCGCGCAGATCGTGGAGGCGCTCACCACCAACGAGACGTCCTGGTTCCGGGACGCCACGCCGTTCTCCGCGCTGCGCACCCACGTGGTGCCCACGCTGCGGGCCGAGCGGCCGGTGCTGGACTCGGTGCGTGTCTGGTCGGCGGCGTGCTCGACCGGCCAGGAGCCGTACTCGATCGCGATGACCCTCGCGGACGTGCTCGGCCCCGGCGTCCGCGTCGAGATCACCGCGACCGACCTGTCCGACCAGGTGCTCGCCCAGGCGCGCTCCGGCCGGTACTCCCAGCTCGAGGTCAACCGCGGCCTGCCCGCCCCCATGCTGGTGCGGCACTTCCAGCGCTCCGGCGCGGACTGGCAGATCTCCGACGCGCTGCGCCGGGCGGTGACGTTCCAGAAGCACAACCTGCTGGACCTGCCGCCCGCCGGGCCGTTCGACATCGTGTTCCTGCGCAACGTGCTCATCTACTTCGACCTCGAGACGAAGCGCTCGATCCTGTCGCGCGTGCACCGCGTGCTCAAGCCCGGCGGGTTCCTCGTGCTCGGCGCCGCGGAGACCACGATCGGCGTCGACGGGGACTGGGAGCGCGTGCCCGTCGAGCGCGGCTCGGTGTACCGGCCCGTGCACGGCGGCCTCGTGCCCCGCCCGCGTCCCGCCCCGGCCGCCGCGGTGCCCGTCGCCGCGGCAGCCGCACCCGCGCACACCGCCGCCGCCTGGCCCACCAGCACCCCGCTCCCGCCCGCGCGACCGCGCGTGGGAGCCCCCGTCTTCCCCACCGCCCCGGCCGGCCGCCCCGGCACACCCGAACAAGGAGTGACGCGATGAGAGCCCTCGTCATCGACGACTCGCGGACCATGCGCCGCATCGTCGCGAGCGCCCTGGAGGACCTCGGCTTCGCCACGGTCCAGGCCGGTGACGGCCAGCAGGCGCTCGACGTGCTGGAGTCCGGGGAGCAGGTGGACCTCGCCTGCATCGACTGGAACATGCCGGTCATGGACGGGCTGACGTTCGTCACCCGCGTCCGCGCCGTCCCCGCGTGGCGGAACATCACGCTGATGATGGTCACGACGGAGAGCGAGCACGGGCAGATCGTCCGGGCCCTCGCGGCGGGCGCCCACGAGTACCTCATCAAGCCGTTCACCATCGACGCCATCCGCGACAAGCTCGACCTGCTCGGGCTCGTCCCTGCCGAGGAGCCCGTATGACCGCCGCCGTGGAGCACGACCAGGTGTACGCGATCGCCGAGGAGGTGTTCGCCGCCATGATCGACGGCGAGCCCGGCTACCTGCGCCCCTGGGAGGGCGACGTGCCGGTGCCCGCCGAGCCGCTGGTCGCCTGGGTGGACGTGCACGGCGAGCTCGCCGGCCGCGCCGCCGTCACCACGGACGTCCCCACCGCGCACGAGCTCACCCGGGCGCTGCTCGGGATGGACGCCGGCGAGCCGGTCGGCCCGGAGGACCTCGTGGACGCGTTCGGGGAGGTCGCGAACGTCGTCGGCGGCAACGTCAAGGCGCTGCTGCCGTCGCAGGGCACGCTGAGCCTGCCGCAGGTCGCCGCCGAGCTGCCGGTCGTCCCCGGTACCTCGCTCACCCACGAGCTGCGCCTGGACTGGCGTGGACGTCCCGTCGTCGTCGTGGTCTGGTTGTTCCCGTGACCGCAGCGCCGACCGCCCGACCCGCCGCGGCCCTGGCCCGGCACCCCGACCCGAAGGGAAGTGACGAGCATGATCCGCGTGCTCATCGCCGACGACAGCCGCGTCATGCGGCAGATCGTGATCCGCACGCTGCGCCAGGCCGGCTACGACTGGGACGTCCGCGAGGCGTCCGACGGCCAGGAGGCGCTCGAGGCGGTCCGCGCCGACGAGCCGGACGTCGTGCTCTCGGACTGGAACATGCCGAACCTCACCGGCATCGACCTGCTGCGCCGGCTGCGTGCGGAGGGCTTCTCGACGCCGTTCGGCTTCGTCACCTCGGAGGGGTCGGACGAGATGCGCACGCTCGCCGACGAGGCGGGTGCCCTGTTCCTCATCGCCAAGCCGTTCACCGCGGACACGTTCCGCGACGCGATCGAGCCGGTGCTGGCATGAGCGGGACGCCGCTGCCCAGCGCCCTGGAGGTCCGCGAGCTCTGGGAGGGCCTCGTCGGCCGGGACATCGAGGTCGCCACGGGCGGCCCGATGGTCGACCCCGTGCTGAACGGCGGCGCGCTCGTGGGCGTCTTCGTCGACCGGCTCATGAAGCTGTCCGCGCTCGTGCTGTTCGACCTGCCGCTCGCCGCCCACCTCGGTGCGGCGATCGCCCTGGTGCCGGCCCGCACGGCGCAGACCGCCGTGGAGGAGGAGACCCTGCCCGCCGCGCTCGCGGAGAACGCCGGGAGAGATCCTCAACGTCACCGCCGCGCTGTTCAACGTCGGCGACGCCCCGCACCTCAAGCTCGACGCCGTCTACGCGCCGCGCGACCCGCTGCCCGCCGACGTGGCGCAGTGGGTGCTCGCGTACGTGCGGCGGCTCGACCTGGAGGTCGAGGTGTCGGGGTACGGGCGGGGCTGCGCGTCGGTGCTCGTCATCTGACCGTGCCCGGGGCGGGCCGCCGGGCGCGCCGTGTTTCCGGGGGTAAACGTTTCACGGACGGGGGCGCAGCGGCCTTCACGGTTCTGCCACACTTCGCCCCATGTCCACCACCTCCACGGGGCGCCCGCGTCTGCGCCCGTCCAGCCGCGGAACGCGATCGACCGGTTCTTCAAGATCTCCGAGCGCGGCTCGACGATCGGGACCGAGATCCGCGGCGGCCTCGTCACCTTCTTCACGATGAGCTACATCATCGTGCTGAACCCGCTGATCATCGGCACCGTGCAGGACGGCTCCGGGTCGTTCCTCGGCGGCGGGTCCGAGCCCAACATCGGCATGATCGCCGCCACCACGGCCCTCGTCGCCGGCGTGATGTCCATCCTCATGGGCGTCGTCGCGAACTTCCCGCTGGCGCTCGCCGCCGGCCTCGGCCTGAACGCCGTGGTCGCCTACTCCATCGCCTCGCTGCCCGACATGACGTGGGCCGACGCGATGGGCATCGTCGTGCTCGAGGGCCTCATCATCCTGGTGCTCGTGCTCACCGGGTTCCGGGAGGCGGTCTTCAAGGCCGTCCCGATGGAGCTCAAGACGGCCATCAGCGTCGGCATCGGCCTGTTCATCGCCTTCATCGGGCTGGTGGACTCCGGCTTCGTCCGCATCCCGCTCAGCCAGGCCACGCCCGTGGAGCTCGGCATCGCCGGCTCGCTGGGCTCCTGGCCGCTGCTCGTCTTCGTCGTCGGCCTGTTCCTCGCGATCATCCTCATGGCCCGCAAGGTCAAGGGCGCCATCCTCATCGCGATCGCCTCCGCGACCGTGCTCGCGATCGTCGTCGAGGCCGTCGGGTCCATCGGCGGGCAGAGCGCGGAGAACCCGGGCGGCTGGGAGCTCAACGTCCCGCAGCTGCCCGACAGCGTCGTGGCCACGCCGGACTTCTCGCTGCTCGGCCAGTTCTCGCTGTTCGGCTCGATCGAGAAGATCGGCCTGGTCGCCGTGATCCTGCTGGTGTTCTCGGTGATGATCGCGGACTTCTTCGACACGATGGGCACGATGGTGGCCGTCGGCGGCGAGGCCGGGCTGCTCGACGAGCAGGGCAACCCGCCGCGCACCAAGCAGATCCTCGTGGTCGACTCCCTGGCCGCCGCGGCCGGCGGTGCCGCCTCGGTGTCGTCCAACACGTCCTACGTCGAGTCCGCCGCGGGCGTCGGCGACGGTGCCCGCACCGGTCTCGCGTCGGTGACCACCGGCATCGCGTTCCTGCTGGCGACGTTCCTGTCCCCGCTGGTCGACATGGTGCCGTTCGAGGCCGCGACCCCCGCGCTCGTCGTGGTCGGCTTCCTCATGGTCATGCAGGTCTCGGGCATCGACTGGAAGAACTTCGAGGTCGCCGTCCCCGCGTTCCTCACGATCGTGCTCATGCCGTTCAGCTACTCGATCACCGTCGGCATCGGCGCGGGCGTCATCTCGTTCATCGTCATCAAGCTCGCGATGGGCAAGGCCCGCCGCGTGCACCCGCTGATGTGGGTGGCCGGCGCGCTGTTCGTCGTGTACTTCCTCATCGGCCCGATCAAGGGCTGGCTCGGCCTCTAGGCCCGACGTCCCAGACCGGTCGACGCCGGCCCCGTGAGACTCGCGGGGCCGGCGTTCCCGTTTTGTCCTGTGTGCCAGCGCGGCACCCCGCAGGGTAGGTTCGACGCCGTCCCCACGTGTCGGTCGAAGGAGCAGTCATGCGCGTGTCGGTCATCGGGTGCGGCTACCTGGGAGCCGTGCACGCGGCCAGCATGGCCAAGCTCGGTCACACCGTCGTCGGGGTCGACGTCGTCCCCGCGAAGATCGAGATGCTCGCCGCGGGCAAGGCGCCGTTCTACGAGCCCGGCCTGCCCGAGCTGCTGACGGAGTCGCAGGGCACCGGCCGGCTCGAGTTCACCACCGACACCGCCGCCGTCGCCGGGGCGCAGGTCCACTTCCTCTGCGTCGGGACCCCGCAGAAGCACGGCGAGTTCCGCGCCGACCTCAGCTACGTCGAGGACGCGTTCGCGGCGCTGCTCCCGCACCTGCAGCCCGGCGACCTCGTGGTCGGCAAGTCCACCGTCCCCGTCGGCACCGCGGAGGCGCTCGCCGAGCGGCTCGCCGGCACCGGCGCGACGCTCGTCTGGAACCCCGAGTTCCTGCGCGAGGGCTTCGCGGTCCAGGACACCCTGCACCCCGACCGCCTCGTCTACGGCCTCCCGACCGACGACGACGGCGAGCCCACCCCGGAGGGCGAGCGCGCCCGGCTCCTGCTCGACGAGGTGTACGCGACGCCGCTCGCCGACGACACGCCGCTGGTCGTCACCGACTACGCCACCGCGCAGCTCGTGAAGGTCGCCGCGAACTCGTTCCTCGCGACCAAGATCTCGTTCATCAACGCCATGGCCGAGCTGTGCGAGGCGACCGGCGCCGACGTCACCCGCCTCGCCGACGCCATCGGCTACGACGCCCGCATCGGCCGCCGGTTCCTCAACGCCGGCCTCGGGTTCGGCGGCGGCTGCCTGCCCAAGGACATCCGGGCGTTCATGGCCCGCGCCGGCGAGCTCGGCGTCGACCAGGCGCTGTCGTTCCTGCGCGAGGTCGACGCGATCAACATGCGCCGCCGGGTCCGCATGGTCGACCTGGCCCGCGAGGTCTGCGACGGGTCCATCGTCGGCCGCCGCATCGCCGTGCTGGGTGCCGCGTTCAAGCCCGACTCGGACGACATCCGCGACTCGCCGGCCCTGTCGGTCGCCGCGCAGATGCAGCTCCAGGGCGCGCACGTCACGGTCACCGACCCGCAGGCCGTCGACAACGCCCGCGCCGCCTGGCCGGGCCTGGCGTTCGCGCCGACCGTCGAGGAGGCCGTGACCGGCGCGGACGTCGTGCTGCTCGCGACCGAGTGGGCCGAGTACCGCGCGCTCGACCCGGACTCGATCGCGGGCCTCGTCGCGGAGCGCCGCATCCTCGACGGCCGCAACGTGCTGGACCCGGCCCGCTGGCGCGCGGCCGGCTGGACGTACCGCGCCCTCGGCCGCCCCTGACCCGCGGCCGTCCGCCGTCCCTGACCTTCACCGCCCGCCCGCGCCTCGCGTCGAGATTGCAGCAGATGCGGGGTTCGTCGCGCTGAACCCCGCATCTGCTGCAACCTCGTGGGGCCGGGCGAGGCCGTGGGTCAGGGCCGCGCGGATCCAGGTGAGTGTCCGGGCGGGGCGTCGGAGGTCGTCCGCGGTGCACGTGACGACCCGCCAGCCGAGCGCCTCCATCGCCTGGCGCCGGCCGATGTCCCGCCGCCAGGTCGTGCGGTCCGTCCGGTGCACGTCCCCGTCGTACTCGATCGCGACCTTCGACGCCGGGTAGCTGAGGTCCGGCAGCGCGACGAACGTCCCGGAGCCCGACAGCACCGGCACGTTGACGACCGGCTCGGGGAGGCCGCCCCTGACGACCAGGAGGCGCAGCCGCGTCTCCATCGGCGAGTCCGTGCGAGGTCGGACCCGCGACAGCGCCGCGCGCAGCCGTCGCCGGCCACGTGCCCTCGGCGGCAGGAGCGCGAGGGCGTCCTCGAGCCCGCCGACGGACGACAGCGGGGCGCGTCGGCGGGTGAGCGCGTCGCCGAGCACGACGAGCTCCTCCTCGTCGAGCTCGCCGCCCATCCGGGTCCACACCACCTCGGGCGGCAGCACCCGCACGCCGCCCGCGAGCAACCGCGTGGGGACCCCGGGCTCGCTACGGCGATGGCCCCGGACACCCGGCCGACGCGGCGGCGTGGTGCCCGGGCCGACCTCGACGTGCAGAGCGCCCGCCGGGTCGACGCCTCGCGGCAGGTCCACGTGCAGCAGCGCGAGTGCCGTCGCACCGCAGAACACCGCGTCCGCCGGTAGCCACGGCAAGGCCTCGCGGCACCGGGCCAGGACGTCGACCGCCTCCGGAGGTGGTCCGGTGGCGCGGAAGCCGCGGGTCGGCGCCCGGAGGGACTCACGACGGAGCTGCGCCGGTGTCATGCCCGCGGCCCGGCCCTCACGGACGCTGAACGCCGCCCCGAGCCCTGACGGCACAGGAGCGGGGCGTTGCGGCATGCAGCCACGGTGATGCGTCGGGCCCGCGAAGGGCAGTACCGGGGTGGTCGTCCTGGGGACCGGACCATCCGGTTGGCCCTGTGGAGGACCCGTCCCCGCTGACCGACCCGTCCGGACCGCTCAGACCCGTGCGGTCCGCTCGACCTGCCCGTCCCGCTCGACCTCCCGCCCGTGCTGCCGCACGAGAGTGCAGTCGTTGCGGGGTTCAGAGCGGCGAAACCCGCAACGACTGCACTCTCGACGAGCCGACCGGCCCGCGGGTGCGGCGGTCGAGAGGGCGGCGGTGTCGTTAGCGAAGGTAATGAGTTAGGGTAAGGACATGCCTGCCGATGCCCCCGAGGAGCCGCGTGTGGCCGCGGCGCAGTGCCGGCCGTCGACGCTCGCCGGTGAGCTGCGCGTCGCGCTCGCCAAGTCCACGCGACGCATCCGCTCACGGCGCGGCGCCGCCGACCTGCCGGACCCGCAGTTCAACGTCCTCGCGATCCTGCTGCGCGAGGGCCCGCTGACGCCCGGCGCGCTCGCCGAGGCCGAGCACGTGCAGCCGCCGTCGATGACCCGCACCGTGAACGCCCTGGTCGGGCTGGGGTTCGTCGCGAAGTCGGAGCACCCCACCGACGGGCGGCAGGTCGTCGTGAGCCTGACGGACGCGGGGAGGCCGAGGTCCGGGAGACCCGCCGCCGCCGCGACGCGTGGCTCGCCGACCAGCTCGAACCTGACCCCCGACGAACGCCGGACCCTGGCGCAGGCCGCCGTGCTGCTGCGCCGGATCGCGGCAGGATGAGGCCCCTGCATGAACTCCACCTTCGCCTCGCTGAGGTACGTCAACTACCGGCTGTGGTTCGCCGGCGCGCTGGTCGCGAACATCGGCACCTGGATGCAGCGTGTCGGGCAGGACTGGCTCGTGCTCACCGACCTGTCCGACGACTCGGGGCTGGCGGTCGGCATCACGACCGCGCTGCAGTTCGCCCCGACGCTGCTGCTGTCGGCCTGGGCCGGCCTGCTCGCGGACCGGGTGAACCGCCGCAAGCTGCTGATGATCACGCAGGCCGCGCAGGGCGTGCTCGCGTTCGGCCTGGGTGCGCTGGTGCTCTCGGGTCACGCCGAGCTCTGGCACGTCTACGTCTTCGCGGCGCTGCTGGGGGCGGTCGCCGCGGTCGACCAGCCGGTGCGGCAGACGTTCGTGGCGGAGCTGGTGCCCGCGGGCCGGCTGTCGAACGCGGTGGGGCTCAACAGCACGTCCTTCAACGCGGCGCGCCTGATCGGGCCGGGGCTCGCGGGGCTGCTGATCGCGGCGGTCGGCACGGGCTGGGTGTTCGTCATCAACGGGGTGTCGTTCGCGGCGACGATCCTGGCGCTCGTGGCGATGCGGACGTCCGAGCTGCACGCGATGCCGGTCGCCCGGCGCGCGAAGGGCCAGATCCGCGAGGGCGTCCGCTACGTGCGCGGGCGCAGCGACATCCTCGTGATCATGGCGGTGATCGGCGTGGTGTCGACGTTCGGCCTCAACTTCCAGATGACGTCGGCCCTCATGGCGCGTGCCGAGTTCGGCAAGGGCGCAGGGGAGTACGGGATCCTCGGGTCGGTGCTGGCCATCGGCTCGCTCGGCGGGGCGCTGCTGGCCGCGCGGCGGGAGCGGCCGCGGGTGCGTCTCGTGATCGGGGCGGCGTTCGCGTTCGGCGTGGCGACGGGGGTGCAGGCGCTGATGCCGACGTACGCCTCGTACGCGGTCGCGTGCATCCCGGTGGGCCTGGCGTCCCTGACGATGCTGACGGCGGCCAACACGACCATCCAGATGTCGACGGACCCCACCGTGCGTGGTCGGGTGATGTCGCTCTACATGATCGTCATGCTCGGGGCGACGCCGATCGGGTCGCCGATCGTGGGGTGGATCGGTGAGACGTTCGGCCCGCGCTGGTCGATCGGCATCGGCTCGATCACGGCGCTGCTCGTCTCGGCGCTCGCCGCGGTGTGGGCGAAGCGGCGCTGGCAGGTGGAGCTGCGGTACCACGTGCGGACGCGCCCCCACCTCGAGGTGCTGCACCCGGACGTGCCCGCGCCTCGCCGTGCGGCGGCCGACCAGCTCGCCGCGCGGAGGCCGCCGACGCGTCGGTGTGACACCACCCGGGTGAACTTGGCCCCCTGCGGGCCGGTCGATTTGTCCGGTATGTGACGATCGGTCGATGACCATCCGGCGGCGTGTGCTCCTGGCCGCCGCCGTGCTGCTCACCGCGGTGCTGCTGGTCGGCGGGTGGCTGGCATACCGGGCCTGGCAGGCCGCGGACGCCGCCCGCGACCTGCAGGCCGCCGCGTCCGGCGCCGGCGAGGAGGTCGCGCGGCTCGACGTCGCGGCGCTGCGCCACCGGCTCGACGCGGTGCAGGACGCCGCCGCCCGGGTGCACGCCGCCGGGCAGGACCCGGTGTGGCGCGTGGCCGAGCACCTGCCGGTCGTCGGGGACGACCTCGCCGCCGTCTCGGCGATCGGCCGGGCCGCGGACGCGCTCGCGGGCGACGCCGCGCCCGACCTCCTCGACGCCCTCGACTCGCTCGCCGAGCCGTCCGGCGGCGCAGGCGCGTCGGCCGGCGGGGGCACCGTGCCCGACGGCTGGGTCGACCTGCAGGCGCTCGCCGACGCGGCACCGGCGCTCGACCGCGCGGCGGCCACCGTCGAGCGGCTGCGCACCGACCTCGGCGCCGTCGACCCCGACGGGCTGGTCGGGCCGCTCGCCGGTCCCGTGGCCGGGCTCCGTGACGCCGTCGACCGCGCGGCCGGGCCGCTGCAGACGGTCCGCGAGCTCGCACCCGTGCTGCCCGGCCTCCTCGGCGCGGACGGCCCGCGCACGTACCTGCTGCTGTCCCTCAACCCGGCGGAGCTGCGCGCGCAGGGCGGCATCGTCGGTGCCGTCAGCGTGCTCCAGGCCCGCGACGGCGCCGTGGGGCTCGTCGGGCAGCGCAGCACCGCGGACCTGCCCGAGCTCGCCGAGTCCGCGCTGCCGCTGAGCGACGCCGAGCTCGCGCTGTTCGGCGACCGGCTCGGCCGGTGGGTGCAGGACACCGTGCTCACGCCCGACTTCCCGCGTGCGGCCGAGGCCGCCTCCGCGTTCTGGACCGCGTCCACCGGGCAGCGGGTTGATGGGGTGCTCGCCACCGACCCGGTGGTCGTCGCGGACCTCCTCGGCGCGACCGGGCGGACCGTGAGCGCGGACGGCACCGAGCTCGGCGGGGACGACCTGCTGCGGGGCCTGCTGCGCGACGCCTACCTCGCGTACGGCGACCCCAAGGCGGGCGACGCGTTCTACGCCCAGGTCGCGGCGGAGGCGTTCGGCGTCCTGCGCGACGCCGCCGCCGACCCGGCGACCGCGGGGGCGGCGGTGCAGGTCGCGGCCGACGCCGTGGAGCAGCGCCGGGTCGCGGTGTGGTCGGCGGACCCCGTCGAGCAGGCGGGGATCGCCGCGTCCGTGCTCGGCGGGGCGTTCCTCACGGGCGACCCGCCGACGCCGACCGGCACGGCGGGGCAGGCCGTCGGCGTGTTCCTCGACGACGCGACGGCCGGCAAGCTCGACGTCGACCTCGACGCCCAGGTCGCCGTGACCCTGACCGGGTGCGGGTCACCGGACGTGCAGGCCCGCATCGACCTGACGCTCGGCTACCGGCCGCCCGCCGACGTCGCGACCTTCCCGGCGCAGGTGCTCGGGGACGGCGGGTCCGGGCTGCCGCCCGGGTGGTTGGCGACGAACGTGTCGTTCTACTCCGCGCGTGACGGCCGGCTCGGCGAGATCCGGCGCGACGACGCCGTGGTCGGCGGGCAGACCGCCCGCACCGCGCGCCGCGACGTCGCCGTGGTGACCTCCCGCCTCGAGCCGGGCGGGGCGGAGACCTACACCCTGACGGTGCCGGCCACGGCGAGCGGGATCACCGTCTGGACCACCCCCACCCTGACGGGCCCGGGCCTCGTCGAGTCCCACTGCCCCGCCCCCTGACCCCCACCCCCGCACCCACCCCACCCCCGCACCCACCCCACCCCCGCACCCACCCCACCCCCGCACCCACCCCACCCCCGCACCCACCCCACCCCCGCACCCACCCCACCCCCGCACCCACCCCACCCCCGCACCCACCCCACCCCCGCACCCACCCCCCCCTCTGAGCCCGTCGGAGGCTCCGACGGGCCATCGTGGTGGTCCGGGGAGCACCACGACGGCGCGCGGCCACCTCCGAGCGCGTTCGGAGCCTCCGACCGAGGGTGCGCGTGACCGCGAACCGCACGGCACCCCGCACCCCGCGCAGAGCCGAACTCCGTCCCCGTCGGAGGCTCCGAACGGTGATCGTGGTGGTCCGTGGACCACCACGACGGCGCGCGGCCACCTCCGAGCGCGGTGGGAGCCTCCGAACGGGTGGGGCGGGTGGGGGCGGCGAGTGCCGGTGGGTCGGTGGGTCGGTGGGTCGGTGCGTGGGGTGTCGTGGCTGGTCGGGGGCTTCGGGGGTGCTCTTCCGCGTGATCATGCGGATTTCACCCGGCCCTCCGGTCGGCGCGTCGGGCCCCGGTGGCCGTAGCATGGGCGAAATGTCCGATTTGTACGAATCGGTGAGGCGAGCCCGGCGATGGCGTCGGGCGGGTGGAGGTGTGACATGGCACGGACGCGACGAGCGCTCGCCGGGCTCCTGCTGACGGCGCTGGCCGTGACGGCGGGAGCGGCTCCGGCGTTCGCGTCGCCGGCTCCCGCGACGCCGGGACCGGCTCGCGCTCCGGCCGGCGGCCGACGACCCGGCCGCGGACGACCCGGCGGCCGGCCCGGACGCGACCGACCCCGGCCCGGACGCCGGCGCGACCGACCCCGACGCCGCGTGCACGACGCCCTCCGACGGCTACGCCCCGGCCGGTCGCTGCGAGCTGGTCATCGCCCGCGCGACCGCGCTCTGCGTCGGCGACGCCCCCGTGCTCGACTACGCCGTCGAGCCGTACGGGACGTCGAACGACACGGTCACGCTCACGTGGGTCAACCCCGACGGCGACGCGGTGGTCCAGTCGGGCCTGCCGCTCAGCGGCCGGGTGTACTGGCCCGGCACCGTGCTCGACGGCGACCAGGTCGTCGACTGGCCCGGCTGGTCGCAGCAGCCGGACGGCACGTGGGTGCAGCACGACGAGTTCGACTTCTCCCGGCCGGCGGTGCGGGTCGAGTTCGAGGTGAACCCGTCGGCGTCGACCGTCGTGGCCTACCCGCCGCCGACGTCGGCGTGCGCGGGGCCGCAGGAGGAGGTCGACGGCGTGGTCGTGACGCCCCCGGACTCGGAGGTCTCCGGCGTCGTGACGACCTCCGAGGTGCTCGCCGCGCCCGCGACGGAGGTCCGCTACCAGTCGGCGGTGCTCGCCGTGACCGGGGCGAACTCGTGGCAGCTGCTGGCCGCCGCGGGTGGCGCGGTGCTGCTGGGTGCCGGACTGGTCGTGGTCGCGTCCCGCCGGACCCACCGGGCCCGCTGACCCCGTCCCGCCCACCGGGCGGGATCGCACGGCACCGGCCGGGCCCCGTGCCCGGCCGGTGCCGTCGGTCGCGTGCCCGGCCGGTGCCGTCCGTCGCGTCGGCCGTGCGCGCGGGGAGCGCGCCCCGGTCGTCAGAGCAGCCGGTCCACCACGTGGTCGATGCAGGCGGTGAGCGCCAGCACGTCGTCCGGCTCCACCGACGGGAACATCGCGACCCGCAGCTGGTTGCGCCCGAGCTTGCGGTAGGGCTCGACGTCGACGATGCCGTGCGCCCGCAGGATGCGCGCCACGGTCGGCGCCTCGATCTCGGGCGCGAGGTCCACGGTGCCGACGACGGGTGAGCGCTGCCCGGGGTCGGTGACGAACGGGCGGGCCCAGTCGCGGGCGTCCGCCCAGCCGTACAGGTGCCCGGCGGAGGTCGCGGTCCGCGCGGCGCACCAGTCGAGGCCGCCGTTCGCCAGCATCCAGTCGACCTGCTCCGCGAGCAGCACGAGCGTGGCGATCGCGGGGGTGTTGAGGGTCTGGTCCGCGCGTGAGCTGCGCACGGCCGCGCTCAGGGACAGGAACTCGGGCACCCAGCGGCCGGACTCGACGCGCTCGGCGCGCTCGACCGCGGCGGGGGACAGCACGGCCAGCCACAGGCCGCCGTCGGACGAGAACGACTTCTGCGGCGCGAAGTAGTAGGCGTCGGTCTGCGCGACGTCGACGGCGAGGCCCCCGGCGCCCGAGGTGGCGTCGACCAGCACCAGCGCGCCCTGGTCGGCGGAGCCCGGCACGCGGCGGACGGGCGCGACGGCGCCGGTGGACGTCTCGTTGTGCGCCCACGCGTAGGCGTCGACGCCGTCGGCGGCCGCGGGCGTCGCCGAGGACCCGGCGGGCACCTCGGTGACGACGGGGTCCTCGAGGAACGGGGCGCGCGCCGCGGCGGCCGCGAACTTGCCGCCGAACTCCCCGAAGACGGCGTGGGCCGACCGGCGCTCCACGAGGCACAGCGTCGCGACGTCCCAGAAGGCCGTCGAGCCGCCGTTCCCGAGCGCGACCTCGTACCCGTCCGGGAGGGAGAACAGCTCGCCGAGCCCGGCGCGCACGCGGCCGACGAGCGAGCGGACGGGGGCCTGGCGGTGCGAGGTGCCGAGGAGGCTGCGGCCGACCTCGGCGAGCGCCCGGACCTGCGCGTCGCGGACCTTCGCGGGCCCGGAGCCGAACCGGCCGTCCGACGGCAGGAGCTCCTCGGGGATGGTCACGGTGGCGGGCGTCACGGTCACGCGCCGCACCCTACGCGCCCGACGCCGCCCGGCGGCAGGACCACTAGCCTGTGGACGGACGTCTGCGTACACAGGAGGGCACCGGCGTGAGTGACCTGATCGACACGACCGAGATGTATCTGAAGACCATCTACGAGCTCACCGAGGAGGGCATCACGCCGCTGCGCGCCCGCATCGCCGAGCGGCTCGGGCACAGCGGTCCCACGGTGTCCCAGACCGTCGCCCGCATGGAGCGGGACGGGCTCGTCGTCGTGTCCGGTGACCGCCACCTGGAGCTGACCGAGGCGGGCCGCACGAAGGCGATGCGCGTGATGCGCAAGCACCGGCTGGCCGAGCGGCTGCTGGTCGACGTCATCGGGCTGGACTGGGAGTACGTCCACGAGGAGGCGTGCCGCTGGGAGCACGTCATGAGCGAGCGGGTGGAGCGCCGGCTCGCCGGCCTGCTCGACCACCCGCACTTCGACCCGTACGGCAACCCGATCCCCGGTCTCGACGAGATCGGGGAGGAGCGCACGCCGGTCGGGTTCCTCGACGGCGTGGAGTCGCTCGTCGCCGTCGCGGCGGCCGCGACCGGCCCGACCACGGGGGTCGTCGCCCGGCTGGGTGAGCCCATCCAGACGGACGTGGACCTGCTCGCCCGCCTCGCGCAGGCCGGCGTGCGTCCCGGCCAGGAGGTCACGGTCGAGAAGGGCGCCGGCGTCGTCACGGTCGGGAGGCCCGGCGCGGAGACGGTGCTCGACCTGCCGCAGGAGGTCGCGCGCCACGTGTTCCTCGGGGTCGGCTGAGGCCCTCGCCCCGCGCCGGTGACGGCGCCCGGCACCGACGGCCCCGCGGTGTGGCACGCGCCACCCGCGGGGCCTCGTCGTGTGCGTGACCAGGGTCCTCGTGGGGGCGTCCGGGTGATCGGCAAACGGATCGTGACCGGAACGTGACAATCGGCTCGGGGGTCGGGTACGGTCGGTCCTGCTCGACGGAACCCTCCTCCGTCAGAGCCCTTGGACGGTACGCCGAGCCCTGCCGCCGCCCGAGGTCCGTACGACTCGCCGGCAGGGGCGGGGAACCACTTGTGGGCACCGGAGACGGTGTCCTTGGGGTGAAGCCGCGCGACGTGACCGGGACCTCCCGGGAGCGTCACGCGGCCGGGTATCTCCACCCGAACCCGACAGCTCACCTCGTAGGCGCCAGGAGAGGCTGTACGTGTCCGCAAGTGCTGTGCGCGCCCGACACCGTTCTGCGCGTCGCCCCGTCACCCCCTGACCGACCTCGCCACCGCCGCCACGGGCACCCTCGCCCAGGCCGGTCGCCGCACCGCCGTCGTCGCGGCCACCACGGGGCTCATGGTCTCCGCGGTCGCCGTCCCGGCCGGTGCCGCGACGACCTCCGGCGACCAGGCCGCGCTGCCGTCGGTCGACACCACCGCGCTGACCGCCTCCGCGAAGACGGTCCTCGACACCGCGCCGGTCGTCACCGCCCCGGCCGACGCCGCGTGGACCTTCGAGGCCCCCGCCGCGACCGCCGTGGTCCCGGAGCCCGAGCCGGAGCCGGAGCCCGAGCCGGTCGTCTCCCGCAGCGCCCAGCGCGCCACGGTCGAGGCCGCCCCGGTCGAGGTCGCCGCCGCTGCCGTGCCGCAGTCGGTCGCCGGCAACGCCGTCCTCGAGATCGCGGCCCGCTACGTCGGCACGCCGTACGTCTCCGGCGGCACGACCCCGGACGGCTTCGACTGCTCCGGCTTCGTGTCCGTGTACGCGCAGCTCGGCATCTCGCTGCCCCGCACGTCGTCGGCGATCCGCGACGCGGGCACGGTCATCTCGGCCGCCGAGGCCCAGCCGGGTGACCTCATCTGGAGCCCCGGCCACATCTCGATCTACGCCGGCGGCGACCAGCAGATCGACTCCCCGCGCCCCGGCAAGACGGTGCAGTTCCGCGCCATCTGGCAGAGCTCGCCGACGTTCATCCGCATCGGCTGAGTCTCCCGGGCACGCACGACGCCTCCAGGACCCCCGCACCCGCCCCGGGTGCGGGGGTCCTGCCGTCCCCGGGGGTCCGCACGCCGCGCACCGGCGCGGCCGGCGCGAAAGACCGGGCCGGTTCCCGGGGTGGGCGCGTACGCTGGCGCTGCTCGCTCCCCAGCGGACCCGTCAGCCAGACGGGCCCCCGGTCAAGGAGTTCGCCGTGCTGCTCCCTGCGCCACCCCGGACGTTGCTCCTCAACGCCAGCCTGGAACCGCTGTGCGTCGTCGCACTGCCGCGCGCCGTCACGCTCGTGATGTCGGGCAAGGCGACGGTGCTCGAGTCGGACGGGCGGGTGCTGCACTCCGAGCACGTCGCCGTCCCGATGCCCGTGGTGCTGTCGCTGACCCGCTACGTGCACGTCCCCGTGCGCCGGCCGCTGCCGCCGACGCGCCGCACCGTGCTCCAGCGCGACGACCACCGGTGCGCGTACTGCGGCTCGCACGCCGACACCGTGGACCACGTGCACCCCGCTCGCGCGGCGGCCGGCACGAGTGGACCAACGTCGTCGCGGCGTGCCGGCGGTGCAACCACCGCAAGGCCGACCACCTGCTCCATGAGATCGGGTGGGAGCTGGCCTGGACGCCGTCGGCCCCGCGGGGTGCGACGGCGTTCCTGCGCGGGGTGGCCGCCGACGAGCCCGCCTGGTCCGCGTACCTCGCCGCCTGAGCGACGGAGCGGGTCAAGGGGACGGCAAGGAAACGCCACGCCCTGCTCCGTGGCAGGTGCGGATCCGGCATGATCGGGGGCACACTGGGGTGTGCCACCAAGGAGGTCGGAGCCATGAAGCGGGACGCGGAGATCCTGGTCGGGGTGGACGGGTCGGCGGCGAGCATGCACGCGCTCGACTGGGCTGCCGGGGAGGCGCGTACGCGACGGCGCCCGCTGCACGTGGTGTGCTCCTACACGCTGCCGTCGTTCACGGCCGCCTCGCTGGACGGCGGGTACGCGGCCCTCGACGACACCGCCATCCAGCAGGGCGCCCGCGCGGTGCTCGCGGAGGCGCAGCAGCGCGTCGCCGGGCCGGACCTCCAGGTCACGACCACCGTGGCGACCGGCGACGCGGCGGCCGTCCTGGTCGAGATGTCACGGGACGCCTCGCTCGTCGTCGTCGGCACCAGGGGCAAGGGCGGGTTCGCGGACCGGCTGCTCGGGACCGTCTCGTCGACGCTGCCGGCGCACGCGTACTGCCCGACCGTCGTCGTGCCGCTGCGCGACCAGCGCCGGGGCGGCATCGTGCCGAGCGACGAGTCCGCGCCGGTGGTCCGGCCCGTGCGGCGCATGGTCGTCGGCGTGGACGGCTCCCCGCAGGCGGACCTCGCCCTGCGCCACGCGATCGAGGAGGCGCAGGCGTGGGGCGCCGAGCTCACGGCCGTCGCCGGCGTGCCCGTCGGCAGCGGCTCGGGCGTCATGGCGTGGCTGCCCGCGACGATCGACCAGACGCAGGTGCTCGCGGACGTCACGGAGGGGCTCAACGTCGTCGTCGACCGCGCGCTGGCCGACCACCCCGGCGCCACGGTGCGGAGGGCCGTGCTGGACGGCACCGGCGCGGAGCTGCTCACCGAGTTCTCGGCCGCGACCGACCTCATCGTCGTGGGCTCCCGGGGGCGGGGCGGGTTCACGGGGCTGCTGCTCGGCTCCACGAGCCAGGCCGTGCTGCACCACTCGGCGTGCCCGGTGATGGTGGTCACGAACCGGTGCGCGGAGCGGGTGGCGGCCGCCGGGGCCGGCGGCGCCGAGGGGACCGCAGGCGCCGCGGGGACGGCCGGGGCCGGGGCGGACGGCGGCGCGGCGGGCTGACGGAAGCGGCGGGCTGACGCGGCGCGGGCGGCTCAGGCGGGGGCGGCACGTCCGGTCGCCGCACCAGCGCCGACAGCACGACCGTGGAGCGCGTCCGCGACACGAACGGCTCGGCGGCGAGGCGCTCGACCACCTGCTCCAGGTGCCGCATGTCCCGGGCGCGCACCTGCACGACCAGGTCGACGTCGCCCGTGACGGTGCTGGCGGCGACGACCTCCGGGTAGCGCTCGACGGCTGAGCGCATCGTGGCCGGGCTCGTCGAGCCGTGGCAGAACAGCTCGACGAAGGCCTCGGTGGCCCACCCGAGGGCGGCCGGGTCCAGCAGGACGGTGAACCCGCGGACGACGCCGCGCTCCCGCAGGCGGTCCACGCGCCGCTTCACCGCCGGGGCGGACAGCGACACGACCGCGCCGAGGTCCGCGTACGACGCGCGGGCGTCGACGGCCAGCTCGCGCAGCAGCGCCTCGTCGATCGGGTCCAGGTCGCCGGAGTAGGTGGGCACGGGCCCATCTTCGCGCACGGTGCGGACGGCCTCCGCGGTCGTCCGGGTGCTGGGGAACCACCGGCGGCCCCTCACGCGGGCCGCAGCCGGGCCGGTCGTCGGAGGCGATCTTCGGCGACACCCTTCAGGCCGCCGCGCCGCGCGCCGATGACACCGGGGAGAGATCGTCATCGAGCAGATGGGGGCAGGCGGATGCCGGCACCGCACGCCGGGCGGACGGCGCCCGGACCCGCGCCCGCAGCGACCGCGACCGAGCCGGCGCCGGCGCCCGCCGGGCCGCTCGCACCGGAGCTGGCGCCCGACCCGCGCCTCGGGCCGCCCCGCACCCGTTCGGAGGCTCCCACCGGGACGATCCCCACGCAGCGCACGCGCGCGCTCGACCCGGCGCCCTCCCCGGCGCCCTCCCCGGCGTCGTCGCCGGCCTCGCCGGTCGCGCCGGCCGCGCCCGCCCGTGCGGTCCGTCGGGCGGTCGCCGTGACGGTGCTCTGCCTGCTGCTCGTCGGCGTGGTCGCGACGGCCGTCGTGCTGCAGCTGCGGGCGGATGCCCGGGCCACCGCCTGGGCGCACGCCCAGCAGCGGGTCGCGGCGCAGGTCGCCGCGGACCGCGCGGACGCCGCCGTCTCCGCGTCGGCCCGTGCGGACGCCGTCGCGGCGTCGTACGCCGCCGCGAGCGAGGCCGCGGTCGCCGGGGCCGAGCGGGTGCTCGCGGACGCCCGGGCCGCGGCGGACGCGTCCCCGCACGCCGGGGACGAGGCCCTGGGCGCGCTGCGCTCGGCGACGCAGGCCGTGGAGGCGGCGTCGGTCGGCCTCGGCGACGGCACCAGCGTCGCCGCGCTGCGGGCGACCGCGCAGGCCGTGGCCGCCCCCAGCGGGCCGTCGTCGAGGCGCAGGCGGCGTGGCAGGCGGCGGAGGACGCGCGGATCGAGGCCGAGCGGGTCGCGGCCGAGCGCGCCGCTGCGGAGGCCGCCGCCCGCGCCGCAGCCGCACGCCCGACCGGTGGGTCACGGCCCGTCACCACGACCACCGGCGGCGGCGCCGCAGCCCCGGCCGCGGCCGCCCCTGCGAGCGCGTGGGTCGCGGGCGTGTCCTCCTACGGCGTCGGCGGGCTCGGCGCCTCGATCAACGCGGCCGGGCGGCGAACGGCCTGCCCGCGCTCGCGGTGGTCGGGTCGTCCTCCCTGGCGGACCACGCCGCGGCGATGGCGGCGGCCGGCAGCATCTGGCACTCCGGCAGCGACCACATCGTCGGGTGGGTGCAGCCCGTCAGCGACGAGCAGATGATCCAGGCGTACCTGAACTCCCCGCCGCACCGCGCGTGGATCCTCAAGGACGGGGTGTCGACCGTCTCGATCGGCGCGGTGACGTACGGCGGGCGGCTCTACACCGCGATGCTGTTCTCCTGACGCCGGCGGCGCGCCCGACGACGACGCCCGCCGCGCGCGGCCGTCAGCGCAGCGCCTGCGTCAGGCGGTCCAGCGCCAGGTCCAGGTCGTCCTCGTCGATGACGAGCGGCGGCGCCAGGCGGATCGTCGAGCCGTGGGTGTCCTTGGCCAGCACGCCGAGCGCGAGCAGCCGCTCGCACAGCTGCCGGCCGGTCATCCGGGCCGGGTCGACGTCGAGCCCCGCCCACAGCCCGACGCCGCGGGCGCCGACCAGCAGCCCCGTGTCGACCAGGGTCGCGAGCCGGGCGTGCAGCCGCTCGCCCAGCACCCGCGCGCGCTCCTGGTGCGTGCCGGTGCGCAGCAGGTCCACCACCGCGATGCCCACGGCGCACGCCAGCGGGTTGCCGCCGAAGGTCGACCCGTGCGTGCCCGCGGTGAGCACCCCCAGCACGTCCGGCCGCCCCACGACCGCGGACACGGGCAGCACCCCGCCGCCGAGCGCCTTCCCGAGCGTGACGAGGTCCGCTCGCACGCCCCACAGCTCCAGCGCGAACGTCGTCCCCGTGCGCCCGAGGCCCGACTGGATCTCGTCCGCGACGAGCAGCACGCCGGCGTCGGTGCAGATGTCCCGGACGGCCGGCCAGTAGGTCTCCGGCGGGACCACGACCCCCTGCTCGCCCTGGATCGGCTCGAGCAGCACGGCGACCGTGGTGTCGTCGACCGCGGCACGCAGCGCCTCGGCGTCGCCGAACGGCACGACGCGGAACCCGGGCGTGTGCGGGGCGAACCCCTCGCGCGCCTCCGGGTCGGTGGAGAACGACACGATCGTCGTCGTGCGGCCGTGGAAGTTCCCCGACGCGACGACGATCGTGGCCTGCTCCGGTGCGACGCCCCGGACCTCGTACCCCCACTTGCGCGCGGCCTTGATCGCGGTCTCGACGGCCTCCGCGCCGGTGTTCATCGGCAGCACCATCGGGACGACGCCGTCGTCCTCGGCGCCCGCGACCACCGGGCGGGCCAGGTCGGACAGCGCGGTCGCGAACGGGTGCAGCAGGTCGTGGTCGAACGCCCGCGACGACAGCGTGAGCCGGTCCAGCTGCGCGTGGGCCGCAGCCGTCAGCGCCGGGTGCCGGTGCCCGAAGTTCAGCGCCGAGTAGCCGGCCAGCAGGTCGAGGTAGGTGCGGCCCTCGACGTCCCGCACCCACGCGCCCTCGCCCGTCGTGAGCGTGACGGGCAGCGGGTGGTAGTTCTGCGCGAGCGGCCCGGCGGCGGCGCCCCCGGCGTGGCGGGCGGGGATAGTGGCGGTCATGGCGTCACCTCGGCGGGCGGGCGCCCCGGGTGTCCGCAGGGCGCGGGTGGAGCGGTGCGGGGTCGGGTGGTGCGGGTTCGGGCCGGGCGGACGGCCGCCCGACCCGGAGGGGTCAGCGGGCGGCGCGGATCTCCAGCGTGCAGCACTTCGCGCCGCCGCCGCCCTTGAGCAGCTCGCTGGTGTCGACGGGGTGCGGGCGGTAGCCGCGCTCGGTGAGCTGGGCCGCCAGGTCGACGGCACCGGGCGCGACGACGACGTTCAGGCCGTCGCTGACGGCGTTCAGCCCGAGGCAGGCGGCGTCGCGCTCGGAGGCGATGACGGCGTCCGGGAACCGGCGCTCCAGCTCGGCCCGGGAGGCGTCGTAGAACGCCGGCGGGAAGTACGCGACCTGCTCGGCGCCGGGCTCGGAGCCCAGCACGGCCAGCGCGGTGTCGAGGTGGTAGTAGTGCGGGTCGACCAGCTCGAGCGACACGACCTCGCGGCCGGTGACCCGGGCGATCTCGTCGTGCGCGGCGCGGTCGGTGCGGAACCCGGTGCCCGCCAGCAGCACGTCCCCGACGGACAGGATGTCGCCCTCGCCCTCGTTCACCTGCTCCGCGGTGTGCGTGACGTAGCCGTGGTCCGCGAACCACTTCTCGTACGCCGGGCCCTCGGGCTGGCGCTCGGGGTGGCGGAACCGGGCGGAGTACACCAGGCCGTCGACGACCGTGGCGCCGTTCGCGGCGTACACCATGTCCGGCAGCCCGGGGATCGGGTCGATGGTCTCGACGACGTGCCCGAGCGACTCGAACGTCTCCCGCAGGGTCCGCCACTGCTGCACCGCGAGGCCGGCGTCCGTGTACCGGGTCGAGTCCATCCACGGGTTGATCTCGTACGAGACGGTGTAGTGGGTCGGCTCGCACATCAGGTAGTGCCGGGTCGTGGCGCGGGGCGTGACGGTCATGGGTGCTCCTCGAAGGTGCGGGTGCGGTCGGGTCCACGGGACGTCGGCCGCCTCGTCGGGGCACGTCCCGCACAGCCTACGAGTCGTCCGGGCTGCACATCACGGCGCGATGTTGCGCAGCGACCGGTGCTTCGTTGCGCGGATCGGGCCTCATCCGGCGTTTCGTTGCGTCTCGCGGGCCGCGCGGCCCAGCACCAGGGCGATCATCCGGTCGGTGCCGGCGGCCCCCGCCCACGCCGTCAGCGCAGGTGGTAGCCCCCTCAGGTGCACCTGCTCGGACCACGTGACGCGCGAGCGGCCCGGGCCGGCGTCGGCGACCTCGATGCGCGCCGACCCGAGCAGCACGGGCCCGAGCTTGACGAGCACCGCCACGCCCGGCGCGGCACCCAGCGGCGGGTCGAACCGCTCGATGCGCATCCGGTCGACCAGCCCGCCGCCACCGCGACGCGCGCGCGGTCCGGTCACGGCCACCACCAGGTCCCCCGGCTCCGGGGGTGACGACGGTGCGCAGGGCCGCCACCCGGCGCCGTCCGGGCGGTGGAGGGTCACCCGCGTGGCCGGCACCCAGCGGCCGTGGTGGCGGACGTCGGCGACCAGCGCCCAGGCCTCGTCGGCACCGAGCGCGAGCGTCCGCTGCACGCGCGCCCACGGGAGCGACCGGGGCGGATGAGACGGTCCTGCGGGCACCGGACACCCCCTCGTGCGGCGCTGGCCCGATCCGGGCGCAGGGACCATCTTGCTCCCCGGAACGCCCGGCGGGGCGGTGGCGGGGCCGACGCGTCGCCGCAGTCCCGGGCGCGCGGCACCCCCGCCGCCGCGGGTAGCCTCGCGGCCATGCAGACGAGGACGCTGGGCAGGACCGGACGGGACGTCGGGGTCGTGGGGCTGGGCTGCTGGCAGCTCGGCGCGGACTGGGGCGAGGTCGCCGAGGACGACGCGCTCGCCGTGCTCGCCGCCGCAGCCGACGCGGGCGTGACGTTCTTCGACACCGCCGACGTGTACGGCGACGGCCGCAGCGAGACGCTCATCGGGCGGTTCCTGGCGGACCGGCCCGCGGACGCCGCGCGGATCACCGTCGCGACGAAGATGGGCCGCCGCGCGGACCCGCACGTCGCGGAGGCGTACACGCTCGACGCGTTCCGGGCCTGGACGGACCGTTCCCGCGCCAACCTCGGCGTGGACACCCTCGACCTGGTGCAGCTGCACTGCCCGCCGAGCGTCGTGCTCGACCGGGACGCCACGTACGACGCGCTCGACACGCTGGTCGACGAGGGCCGCGTCGCCGCCTACGGGGTGTCCGTCGAGACCGTCGACGAGGCGCTCGCGGCGATCGCCCGCCCGCACGTCGCGACGGTGCAGATCATCCTCAACGCGTTCCGGCGCAAGCCGCTCGAGCGGGTGCTGCCCGCCGCCGCGCAGGCCGGCGTCGGGATCATCGCGAGGGTCCCGCTCGCGAGCGGCCTGCTGTCCGGGAAGTACGACGAGCACACGCAGTTCGCCGCCACGGACCACCGCGCCTACAACCGGCACGGCGAGGCGTTCGACGTCGGCGAGACGTTCTCGGGCGTGCCGTACGAGGTCGGCGTGGCGGCGGCCCGCGAGGTCGCGGCGCTGACCCCCGAGGGCGCGACGACCGCCCAGCTCGCGCTGCGGTGGATCGTCGACCAGCCCGGGGTCTCGACCGTCATCCCCGGCGCCCGCAACCCCGAGCAGGCGCGCGCCAACGCCGCCGCGGCGTCGCTGCCCGCGCTGGACGAGGCGACCCAGGACGCCCTGCGGGCGATCTACGACGACCGCATCCGGGAGCACGTCCACACCCGCTGGTGACCCGGCCCGGGCCCGCCCGCGACGCGGGCCCGGCCCGGGTGCGTCCGCGTCGTCCTGCCATCGAGGTTGCAGTAGTTGCGGGGTTCGCGCGTCGCAACCCCGCATCTGCTGCAACGTCGATGGGTCTGGGCCCAGGTGCGGGTGGTGAGAGGCCAGGAAACGGCGGTCGCGCGGCGGTTCGGTGCCCGGGTACTGGCCTCTCGATGCGTCTGGCGGGTGTGTGCTCGGGGCGTGGCCTCTGGCTGCACGCGGCCCGGGTGCGTCCGCGTCGTCCTGTCGTCGAGGTTGCCGTCGTTGCGAGGTTCGCGCGTCGGAACCCCGCATCTGCTGCAACGTCGATGGGTCTGGGCCCAGGTGCGGGTGGTGAGAGGCCAGGAAACGGCGGTCGCGCGGCGGTTCGGTGCCCGGGTGCTGGCCTCTCGATGCGCCCCGCGGGTGTGCGCTCGCGGCGGGCAGGGGGTCGGTCCGCGGGGGCGGGTCGCGGACGGGCGGGCGGCGGGCGCGCGGCCGTGTGCCGGGGTGCGCGGCCCGGGCCGCGGGGCGGCCCGCGGGGTCAGCGCGGCGGGGCCGGGGTGCCCTCGGGGAGCAGGCGGGGTCAGCGCGGAGGGACCCGGGTGCCCTCGGGGAGCAGGCGGGGCTCGGCGCCGGTCTCGACGACCAGGACGCGGTCGCCGAACGCCGCGGGTGCCGGGCCGAAGGCCTGCTGGGCGCCCTCGATGACGGTGCGCGCGAGCGCCCGCGCGCCGGCCACGCCGATCACGGCCCCGATGCCGAACGGCACGAGCCTCCCGAACGCGAGGCCGCTCTGCCGGGCGAGCTGCCGCCGGAACAGCTGCCGGGTCAGCCGGGTGTTGACGCGGCGGATCGTGCCGGTCGGCATCCGGGTCAGCAGGGCGCGGGCGACGGAGACGGTGCGGATGCCGCCGGCGTCGGCCACGGCCTTGACGCCGGTCTCCCCGAGGATCGTGGCGAGCAGCAGCGCCCGGCGGCGCTCCGCGTCCTGGACGTCGATGCCGTGCACGCTCGCGACGGCCAGGGAGAACGCCGCGGACGCACCGAAGAACGTCGCCACGTCGCCGAGCGTCAGGGCCAGCGCGACGCCCGTGCCGACCGCCGGGGCGGCGGCCGCCGCGCCGACGGCGCCACCGGTGCCCTGGACGAGCAGCAGGTACTCGCGCTCGAGCAGCCCGACGAGCTGCTGCGGCGTGGCGTCGGGGTGCTTGCGCCGGAGCTGGTCGACGTGCGCGTGGACGGTCGCGGACGGGATCGTCACGGCCCGGTCCAGGGCCGCGTCGACCAGCGGGGTGCGGCGCGTCACGGGCTGACGACCTCGAGGTCGACCGTCGCGCCGTGCTTGAGGGTGCGGCCCACGGTGCAGTGCTGGTCGACGGCCCGCTGCACGACGCGCAGCAGCCGGTCGCGCGTGGCCTCGTCGAGGCCGCTGAGGTCGACGACCATCCGCTCCTGCAGCGCGGGGTAGCGGTCCTCGGTGGGGTGGTTCGCGCCCTCGACCTCGACGGTGACCTCGACGTCCGGGCCGAGCCGGTGGCTCAACGCCGTGTCGGCGGACATGCCGGAGCACCCGGCGAGCGCGATCTTCAGCAGCTCGCCGGGCGTGAACACCGCGCCGGCCTCGACGGGGCCGATGCTGACCTCAGCGCCGCGGCTGTTGCGACCGGTGTACGTGCGGGTGCCGGTCCGCTCGACCCAGAGCCGGGTGGACTGCGCGGGGGCCGTGGACGGGACGTGCGCCGTGGCGTCCGGCGCGGACGGGGTCTCCATGACGCCCGATCCTCGCACGCACCCGCGCGTGCGGCAGACCGTGCGGCAGACCGTGCGGCGGTCGGTGCGGCGCCGCGACGGGCCGCCGCCGGCGCCTCGGCGCTCGCGGCGGGCACCCGCGGCAGGTCCGCCGGCCCGCCGTGCGTCCGGTCCGCTCCGGAGGGTGCGGCCCGTCGCGCGGCGGCGACGGCGACGGGGGAGGACCGGGCCGGGTGCTTGACCCCCGCAGCCCGAGGGCTTAATTTGTGACTAAAGGTAGTCATGAACGAAGGAGTTCGCGTGTCCGTCACGGCGCGGGGAGAACAGGTCCCGGCGGCAACGCTCGCCCTGCTGGGCACGCGGGGCCCGCTGGGCCGCGCGGAGATCGCGCGGCTGCTCGGCGTCAGCCCGGCGACCATCACCCAGGTGACGCGCGAGCTGGTGGAGCGCGGCATGGTCGTCGAGCTCGACACGGCCCCGAGCCAGGGCGGTCGCCCGGCCCGGCTGCTGGGGCTCAGCGGCGCCCAGGCCCGGGCGATCGGCGCGAAGGTCACCAACGACCACGTCGCGGTCGTCTCCGTCGGGTTCGACGGCGAGGTCCGCGGCCAGGCCACCTACCCGTTCGACCCGTCCCGGCCGGACGCCCTCGACGCGCTCGGCCACGTGCTGCGGGAGGCCGTCGCGGCCGAGGACGGCCCGGTGCTGGGAGTGGGGATCGGTCTGCCCGGCTCGGTGGACGCGCAGGACTCCGGCGTCGTCACCGCGCCGACCCTCGGCTGGACGGCGGTGCCGGTCGGCGCGGCCCTGCGGCACGCGCTCGGGGTCCCCGTGCTGGTCGAGAACGACGTCAACGCCCTCGCGGTCGCCGAGCGGCTGTACGGCACCGGCCGGGGGCACCGGACGTTCCTGGTCCTGACGATCGGCCGCGGCATCGGCTGCGGCCTGGTGGTCGACGGCGGCATCTGCCGCGGGGCCGGCGGCGGCGCCGGGGAGATCGGCCACGTGCCGGTGGCCGAGGACGGGCCGGTGTGCGAGTGCGGCAACCGGGCGTGCCTCGAGGCCGTCATCGGCGACGCCGCCCTGCTGGCCCGGGCGGTCGAGCGCGGCGTGGTCGCGCCGGGGGACGGCGTCGCCGGGCTGGTCGCCGCCGCCGACGCGGGGGACGCGGTCGCGCAGGAGGTCTACCGGGAGGCCGGGGCGCTGCTCGCCCGCACGCTGGCGGGCGTCGTGCACGTGATCGACCCGGAGGTCGTCGTGCTGCTCGGCGAGGGGATCCGCGCCTGGCGGCACTGGGAGCGCGGGTTCGACCCGGTGTTCCGCGCGCACCTGCTGCCGTCGCGGCGCTCGCTGCCGTTCGTGGTGGAGCCGTGGGCGGAGGACAAGTGGGCGCTCGGCGCCGCGACGCTCGTGCTCGCCACCCCCTTCGACGTCAGCGGGGCGTCCGGCGACCAGGGCCGGCTGGTGCTGGCGCGGCTGCAGGAGGCGACGTCGTGACGACGACCAGCCCTGCTGCGGCCGCCCGCGAGGTCGCCCGGCCCGCCACCACCCGCCCCGTGCGGTCCTCCGACGGCCGCACCGCCCGCACCCGTCGCTGGCGGAACCGCGCGTGGGTGCTGTTCTTCCTGCTGCCCAGCGCCGTGCCGCTCGCGGTGTTCACGCTCGCGCCCATGGTGTCGTCGCTGTGGGTGAGCCTGCACTCCTGGAACCTCATCTCCCCGATGGAGTGGGTGGGGCTGGGCAACTACACGGAGCTGCTGACGTCGCCGACCACCTGGAAGGTGCTGGGCCACACGCTCGGGTACATCGTCGGGTACCTGCCGCTGGTGTACGCCGGCGGCCTGGGGCTGGCGGTGCTGCTCAACCGGGCGATGCGGGGCCGGGCGTTCTTCCGGGCCGCGTACTTCCTGCCCGTCGTGACGTCGTGGGTCGTCGTCGCGCTGGTGTGGCAGTGGCTGCTCAACCCGTCGAACGGCCTGGTGAACCAGCTCCTGGCGCCCGTGCTCGACGCGGTGAACGGCGTGCTCGGCACCGAGCTCGCGCCGCCGGGGTGGTGGACGGACCCGCAGTGGGCGATGCCCTCGGTGGTCCTGGCGTCCGCGTGGAAGGACCTCGGCTTCGTCATGGTCATCCTGCTGGCGGGGCTCCAGGCGATCCCCGGCGACGTGCTGGAGGCCGCGCGGGTCGACGGCGCGAGCGCGTGGCAGCGGTTCTGGCGGATCACGTTCCCGCTGCTGTCCCCGTCGACGTTCTTCGTGGTCGTCATCTCGCTCATCAACGGGTTCCAGGTGTTCGACCAGGTGTTCGTCATGACGGGCGGCGGGCCGTCCGGCGCCAGCCAGGTCGTCGTCGGGCAGATCTACGACCTGACGTTCCGGTACGGCCGGGCGGGGGAGGCGTCCGCGCTGTCCTGGATCCTCTTCGTCCTGATCCTCCTCGTCACCGCCGTGCAGATGCGCGGCCAGCGGAAGTGGGTGACCCATGCCTGACACGCTCGCCCCCGCCGCGCCGCCCGCCCCCGCGGCGCCCGCCGCCGGTCCGGCACCCGCCCGCCGCCCGCGCCGCGGCGCCCGCCACGCGCTCGGCCGCGTCGGCCTGTACCTGTCCGTCGCCGTCGGCGCCGGGGTGATGCTGTTCCCGTTCCTGTGGACCGTGGTCACGTCGATCACCCCGAGCGGCTCGCTGTCCGGCGGCCCGTCGCTGCTGGTCGAGGACCCCACGCTCGACGCGTACCGCACCCTGGGGGAGTCCCTGCCGATCTGGCGGATCGTCGCGAACTCGTTCCTCGTCGCGATCGTCTCGACGGTGCTGCAGCTCGTCACCGCGTCGATGGCGGCGTACGCGTTCGGGCGGATGGAGTTCCGGGCGAAGCCGGTGGTGTTCGCCGCCTACCTCGCGACGCTGATGATCCCGCTGCAGGTGCTCGTCGTCCCGCTGTTCATCCAGATGACGCGGCTGCGGCTCAACGACACGTACTTCGCGCTGCTCGCCCCGACGATCGCGTCGGCGTTCGGCATCTTCCTGCTGCGGCAGGCCGTCGAGGGCGTGCCGCGGGAGCTCGACGAGGCCGCGACGCTCGACGGCGCGGGGCACCTGCGCATCTTCGGCACCGTCGTCCTCCCGCTGGTGCGGCCGGCCCTCGCGACGCTCGCGGTGTTCGCGTTCATGGGCTCGTGGAACTCGTTCCTCTGGCCGCTCGTCGTCATCCGCTCCCCGGAGCTCATGACGCTGCCGCTCGGCCTGGCGACCCTCCAGGGGCAGTTCACCACCCAGTGGGACGTCGTCATGGCCGGGTCCGTGGTCTCGATCCTGCCGATCGCCCTCGTCTACCTCGTGGCCCAGCGCCACATCATCGCCGGCATGGCACACACCGGCCTCAAGTAAGCACCACCCACACCCCCACTGGAAGGAGAGGCTCCCATGGCCTCCAGCATCTCCGGGCGCAAGGTCGCGCTCGTCCCGCTCGCCCTCGCCGGGGCGGTGGTGATGGCCGGGTGCGCACAGGGCTCCGCCACCTCGGGCGGCGCCGCGACCGACGGGCAGACGGTCGTCCGCTACATGAACTTCACGTCGAACGACGGCCACGAGGAGGACCTCGACGCGATCGTCGCCGCCTACGAGGAGGAGCACCCGGACGTCGACGTCCAGGTCGAGACCCTCCCGTACGCCGACTACTTCACGAAGCTGCAGACCGCGTTCGCGGGGCAGACCGTCGCGGACGTCGTCGACCTCAACTACGAGAACTTCGTGTCGTACGCCGAGGCCGGCAGCCTCGCGCCGCTGGAGGACGTCGACACCGCGCCGTACCAGGGCAGCCTGCTCGAGTCGTTCCAGCTCGACGGCACGCAGTACGGCCTGCCGTCGTCGTACTCGAACGTCGTGCTGTTCTACAACAAGGGCCTGTTCGACGCCGCCGGCCTGGACTACCCGACCGCCGACTGGACGTGGGAGGACGAGCAGGCCGCGGCCACCGCGCTCACCGACGCGGGCGCCGGGGTGTGGGGCGACTACCAGCCGGTGTCGTTCCACGAGTTCTACAAGGCGCTGGCCCAGGCGGGCGGGGAGTTCTTCACCGAGGACGGCTCCGCCACGGCGTTCGACAGCCCCGAGGGCCTGCGCGCGGCGCAGTGGCTCGTGTCCAAGCCCGGCACCGTCATGCCCACGGAGGCGGACGGCGCGGGGACGCCGGACTTCGACACCGACCTGTTCAAGGCCGGCAAGCTCGCGATGTGGCACTCGGGCATCTGGATGTTCGGCGGCCTCGCGGAGGTCGACGGGCTGGACTGGGACATCGTCGTCGAGCCGGGGGAGACCACCCACGCGTCCGCGCTGTTCACGAACGGCGTCGCCGTCGCGGCGTCGTCGGAGGTCAAGGAGGCCGCGCAGGACTTCGCGCAGTTCCTCACGGCGTCCTCGACGGCGGTCGACACCCGCGTGGCGTCCTCGTGGGAGCTGCCGCCGGTGGACGACGCCGACGCGCTCGCCCCGTACCTGGAGCAGACGCCGCCGGCCAACCGCCAGGCCGTCCTCGACGCGCTCGACACCGTCGCGCTGCCGCCGGTCATCGCCTCGCAGCAGGAGATGCAGGACGCGGTGAACGAGGAGCTCTCGAACGCCGCCGCCGGCCGCAAGACCGTCGAGCAGGCGCTCACCGACGCCGCCTCGCGCGTCGACGCGCTGCTCGGCTGACGCGCCGTCCGCCCGCCGCCCGCCGCCCTGCCGGCGCGCGGCGGGCGGGCCCCGCCCCCTTCTCGATCCGCACCACCCCCGGGACCGTTCCATGACCCTCACCGCCCGGCCGGCCACCGCGTCGTCCACCCCGTCGACGGAGCGCCTGCGCGCGCTCGTCCGCACCTCCGCCGAGGTGATCGCCCGGCACCAGGACCCCGGCGGCGCCTACCCGGCGTCGCCCACGTTCAGCGCCTACCGCGGGTACGCGTGGCTGCGGGACGGCTCGTTCACGGCCGAGGGCATGTCCCGGTACGGCGACGCGGCCGGCGTCGACCGGTTCCACGCGTGGGCTGCCGGGGTGCTGACGAGCCGCCGCGCCCAGGTCGCGGACGTGCTCGCCCGCCGCGACGCCGGTGAGGAGGTGCCGCTGACCGACCTGCTGCCGACGCGGTTCCGGCTGGACGGCTCCGACGGCCAGGACCCGTGGTGGGACTTCCAGACCGACGGGTACGGCATGTGGCTGTGGCAGCTCGTCACGCACGCCGCCCGGCACGACCGGCCCCTCGAGCCGTACCGCGAGGCCGTGGCGGTGGCCGTCGACTACCTGTGCGCCACGTGGGACCGGCCCTGCTACGACTGGTGGGAGGAGCACGTCGAGCAGCGGCACCCCTCGACGCTCGCCGCCGTCCGCGCCGGCCTGCTCGCCGCGGCGGGGGCGACGGGCGACGACGGCGCCCCGCTGCTGGACGCCGGCAGGTCCGCCCGCGCCAGGGAGGCCGCCGAGGCCGCCGCCGCGCTGGTCGCGACCGCCGGCGTCACGGCCGGGCGCGCCGCCGACCCGGACGCGCCGCACCTCGCGAAGTGGTGCGGCTCGGACGCCGTGGACGCCTCGCTCGCGTCCTGCGTCGTGCCGTTCGGCCTGGTGCCCGTCGGCTCGCCCGTCGCGGAGGCGACGCTGGACGCCGTCGCCCGGGACCTCGACGTCGACGGCGGGGTGCACCGGTTCCGCGCCGACGTGTTCTACGGCGGCGGCCAGTGGCTGCTGCTGTCCGCCCTGCTCGGCTGGAACCACGCCGCCGCCGGCCGCACCGACGCCGCGTGGGCGCACCTGCGCTGGATCGCGGCGCACGCCGACCCGGCGACGGGGGAGATGCCCGAGCAGGTGCCCGACCACCTGCTGCACCCCGGTTCCCGCGACGAGTGGGTGGACCGCTGGGGGACCGTCGCGCAGCCGCTGCTGTGGTCGCACGGCATGTACCTGATCCTCGCCGACGAGCTCGGCCTGCTCGGCCGGCCCGACCAGTCCGGCACCGACGACGCCCCGGAGGCTTCCCGATGACCTCGACCGACGACCGCGCCGCCGCCCGCACCGAGGCGGCGGCCCCCGCGCGGCCCGTGCTCGCCCACCGCCCTGTGCTCGCCCACCGCCCCGCCGGCATCGGCCACCCGTACGCCGCGTCCGCCGACCAGCGCCTTCCCGTGCACCCGGGCGTCGGCGACCGGCCCGCGCTCGGCGTCGTCGCGACCGGCCTGCCCGCGGGCGCGTCCGTGGTCTGCGAGTGGGCCGCCGGCGACGAGGTCACCGTGCTGCCGTGCGAGCCCGGGTCCGTCTCGCCCGCCGACGCCGCGGCGCTCGCGGGCGGGGACGGGCACCTCGCGGCCGCGCAGGCGGGCCAGCTCGCCGCCGACGGCGCCTGGCACGTGACCGGCCCGGCGCTCGCGGCGGGGGTGCGGTACCGGTACCGGTTCGTCGTGACGGGCGCCGACGCGGCCGCGGACGACATCGTCGCGACGCCGTGGTCCGAGGTCTCGGCGGGCGCGTGGGCCGACGTCCCGGACGCCCCCGTCACGGTCGGCGGCGTCCCGGCCGCCGCGCACCCGCGCGTCGTGCCCGGGTCCGTGCGGGTGTGGCGCGACCTCGACGGCGCGCGCCGGGTGCGGTTCGCGTTCCGGCTCGCCCCGTCCGAGCACGTCGTCGGGTTCGGCGAGCGGTTCGACGCCGTCGACCAGCGCGGCCGCCGCCTGGACGCCGTGGTGTTCGAGCAGTACAAGTCGCAGGGCGCGACCGGCCGCACCTACCTGCCCATGCCGTTCGCGCACGTCGTGGGCGGCGACGGCTGGGGGTTCCACGTCCGCACGTCGCGGCGCACCTGGTTCGACGTCGGGGCGTCCACACCCGACGAGCTGGTGGTGGAGGCGCTGGTCGGGCCGGACGCGGCGCTCGACGTCGCGGTCTACGACGGCACCCCGGCGCAGGTGCTGCGGGCGTTCGGCGACGAGGTCGGCCGCGCCGAGGAGCTCCCGGACTGGGTGCTGCGCCTGTGGGCGTCCGGCAACGAGTGGAACACCCAGGCGATCGTCATGGACCGCATGGACGCCCACCGCGACCTGGGCATCCCCGTCGGCGTCGTCGTCATCGAGGCGTGGTCGGACGAGGAGGGCATCACGATCTTCCGCGACGCCCGGTACGACGTGCACCCGGACGGCGCACCGCACCGCGCGGCCGACTTCACCTACCCGCCGGACGGCGCCTGGCCGGACCCGCGCGCGATGGTCGACGAGCTGCACGCCCGCGGCACCAAGGTCGTGCTCTGGCAGATCCCGCTGCTCAAGACGGAGCACGACCTGGGCCCGGACGTCCCGCACGACGCGCAGGTGCTCGCCGACGGCCGCGCGATGGTGGCCGCCGGGCACGCGGTCCGGGAGGCCGACGGCACGCCGTACCACAACCGCGGCTGGTGGTTCCCGCAGGCGCTGATGGCCGACCTGTCCACGCCCGAGGGCCGCGCGTGGTGGACCGAGCGACGGCGCTACCTGGTCGAGGACTACGACGTCGACGGCTTCAAGACCGACGGCGGCGAGCACGCGTGGGGCGACGACCTGCGGTACGCCGACGGCCGCCGCGGCGACGAGGGCAACAACCTCAACCCGGTGCACTACGCCCGCGCGTTCGGCGACCTGCTGCGGTCTGCCGGCAAGGCTCCGGTGACGTTCTCCCGCGCCGGGTTCACCGGCTCGCAGGCGCACGGCCTGCACTGGGCGGGCGACGAGAACTCCACGTGGGAGGCGTTCCGCTGGTCGATGACCGCGGGCATCACCGCGTCGGCGTCCGGCATCGTCTACTGGGGCTGGGACCTCGCCGGGTTCTCCGGGCCGGTGCCCGACGCCGAGCTGTACGTGCGGGCGGTCGCCGCGGCGACGTTCTGCCCGGTCATGCAGTACCACTCGGAGTTCAACCACCACCGGCTCCCGCTGCGGGACCGCACGCCGTGGTTCGTGGCCGAGGTGAACGACGACCCCACGGTGGTCGACGTGTTCCGGCGCTACGCGCTGCTGCGCGAGCGGCTGGTCCCGTACCTGGCCGCGGGCGCCCGGGCGGCCATCGCGACCGGCGCGCCCCTGATGCGCGGGCTGTTCGTCGACCACCCGCACGACCCGGCCGTGTGGGAGCGGCCCGGGCAGTTCCTGCTGGGCGACGACCTGCTGGTGCACCCCGTCACGGAGCCCGGAGCCACCACCTGGGACACCTACCTGCCGGCGGGCGACTGGGTCGACGTGTGGACCGGGGAGCCCGCCGCCGGGGTGCCGCACGGCGACGGCGAGGTCGTCACCCGGGAGGTGCCGCGGGACGTCGTGCCGGTGTACGCGCGGGCGTCGGCCTGGGACGGTCTCGCGGCGGTGTTCGGGGAGGGCTGAGCGCGGGGGCGCCCGGCCGGCCGGTCCGGCCCCGGCGCCCCCGCCCGGGGTTCAGGCGAGCGCGGCGGCCGCGGCGTCGAACTGGGCGACAGCCGCGTCGGTCAGCGGCTCCGCGAACAGCCCGCGCGCGACGTCCGGCGCCAGGGTGACGGCGTCCGCCCCCGCCTCGGCGAGCGTGACGACGTCGTCCGGCGTCCGGACGCTCGCGACGAGGGTGCCCGTGCCCGTGCCCGCGAGCACCCGGACCATCTGCGCCACCAGCGCGTGCCCGTCGCGGCCGGACTCGGTCATGCGGCCCAGGTAGGGCGCGATCCACCGGGCGCCCGCGGCGGCTGCGAGCACCGCCTGGCGGGGGTGGTACACGGCGGTGACGAGGACGGGCACCCCGTCGTCCGCGAGCCGTCGGGTCGCCGCCAGGCCCTCGCTCGTCGCGGGCACCTTCACGACGAGGCGGTCGGACAGCGCGCGCAGCTCGTGGCCCTCGCGGACCACGGCGTCCACGTCGTGCGCCGTGGTCTGCACGAACACCTCGCGGCTGCCGTGGCCGAGCAGCCAGCCCACCAGCTCCGGCACGCCGGACAGCCGGACGCCGCCGCGCTGCAGGATGAGCGGGTTGGTGGTGACGCCCCGGAACAGGCCGGTCGCGAGCAGCGGCTCCAGGGCGGTGGTGTCCGCGGCGTCCAGGTACAGCAGCATGCTCACTCCTCGCTCGGGTCCCCGGTGGGCGACGTGCCCCCGGGCTGCGGCTCGTCCGGCTGGCGCGTGTCGGCCAGCGCCCGGTAGCGGCGCGCGACCTCGGGGTCGGGGGCACGCCGCGGCTCGACGACACCGGTGGTCGCGGGCGCCCACGCGTCCCGCACGTCCCGCACGTCCGCGCCCGCGAGCACCGCGGCGGCCTGGACGGCGGCTCCGCGGGCGGTGGCCTCGTCGACCGCGCGGGTCTCGACCGGGGTGCCGAGCGTGTCGGCGAGCACCTGCCGGTACGCGGCCGACCGCGCGCCGCCGCCGGCCACGACGACGGGTCCGTCGGCGGTGGCTCCGGCCGCGCGGATCGCCTCGTGCCCGCGCACGAGCCCCAGCACGACGCCCTCGACTGCCGCGAGCGCCAGCTCCTCGCGGGTGCTGTCCGAGCGCAGCCCGGCGAGCAGCCCGCGCGCGGCGGGGCGGTCCGGGGAACGCTCGCCGTCCAGGAACGCGGCCAGCAGCGGCCGGTCCGCGCGGGCGGGGGCGGCGAGCGCGAGCGCCGAGAGCCCCGCGTGGTCCACGCCGAGCAGCCGCGCCATCGTGTCGGTGACCTTGGTGCAGTTGAGGGTGCAGACGAGCGGCAGCCACCCGCCCGCGGCGTCGGCCACGCCGTCGACCCACGCCGACGGGTCGTGCACCGGGGTGGGGGAGGTCGTCATGACGACCCCGGACGTGCCGAGGCTGTAGAGGACCTGGTGCGGGGCGAGCCCCGTGCCGAGCGCGCCCGCGTGCTGGTCGCCCGCGCCGGCGCCGACCACCACGTCGGGCCGAAGGCCGAGCCGGCGGGCGTCCGCGGTGCTCGCCGTGCCGGCGGCCTCGGACGGCGCGAGCACCTCCGGGAGCAGCTCCGGCCACGGCAGGTCGTCGCGCACCCAGCGCCGCAGGTGGTCGACGAGGTACCGGCCCGTGTGCGCGGCGTAGTAGCCGGTGCCCGACGCCTCGGAGCGGTCGGTGGTCGCCCGGCCCGTCAGGCGGCGGGTCAGGTAGTCGTGGGGCAGCAGCACGGTACGCAGCGCGTCGAGGTGCCGCGGCTCGTGCTCGGCGACCCACGCGAGCTTGGTGATCGTGAACGCCGCGGTCGGCACGGACCCGACGGCGTCGGCCCAGCAGGCCGCGCCGAGCTCGCGCACCAGCGCCGCGGCCTGCGGGCTGGACGTCGTGTCGTTCCAGAGCTTCGCCGGGCGCAGCACGCGACCGTCGGCGCCCAGCATGACGAGGCCGTGGCACTGAGCCGCCACGGAGACCGCATCGACGTCCCGCGCCGCGAGCCCCGCGGCGGCCAGGGCGGCGGCGAGCGCCTGCTCCAGCGCCCGCCACCACGCGTCCGGGTGCTGCTCGCTGACCGGCGGCGACGTCGGCGGGTGCGGGCTGCGCCCCGTGCCCAGCAGCCGCCCGTCGTCCGCGTCGCGCAGCTCGACGGTGCAGGACTGGGTCGAGGAGTCGACCCCCGCGACGACGCCCGTCACGGCTGCACGGCCCCGGGGGCCGGCGCGGCGGCGGTCGCCGCGGGGGTCCCGAGCGCCGGCAGCGCCGGGGGCAGGGTCTCGAGGCGGCCGACGGCGCCGGCGGGGTGCGTGGAGAGCACCTGCTCCCAGCCGTAGCCCCGCTGCTGCATGAGCACCGCGGCGAGCGCGTCGCCCCACACGGCGGTCGCCAGCGTGGACCCCATCGCGATGACGCCCCCGGGGTCGACGTCCGGCCCGGGGTCCACCACCACGGTCAGGTCCGCGAGCCGCCCGAGCGACGACCCGGGCACGGCGGTGAGCGCGATGACGGGGACGTCGCGCTGCTGCACGCGCCGGGACAGGTCGTTGAGCTCGTCGGACTCGCCGCCGCGGGAGATGGTGATCAGGAGGTCGCCGCGCACCACGGCACCCATGGTGCCGTGCAGGGCGTCCATCCCCGGCAGGAACAGCGATGGCGTGCCGCAGACCGACAGCAGGTGCGCCATGCGGCGTGCGACCGCCCCGGACGTCCCCGAGCCGGTGACGAAGACCTTGCCCGTGACCCGGCCGATCATCTCGACGGCCGTCACGAACGTCGCGTCGAGCTGGTCGGCGACGTCGGCCACGCCCCGGCCCTCACGCCGCACGATCGCGCGGGCGGTCTCGAGGCTGTCGGCGGCTGTCGTCATCGTGCTGTCCTCCGGGGGTGTGGGGCGGTCGGGGCGGGCGCGGGTCACGCGGCGTCCCAGGCGGCGTGCCGCAGGGCCTGCGGCGTGCGGTGCTCGGCGGGGACCCGCCCGCCGGTGCTGCGGCCGTGCGAGACGACGACGATGTCGTCGGCGACCTCGCACACCTCGTCCTCCTCGGAGGAGACGAGCAGCACCGTCAGCCCCGCGTCGTGCGCGAGCGAGCGGACGATGCGGTGGATCTCGGCCTTCACGCCCAGGTCGACGCCCTTCGTGGGCTCGTCGAGCAGCAGGACGCGGGGGCGCTGGGCGATCGCGCGCGCCAGCAGCACCTTCTGCTGGTTGCCGCCGGACAGGCTGACCACCGGACCGTGGCGGTCCCCACGCACCCGCAGGCTGCCCAGCAGGTCGTCCGCGTCCCGCAGCATGCGGCGGGTGTCCAGCAGCCCGGCGCGGCGGTAGCGGCGCAGGACGGGCAGCGCGACGTTCATCGGGGAGTCGAGGCCCGGCACGATGCCGTCGCTCTTGCGCTCCTCGGTCACGTACACCACGCCCTCCCGCTGCGCGTGGGCGGGGTTGCCGGGGCGGTACGGGCGGCCGTCGAGGGTGATCGAGCCGCCGGACACGGGCGCCAGGCCGACGAGCGCGCGCAGCAGCTCGGTCCGCCCGGCCCCCACGAGCCCGTACAGGCCGAGCACGCGGCCGGGCTCGGCGGTGAGGGTCACGCCGGCGACGCCGGGGGCGCGCAGGTCGCGGACCTCCAGGAGGGGCCCGGGCGTGGCGTCAGGGAACCACGCCCGGGTGTCGGGGACGGCGCGCGCGGGCGCGACGCCGGCGGCCCCGTGCGCGAGGGCGGACCTCTCGCCGGGGGCGGCCGCTCCGGTGGGGGCCGGGGCGCCGACGGGGGACGTCGCGGGGGCCGCGTGCTCGGCGGCCTCGTCCCCCGCGATGGCCGCGACCACGTCGTGCCGGCCGACCTCGTCGACGTGCGCGTCGATGCGCACCCGCCCGTCGACGAGCGCCACGACGCGGTTGCACACCGCGTAGAGCTCGTCGAGCTTGTGGTCGACGAACACGATGCCCAGGCCGCGGTCGGCGGCCAGCGAGCGGACGACGTCGAGCAGCCGCTCGACCTGCCCGCCCTCGAGGCTGGTGGTCGGCTCGTCCAGCAGCAGGTACCGGGCGTCGCGGTGGGTGGCGACCGCGATCTCGAGCATCTGCCGGGTGGCGACGGGGTAGTCGCCGAGCCTGCGGTCGACGTCCACCTCGATCCCGAACGACGCGACGAGCTCGCGGGCCGCCGCGCGCATCTCCTCCCGGCGCAGCAGGCCCGCGCGGGACCGCTCCTGCCCGAGGAAGACGTTCTGCGCCACCGTGAGGTTCGGCAGCAGCGCCAGCTCCTGGTAGACGGTCGCGATGCCCGCGGCGATGGCGGCCGCGGGCGAGTCGATCGCCGCGGGGCGCCCGTCCACCACGATGCGCCCGCCGTCCGGGGCGGTGGCCCCGGAGACGGTGCGCAGCAGCGTGGACTTGCCCGCGCCGTTGTGGCCGACGAGCCCGACGACGTCGCCCGGCCGGACGTCGACCGAGACGCCGTGCAGCACCGACACACCCGAGTACGTCTTGGTGATCCCTCGGACGCTCAGCCCAGCCGGCGTCCCGGTCGACGTCGTCATGTCAGCCGACCTCGCCCGGTCCGGGGGTCTCGCCGACCGTGAACAGCTTGAGCGGCTTGAGGATCTCGGGCTCCGGGGTGGCGCCGTCGGCCCACGCGCGGATCTGCTCGACGACCTCGGTGCCGTACACGTTCGGCTCCTGGGCGACGCACGCGGGGTACTGCTCGGTGAGCGTGACCTCGGCGGCGCAGAACCCGTAGACCTGCACGTCGCTGCCGGCGCCGAGCGCCTGGAGCGCGCCGTACGCGGCGGGCCCGGTGGAGGCGAAGATGACGTTGATGCCCGGGTTGCCGGACAGCATCTCCGTGGTGGCGCGCAGGCTGTCGTCGGGCTTGACGTTGCCGTCCACGCGGGCGACGACCTCCGCGTTCGGGTTCGACGCGATCTCGTCCTCGAAGCCCTGGTCGCGCATCTGGGTGGGCGTCTCGTCCGGCTCGGTGACGAACCCGATGGTCAGCTCGGCGTCGGCGCCCAGGTCGGTGAGCACCTGCTCGGCGGTCTGCTGACCGCCGGCGACGTTGTCCGCGCCGAGGTACTGCACGATGCTCGCGCCCTGCGACTCGAGGGCGTCGGGGTCGATGCCGACGTTCACCGTGAACACCGGCACGCCGGCGTCGTTCGCGGCCTTGACGATCGCGGCGCCGGGCTCCGACTTCACCGCGTTGAGCGCGAGGGCGCACGGCTGCTTCTGGAGCATCGCCTGGACCTGCGCGAGCTGGTTGGCGTCGTCGTCGTCGGCGATCTGCACCTCGACGTCGAACCCGTTGGCCTCGCCCGCGTCCTCGAAGCCCTGCTTCATGGCGACGTAGTACGGGTTGGTGAGGTTCGGCAGCGCGACCGCGACGTAGGGGGTGTCGTCGTCGCACGAGTCGGGGCGGGGGATCCCGGACGAGGCGGCGGACGAGCCAGAGCCGTCGTCGGTCCCGCCGCCGGAGGACCCGGTGCCGGTGTCGACGGCGCTGCACGCCGCGAGGGTGAGGCCGGCGGCGCAGAGGCCGGCGGCGAGGACGGGGGCACGGAGCTTCATCGCTTCTTCTCCTGGTGGACGGGGTTGGCTGCGGTCGGGGTGGTCAGGGGGCCGCGGTGCCCGGCGGTGCGGCCGGTGCGGCGCCGGAGGGGACGGCTGCCGGGGCTGCCGGGGCGGTGCTCCCGGGCCCGTCGGTGCCGTCGGTGCCGCTGCGTCCGGGGAGGTGGGCCCGGATCAGCGCGGTGAGCGAGGACTGGCGGCGGTAGGTGTCGACGATGACGCCGCCGAGGATGATCAGGCCGATGACGAGCGGCTGCCAGTACGACTGGACGCCGACGACGTTCATGCCGTTGGAGACGGTCGCGATCAGCACCGCGCCGAGCAGGGCCCCGGGCAGGGTGCCGATGCCGCCGAACAGGCTGACCCCGCCGACGACGGCGGCCGCGATCGAGTAGAACAGCTCGTTGCCGGAGCCCGCGGACGGGTAGCCGACCATGAGGCGGGAGGTGACGATGAGGCCGCCCATGCCGGCGCACAGGCCGGACAGCGCGTAGACCAGCATCGTGACGCGGCCGATGGGGATGCCCGACAGCCGGGAGGTCTCGCGGTTGCCGCCGACCGCGTAGATCCGCACGCCGGTGGGGGTGAGCTTGAGCAGCACGGTCAGCACGACGGCGAACACCGCGACGAGCACGACGGGCATCGGCACGCCGAACAGCGACCCGCGGCCGATCACCGCGAACATCGGGTCGGCGACGTTGACGGAGCTGGCGCCGGTGAGGATCAGGGGGATGCTCGCGGCGACGCCGAAGGCGGCGAACGTGACGATGAACGGTGGCAGGCGCAGGTAGTGGATCAGCGCGCCGTTGATGGTGCCGACCAGCGCGCCGACGGCCAGTGCCGCGAGCGCGGCGAGCCACCACGGCAGCCCCGAGCGCATGAGGAGCGCCGCGACCATGCCGGTGAGCGCGATGTTCGAGCCCGTCGACAGGTCGATGCCGCCGGTGAGCAGCACGAACGCCTGCCCCATCGCGAGGAACGCGATCACCGTGCCGTTGAGCAGCAGCAGGTTCGCGTTGTCGAACGTGCGGAACGTCGGCGACATCAGGCTGAAGATCGCGGCGACGAGCACGATCACCACACCGATGCCGAGCTCCTCCGGGATCCGGCGTCGCCTGACCATGGACTGCCTCCTTGCAGTTTGCTCATCTGAGCACCGAGCCGTGCTCATCTGCGACGACCGTACGGTGCGGTCTGCGAGTCTGGCAACCCGGTTCCAGATCACGGTTTGGAAACGTTCGAGCGCGCTACAGTGCTCACATGAGCGAGGAGGCAGACGCGCGGGGGAGCTCGCCGGACGAGCGCGGCCTGATGGTCCTGGCCGCGCGCCGCTACTACGTGGACGACGTGTCCAAGGTGCAGATCGCCCAGGAGATGGGCCTGTCGCGCTTCAAGGTCGCGCGCCTGCTCGAGCAGGCCAGGGCCGAGGGCGTCGTGACCATCACGGTCCACGCCGACGGTCTGCGCGACCCCGCGCTCGCGGCGCGGCTGCGCGAGCACCTGGGTCTGGCGGAGGTCACGGTCGTGGAGTCCGGCGGCGACGCCGACGCCGTGCGGCGCCAGGTGGGCGAGGCCGCCGCGCAGGTGCTCAGCGCGACGCTCCGTCCCGGCGAGGTCCTCGGCCTGGCGTGGGGCCGCACGCTGACCGCCATGAGCGCGGCCCTGCCGCCGCTGCCGCGTGTGGACGTCGTGCAGCTCACCGGCGCCATCGGCACGGACCTCGCCGAGTCACCGGTCGAGATCGTCCGCCGCGTCGCCCTGCGCTCCGGCGGCGTGGCGCGGCCGATCTTCGCGCCCCTGGTCGTGGACGACGCCCGCACCGCGGCCGCGCTGCGGCGGCAGCCGGACGTCGCCGCGGCGCTGCAGATGTTCGGCTCCGTGACCACCGCCGTCGTGTCCGTCGGGTCCTGGGACCCGCCCGACTCCCAGCTCCTGCGCACCATCGGGGAGGACGAGCGGCAGGCGCTGCTCGAGGCCGGCGTGCGCGCCGAGGTCGCCTCGCTGCTGGTCTCCGACGACGGCCACCTCGTGGCCCCCGGGTTCCAGGACCGCTGCGTCACCATCGCCTACGAGCAGATGCGCGCCGTGCCGCGGATCGTCGCGGCCGCGGGCGGGGCGCGCAAGGCGCGGGCCGTGGCGGCGATCGTGCGCGCGGGGCTGTGCACGGAGCTCGTCACGGATCGCGCGCTCGCCGAGGCGCTGCTCGCGCTGCCGCCGGTGGCGCGGGGCCTGACGCGGTGACCCTGCTGGTCGCCGCGTCGCTCTGGTCCACCCCGCGCGACCGGCTCGACACCGAGGCCGGCCGGCTCGCGGCCGCCGGCCTGCGACGGTGGCACTGGGACGCCTCCGACGGCGTGCTCGCCGCGCCCGGCGGGTTCGACGTCGCGACCGCGGCGCGCCTGATGCGCCGTACCGGGCTGCCCGGCGAGGCCCACCTCATGGTCACGGACCCGCTCGCGCACGTCGACGACTGGGCGGAGGTCTGCGACACGGTCGTCGTGCACGCCGAGGCGCGGGGCTGGCAGGAGGCCGTGGAGCGGGTGCGCCGGCGCGGCCGCCGGCCGGGCGTGGCGGTGGCGCCCGGCACCCGGCCCGCGGTGGTCGACGGGCTCCCCGACGACGTCGCGGTGCTCGTGATGTCGATCGTGCCCGGCCGGGCCGGCGCGGCGTTCGAGCCGGCGACGCTGCCGCGGCTGGACGCGCTGGCCGGGCGTGCGGCGCTCGGGGTCGACGGCGGCGTCACGCTCGACCGCGCCCGCGACTGCGCCGCCCACGGCGCGACCTGGGTGGTCAGCGGCTCCGCGCTGTGCGGGTCCCCGGACCCGGCGGCGTGGCTGGAGGAGGCGCAGAGCGGGCCGCGACCGCGCTGAGCCGGTCCCGCCGCAAGTCGTGGCAACCGGTTGTCCCGCCCCCGCCGGGGCGGGGAGCATGCCAGGCATGAGCAGCGTCGCCACCCGGGTCCACCTGCACGAGGACCGCCTCCTCCCGTCGGCGCCGGAGGTCCGCGCGATCGCCCGGGAGATCCACGCGGCGGTGCGCGACCTGCCGGTGCTGTCCCCGCACGGGCACGTCGACGCCGCGCTGCTCCTGGAGGACCGGCCGTTCCGCGACGCGACCTCGCTGCTGGTGTCCAAGGACCACTACGTCACGCGGCTGCTGCACGCCGCCGGCGTGCCGCTGGACCGGCTCGGCGTCGGCCGCGACGACCTGGACGAGGCGGAGGCGCGCGCGGCGTGGCGCCTGCTCTGCGAGCACTGGGACGTGTTCCGCGGCACCCCGGTCGCGTACTGGACCACCTACGTCCTCACGGAGGTGTTCGGCCTCGACCGGCGCCCGTCCGGCGCGTCCGCCGACGACCTGTTCGACGGCGTCCAGGCGGCCCTGGCCCGCCCGGAGTTCCGGCCGCGCGCCCTGTTCCGGCGGTTCGGCATCGAGCTGCTCGCGACGACCGACGACCCCGCCGACGACCTGGCGGCGCACGCGGCGCTCGCGGCGGACCCCGCGTGGGACGGGCGCGTCGTCCCGACGTTCCGCCCCGACCGCTACCTCGAGCCCGCCGCGCCCGGCTGGGCGGACGCGGTGGCGGGGCTCGGCGCGGTGGCGGACGTCGACACGCGGACCTGGCCCGGCTGGGTGGCCGCGATGGAGCGCCGCCGCGAGGTCTTCCGCGCGCACGGCGCGCTGTCGGCCGACCACAGCCACGCGGACGTGCGCGCGTACCCGCTCGGGGACGAGGAGGCCGCGCGGGTCTACCGCGACGCGGTCGCCGGCACCGCGACGCCCGCCGCGGCCGCCGCGCTGCGCGGGCACATGCTGCTGGAGATGGCGCGCATGTCGGCCGACGACGGGCTGACCATGACGCTGCACACGGGCGTGCGCCGCGGGCACCACCCGCCGACGACGCGGCGCTTCGGCCCGGACACGGGGCACGACGTGCCGGCGGCGGCCGAGTTCACCGACGCGCTGGCGCCGCTGCTCGAGCGGTTCGGGACCGATCCCGGGTTCACGGTCGTGCTGTTCTCGCTCGACGAGGCGACGTACGCGCGCGACGTCGCGCCGCTCGCCGGCTTCTACCCGTCGGTGTACGCTGGGGCGCCCTGGTGGTTCTACGACGCGCCCGACGCGATCCGCCGGTGGCGCGACGCGGTCACGGAGACCGCCGGCTTCCGGAAGACGGCGGGCTTCGTCGACGACACGCGGGCGTTCTGCTCCATCCCGGCGCGGCACGACATGAGCCGCCGGATCGACGCGGGCCACCTCGCGCGGCTCGTCGCGGAGCACCGCCTGGAGCTGGACGAGGCCGTCGACACCGCGGTGGACCTCGTGGTCGGCCGGCCCCGTGAGGTGTTCGGCCTGTGAGCCGTCCCGTCCGGCGCCGTCCGGCGCCGCCGGTGCGTCACGTCCACCTCGGCCTCGGCAACTTCTTCCGCGCCCACCAGGCCTGGTACACCCACCGCGCGCCCGACGGCGCAGGGTGGGGGATCGCCGCGTTCAGCGGGATGGGGGAGGGTGCCGCGCCGGTGCTGGCCGCCCAGGACGGCGTCTACACCCTGGTGGCGCGCGGGCAGCGGGACGACGTGGAGCTCGTGGAGTCCGTGGTGCGCGCCCACGTGGCCGGCGACGCGCAGGCGTGGGCCGCCTACCTCGCGGACCCGGCGGTCACGCTGCTCACCTGCACGGTCACCGAGGCCGGGTACCGGCTCGGCGCCGACGGCCGCCCGGTGCCCGGGGACCCGGCGGTCGAGGCGGACGTCGCCGCCCTCCGGTCGGGTGCGGGGGCCCCGGCGACGGCGGCCGGCCGGGTCGTCGCGGGCCTGGCCGCCCGTCGCGCCGCGGACGCCGGGCGGCTCGACGTGGTGTCCTGCGACAACCTGCCCGGCAACGGCGCTGCCGTCGCGGCCGCCGTGCTCGGGATCGCCGAGCAGGTCGACCCGGGGCTGCACGCGTGGGCCCGCGAGCACGTGACGTTCGTCGGCACGATGGTCGACCGGATCACGCCCCGCCCGACGCCCGCGGACGTCGAGCGCCTGCGCGCGCTGACCGGGGTGGACGACCCCGCGGTCGTCGTCACCGAGCCGTACGCGGAGTGGGTGCTGGACGCGGCCCTGACGCGGGAGCGACCCGCCTGGGAGGCCGCGGGAGCGCTCGTGACGCCGGACGTCGAGCGCTTCGAGACCCGCAAGCTGCGCCTGCTGAACGGCGCGCACAGCCTGCTCGCGTACGCCGGCCTGGTCCGGGGGCACACGACGGTCGCCGAGGCCGTCGCGGACGACGCGCTGGTGGACGACGTCCGGCGGTGGTGGTCCGACGCCGCACGGCACCTGGACTTCCCGCCCGCCGAGGTCGCGGCCTACACCGACCGGCTGCTGGAGCGGTTCGGCAACCCGGCGATCGTGCACCGCCTCGACCAGATCGCCGCGGACGGGTCGCAGAAGATCCCGGCCCGGTTCGGGGCGACGCTGGTGGTGGAGCGCGCGGCCGGCCGGGAGGGGGCGGGCGCGCTGCAGGCGGTCGCCGCGTGGCTCCGGTACCTGCGCACCACCGACGCGCCGGTGGCCGACGTGGCCGCGGACCGCGTCGTGGCGGCGGCCCGCACCGGCGGCTGGCACGACGCGGCGCGGGCGCTGCTGGCCGAGGTCGACGGGGCGCTCGCCGACGACCGCGGTGCGGTGGAGGCCGTCGCGGAGCGCGCCCGGGCCCTGGCGGTGCCGGCCGGCCGGACGTCCGGCACGCGCTGACGCGCCCGCGGCGCGACGTCGGCCGGGGTCGGCCCGGTGTCGGCCGGAGTGGCCCGGCGGTCAGCGCGGGGCGGCGGTCGAGTCCCGCACGATGAGCTGCACCGGCAGCACGACCGGCGTCGTCGGCGCACCGCCACCCGGCCGCGTCCGGGCGTCCGCACCGAGCGCGTCCAGCAGCGTCTGGACGGCGAGCGCCCCGAGCTGCCGCAGCGGCGCGGCCACGGTCGTCAGGGGCGGGGTGCAGAAGTCCGACCCGAAGATGTTGTCGAACCCGGTCACGGACCGGTCGCCGGGCACGTCGAGCCCGAGCCGCGTCAGCCCGCGCATCAGCCCGATCGCCATGAGGTCGTTGTAGGCGATCGCCGCTGTCGCGTCCTCCGCGGCGACCACCTGCGCGGCGGCGAGCCCGCCGGCCTGCGTCGGGGGGAACGCGCCGGCCTGCCGCACGCGGACCCCGGCGTCCGTGGCGGTCTCGAGCACCGCGCGCCAGCGCATCCCGTTGGCCCACGACGCCTCGGGGCCGCCGACGTACGTGAGGGACGTGTGCCCCAGGGAGACGAGGTGCCGGACGAGCTGGCGGGCGCCGTCGGCGTTGTCGGTGACGATGCTGGGGATGTCCGGCAGCACGCGGTTCAGCACGACCGTCGGGCGTTCCCGGGCGCCCACGCGGATGGCCGAGTGCGACATCCGCGCCGTCGCGAGCGCGACGCCCTCGACGAGCGGCACCGTGCGGTCGACGGCGTTGCGCTCGGCCTCGCCGGACTCGTGCACGTCCGCGACGAGCAGGGTGTACCCGGCCTTGACGGCGACCGCCTCGGCGCCGCGCAGGATGTCGAAGAAGAACGGGTTGGTCACGTCCGACACCACGACCGCCAGCAGCGACGTCCGCCCCGTGGGCAGGGCGCGGGCGAGCGGGTTGGTGCGGTAGCCCAGGCGCTCGGCGGCCTCGCGGATGCGGCGGGCGGTGTCGGCGTTGACGCGGCCGGGCCGGGAGAACGCCCGGGACACCGTGGACGGCGCGACCCCGCACGCGCGGGCGACGTCGTAGATCGTGGGTGCGGCCGGCCTGCGGCGGACCCCGGCGTCGTCGCTCACAGCGCGAGCATACGAGCCCGCGCGCCGCGCGGGACGTCCCACGGCAAACGGTGGCAACCGCTTGCACCGCGCGCCGTGCGCACTGGACGGTCGGGCGACCGTCCGGTTCCGGCCGGTCGACGAGGGGACGGGACGGCGGGGCTGCGTGGCGGGTGCGAGCGGTGGGGGTGGGGCAGGTTCCGGCGTCGGGGCGGTGCCGGTCGTCGTCGACCCCGGGGACGCGTCCTCGCAGGTGGAGGCGGCCGAGTCCGAGCTGAGGCGCCTCGGTCTGCCGGGCATGCGCGTGCGCGCGGACGGCCGGGCGGCGCGGCTGCTCGTCCCCGGGGACGACGTGGTCGCGCTGGCCGCCGAGCCCCTGCGCCGCGAGGTCTACGACGCCGTGCGGTCGGCCGGCTTCGCGACCGTGCTCGTCGACCTGGGGGCGACGCTGCGTCCCGCCCGGGGCGCGAGGGGCAACTGATGGCAACCGATTGCACCGCCCCCGTCGGCGCTGTGAAGGTGGGCCTGCCAGGACGCCGACGGGCAGCGGTGCCGGGCACGTGAACCCGTCGCTGCGCGGCAACGACCGCCGCCGCAGCCGAGACAGAGGAACCAGACGATGAAGTCTCGTACCACGGCGGCAGCCGCGCTCGCCGCCACCGCGGCGCTGGCGCTGGCCGCCTGCAGCGCCGGATCGGACGACAACGGCTCCACCGGCGGGGACTCCGCCGGCGGGGCGACGCTCACCCTGGGGATCCTCGGGGAGCCGACCTCCTGGGACCCGGCGCAGGCCCACGTCGGCCACGCGCTGCAGCCCTACCAGGCGGTCTACGACTCGCTGATCCTGCGCGAGCCCGACGGCACGCTCTCCCCGATGCTCGCCACGCAGTGGGAGTGGACCGACGACGCGCGCACGGTGCTCACCATGGACCTGCGCACGGACGTGACGTTCTCCGACGGCGCGGCGTTCGACGCCGACGCGGTGGTCGCGAACATCACGCACTTCCAGGAGGACAACGGCCCGCAGGCCAACCAGGCGGCCTCCCTCGAGGAGGTCGTGGCGGTCGACGAGGACACCGTCGAGTTCACGCTGTCCCGCCCGGACGCCTCCTTCGAGTACTTCCTCAGCCAGGCGCTCGGCCTCATGGGCAGCCCCGAGGCGCTCGGGACCGACGACATGGACACGCTGCCGGTCGGAACGGGCCCCTACGTCATGGACGGTGGGCAGTCGATCCCCGGCTCGCAGTACGTCATGACCGCCCGCGACGGCTACTGGGGCGCCGACCTGCAGAAGTGGGACCAGATCACCCTGCGCGTGCTCGTCGACTCGGCGGCCCGGGCGAACGCCGTCTCGGCCGGCGAGGTGGACGCGGTGCTGCTGGACGCCACCACCTACGACCAGGGGGAGCAGTCGGGCTACACGCTGCTCGAGTACCCCACCGACTGGTCCGGGATGATGCTCTTCGACCGTGAGGGCGTGCTGAACCCCGCGCTGGCGGACGTGCGCGTCCGCCAGGCGATCAACTACGCGTTCGACCGGCAGGCGCTGCTCGACCAGGTCGCCGGCGGGTTCGGCGAGGTGACGAGCCAGGTGTTCGGCCCGGACAGCTCCGCGTACCTGCCCGAGCTCGACGACTACTACGCGTACGACCCGGACAAGGCTCGCGAGCTGCTCGCCGAGGCCGGCTACGCGGACGGCCTGACCATCACGATGCCGCTGCTCGCCCCGAACTTCGAGACCCTCACGGCGTTCGTCGTGCAGCAGCTCGGCGACGTGGGCATCACGGTGGAGACCACCGCGGTGACCCAGCAGGAGTACCTGGACGTGCTGCGGGCCGGCAAGTACCCGATGGCGGTGTTCAACCTGTTCCAGGGCCCGACGTCGGTGGCGTACACGCAGCTGCTCGCGACCGGCGCGGCGTACAACCCGTTCGCCACCACGACGCCGGAGATCGACGCGGCGGCCGAGGCGATCAACGCGGGCGGTGACGACGCGGACTCCGCCGCGCAGGACCTCAACCGGTACATCACCGAGAACGCGTGGTTCGTGCCGTGGTACCGCCCGAGCCAGCTGTACTTCTACGACGCCGACAAGGTGCAGGTCGAGGCGCAGATCCAGATGGCCGTGCCGTCGATCTACAACTACACGCCCGCCTCCTGAGCCACGCCGGGGTGCGCCGTCCCGCGGCGCACCCCGGCCCCGCACCCGCACCCGGAGCCCGCCATGATCTCCCTGGTCCTGCGACGCCTCGGCGCCGGCATCGCCGTGCTGCTGTGCGTCACCGTGCTGACCTTCGTCCTGCTCTACTCGTCCTCCGGCAGCATCGCCCGCAACATCCTGGGCGACCAGGCCACCGACGAGGCCGTCGCCGCCAAGGAGGTCGCGCTCGGCCTCGACCAGCCGCTGCTGACCCGCCTGGGCGACTGGTTCGCCCACGCCGCGCAGGGCGACTTCGGCCGGTCCTGGTTCACCAACGAGCCGGTCGTCGGCTCGATCCTCGGCCGGCTGCCCGTGACGTTCGCGATGGTCATCACGTCGATCCTGCTGATCGCGCTCGTCGCGACCGTGCTCGGGATGGTCGCCGCGGTCCGCCGCGGCTGGGTGGACCGGGTCGTGCAGGTCGCGGCCGTCGTCGGCAACGCGGTCCCCGGCTTCATCATCGGCATCGTCCTGGTGCTGACCCTCGCCATCAACGCGGGCTGGTTCCCGGCGATCTCCGCGATCTCGCCCGGCGCACGGCTCGGCGTGTGGATCACGTCGCTGACGCTGCCGGTGCTCGCGCTCGTCGTGAACGGCGTCGGCGGCACCGCCCAGCAGATCCGCAGCGCGTTCATCAAGCAGCTCGAGCTCGACTACGTGCGCACGCTGCGCTCGCGGGGGATCAGCGAGCGGGAGGTGCTGTTCCGGCACGTGCTCCGCTCGGCCGCGCCCGCGGGCCTGACGGTGCTGTCGCTGCAGTTCATCTCCCTGCTCGGCGGCGTCGTCATCATCGAGTCCCTGTTCGCCATCCCCGGCATGGGCTCGCTCGCCGTCAACGCGACGGCGCGCGCCGACCTGCCCGTGGTGATGGGGGTCGTCGTCTACACGGTGCTCATCGTCATCGTGGTGAACCTGCTCGTGGACATCCTCAACGGATGGCTCAACCCCAAGGTGCGTGTGTCGTGACCGAGGTGACCGCCCAGCCCCAGGCCCTCGCGGCCCCCACCCGCTCGTCGGCCACCGGCCGGCTGCTGAAGAACCCGATGGGGCTCGCCAGCCTGGTGGTGCTCGCGCTGCTCGTGCTCGTGGCGCTGTTCGCCCCGCTCATCGCGGGCCAGGACCCCGGCCGCTCGGACCTCGGCAGCGTGCTGCTGCCCCCCGGCGGGGAGCACCTGCTCGGCACGGACAGCGCGGGCCGCGACATCTTCGCGCGCCTCGTGCACGGCACCCGCCTGACGCTGCTGTCCGCCGCGCTCGCGGCAGGTGTCGCGGTGGTCATCGGCGTGCCCGCCGGCCTGCTGGCCGGGTACTACGGGAAGCTCTTCGACTCGGCGTCGAGCTGGGTCGCGAACATCCTGCTCGCCCTGCCGGCGATGATCGTCCTGCTCGCGGTGCGCAGCGCCGTCGGGCCGTCGACGTGGATCACGATGATCGTGTTCGGCGTGCTGCTCAGCCCCGGGTACTTCCGGCTGACCCGCACGACGGTGCAGGCGGTGCGCGGCGAGCTGTACGTCGACGCCGCCCGGGTCGCGGGGCTGTCGGACGCCCGGATCGTCGGCCGCCACATCCTGTCGGTGGTGCGGGCGCCGATCATCATCCAGACGGCGGGCGTCGCGGGCGTGGCCATCGCGATCCAGTCGTCCCTGGAGTTCCTGGGTCTCGGCGACCCGAACACGCCGACCTGGGGCGTCATGGTCAACGACGGCTTCCGGTCCATCTACCGCCAGCCGCTCAACCTGCTGTGGCCGTCGCTCGCCATCGCCGTGACCATCGCGACGTTCGTGCTGCTCGGCAACGCGGTGCGCGACTCCCTCGAGGACCTCGAGAAGGTCACCGTGCGGCGCCGCGACCGGCGGACCCTCGAGGCCGCGGCCGCCGCGGCGGCGGGTGCCGCGGAGCCGGTCGCCGGTGACGACGCCCACCTGCTGTCCGTGCGGGACCTGCGGCTCGGGTACCCGCAGGCGGACGGCTCGGTGAAGCTCGTCGTCGACGGCGTCACCCTGCACGTGGACCGCAACGAGGTGCTCGGGATCGTCGGGGAGTCCGGCTCGGGCAAGACGCAGACCGCGTTCGCCGTCCTCGGCCTGCTGCCCGGCAACGCCGTCATCACCGGCGGCTCGATCCTGTTCGACGGGACGGCGCTCGTGCCGGCCGGCGCGCGGCAGGTCGACCAGGGGCGGGTGCGCCCGCTGCGGGGCCGGCGGATCTCGTACATCCCGCAGGAGCCCATGAGCAACCTGGACCCGGCGTTCACGGTCGGCGCCCAGCTCACGCGGCCGCTGGTGAAGGTGCTCGGCCTCTCGCGGCAGGAGGCCCGGGCGCGCGCCCTGGACCTGCTCGCGAGCGTCGGCATCGCGGACCCGGAGCGCACGTTCGCGGCCTACCCGCACGAGATCTCGGGCGGCATGGCGCAGCGGGTGCTGATCGCGGGGGCCATCTCCTGCGAGCCGGACCTCATCATCGCGGACGAGCCCACGACCGCCCTGGACGTGACCGTGCAGGCCGAGGTGCTGGACCTGCTGCGGGACCTCCAGCAGCGCCTGGGCGTGGGCATCGTGCTCGTCACCCACAACTTCGGCGTCGTGGCCGACCTGTGCGACCGGGTCGCGGTCATGCAGTCCGGGCGGATCGTCGAGGAGGGCCCCGTGCGCGACATCCTGCGGGCCCCCGCGCACCCCTACACGCGGATGCTGCTGTCCGCCACGCTCGAAGGGAAGGAACCCATGACGCCGCTGCTGGCGACCGGAGACGCGGCGGTGATCCGGTGACCGGCCCGCTGCTCACCGCGACCGACGTCGTCGTCGAGTACGGGCGCCGCCGCTGGCGCAGCCGGCCCTTCCGGGCGCTGCACGGCGTCTCGATCGAGATCGGCGAGGGGGAGACGCTCGGCCTGGTCGGCGAGTCCGGGTCCGGCAAGACCACGCTCGGCCGGGCCGTGCTCGGGCTGGCGCCCGTGACCGCGGGCCGCATCGAGTTCCAGGGCCAGGACATCACGCACGCCACCCGCCAGGACCGCAAGGCGCTCAGCCGGGACCTCCAGGTCGTGTTCCAGGACCCGTACACCTCGCTGAACCCGTCGCTGACGATCGGCCAGATCCTCGCCGAGCCGCTGCAGGTGCAGCGCGTCGGCGGCTCCGAGGCCCGGCAGCGGGTGCGCGAGCTGCTCGACCGCGTGCACCTGCCGCAGGACGCGATGGGGCGCCTGCCGCGCGAGTTCTCCGGCGGTCAGCGCCAGCGCATCGCCATCGCGCGGGCCCTGGCGCTGCGGCCCCGGCTGATCGTGTGCGACGAGCCCGTCAGCGCGCTCGACCTGTCGACGCAGGCGCGCGTGCTGGACCTGCTGCTGGAGATCCAGGCGGACACGCAGGTCTCGTACCTGTTCGTGTCGCACGACCTCGACGTGGTGCGGCACGTCAGCCACCGCGTCGCGGTCATGTACCAGGGCGAGATCGTCGAGACCGGGCCGGCGCTCGCGGTCACCACCGAGCCCGCGCACCCGTACACCCGGCGGCTGCTGCTGGCGTCGCCCGTGCCCGACCCCGACCGGCAGGCCGAGCGCCGCGCCGCCCGGCACGAGCAGGCCGTCGCCGCCCGCTGACGGCGGCGGCGCACCCCGCCGCGACCCCGCGACCACCCGTCCCGACGACCCGAGCCCCACCCGCATCCCCGAGCGAGGAGACCCGATGCTGCGCCCCTCCGACACCGCCACCCGCGAGCGCAAGAGCCTGGACGGCCTCTGGCGGTTCCGGACCGACCCCGCCGGCGAGGGGCGGGACTCCCGGTGGTTCGCCCGGGAGCTGCCCGACGCCGGCTGGATGCCGGTGCCGGCGAGCTTCAACGACGTCCTGGCGGACCCGGCCGTCCGCGACCACGTCGGCGAGGTCTGGTACCAGACGACGGTGCGGGTCCCGGCCGGCTGGGACGGGTCGCGCGTGCTGCTGCGGTTCGGCGCCGCGACCCACGCGGCGAGCGTCTGGGTCGGGGACGTCCTGGTCGCGGAGCACGTGGGCGGCTACACGCCGTTCGAGGCCGACCTCACCGCGATCGCCGCCGCCGGGCAGGAGCTCCGCGTGACCGTCGCGGTGGACAACCGGCTGTCGTTCCAGACGATCCCGCCGGGCCACGTGCGCGACACGCCGCACGGTCCGCGGCAGCTCTACTTCCACGACTTCTACAACTACGCCGGGCTGCACCGCACCGTGTGGCTGCACCGGACGCCCGCCACCGCGGTGGACGACGTCACGGTGCGCACCGGGCGGGACGGCACGACGGGGCTCGTCGACTACGACGTGGTGACCGTCGGGGACGCGCCGCACACCGTGCGGGTGCGGCTGGTCGACGAGGCCGGCGCCGAGGTCGGGCGGGCGACCGGGGCCTCCGGGCGGGTCGAGGTGCCGGACGCCCACCTGTGGCAGCCGGGGGCCGCGTACCTGTACACCGCGCACGTCGAGCTGCTCGACGGGGCGGGGGAGCTGCTGGACGTCTACGAGCAGACGGTCGGCATCCGCACCGTGCGCGTCGACGGCACCCGGCTGCTGATCAACGACGAGCCGTTCCGGTTCCGCGGCTTCGGCAAGCACGAGGACGTCGCGGTGCGCGGCAAGGGCCACGACGACGTGATGCTCGTGCACGACTTCGCGCTCATGGACTGGATCGGCGCGAACTCGTTCCGCACCTCCCACTACCCGTACGCGGAGGAGGTCTACGACTACGCCGACCGCACCGGCGTGGTCGTGATCGACGAGACGGCGGCCGTCGGCCTCAACATGGGCCTCGGCGGCGGCATCTTCGGCAACCAGGGGTGGACGACGTTCTCCGCGGAGACGATCGACGGCCGCACCCAGGAGGTGCACCGGCAGGCCATCCGCGAGCTCGTCGCCCGGGACAAGAACCACCCGTGCGTCGTGCTGTGGTCCATCGCCAACGAGCCGGAGTCGCACACCGAGGAGGCGCGCGCGTACTTCGAGCCGCTGTTCACCCTCACGCGCGAGCTCGACCCGACGCGCCCCGTCGGGTTCGTGAACGTCGGTCTGTCGCCCCACGGCGCGTGCCTGGTCTCGCAGTACGCCGACGTCCTCATGCTCAACCGCTACTACGGCTGGTACGAGAACACCGGTGACCTGGCGCCGGCCGAGGACGCGTGGCGCCGCGAGCTCGAGGCCTGGGCGACGGAGGGCAAGCCGATCATCATCACGGAGTACGGGGCCGACACCGTCGCGGGCCTGCACACCGTGGTGCCGACCCCGTGGTCGGAGGAGTACCAGGTCGAGTACCTCGACATGAACCACCGCGTCTTCGACTCGGTCCCCGCGGTCATCGGCGAGCACGTGTGGAACTTCGCGGACTTCGCGACCAGCTCCACCTCGATCGTGCGGGTCGACGGCAACAAGAAGGGCGTCTTCACGCGGGACCGCCGGCCCAAGGCCGCCGCCCACCTGCTGCGCCGCCGCTGGCGCGGCTGACCCGGCCCGGCCCGCAGCACGCACAGCACACAGAGCAGGAGCACCCGTGGAGCACACCTGGCGCTGGTTCGGCCCGCGCGACCCGATCACCCTCGCCGAGATCCGGCAGACCGACGCCACCGGCATCGTCACGGCGCTGCACGAGATACCGAACGGCGAGGTCTGGCCCGTCGACGCGATCCAGGCCCGGCAGGCCGAGATCGAGCGGGCCGGCCTCACCTGGTCGGTCGTCGAGAGCGTCCCCGTGCACGAGGACGTCAAGCGCGGCGGCCCGCTGCGCGACGCGGCGATCGAGAGCTACCGCGCGACGCTGCGGAACCTCGCGGCGTGCGGGCTCGACGTCGTCTGCTACAACTTCATGCCCGTCCTGGACTGGACCCGCACGGACCTGCGGTTCCCGCTCGCGAACGGCGGGCGGACCCTGCGGTTCGACATCGCGGCGGCGGCGGCGTTCGACCTGTTCCTGCTGGAGCGGCCGGGGGCCGAGGAGTCGTACACCCCCGACGAGGTGGCGCGCGCGACGGCGCTGCTCGCCGGGATGGACGCCGACGCCCGCGCCACGCTGACCCGCACGATCATCGCGGGGCTGCCCGGTGCGGAGGAGGGGTACGACCTGCCGGAGTTCCGGGCCGCGCTCGACGCGTACCGCGACGTCGACGCCGCCACCCTGCGGGGCAACCTGGCCCACTTCCTCCGGGAGGTCGTGCCGACGGCGCAGGAGGTCGGAGTCCGCCTCGCCATCCACCCGGACGACCCGCCGCGCCCGCTGTTCGGCCTGCCGCGCGTCGTCTCGACCGCCGAGGACGCGCAGGCGGTGCTCGACGCGGCGCCCTCCGAGGCGAACGGCCTCACGATGTGCATCGGCTCGTACGGCTCGGGCCGCGGGAACGACGTCGTCGCCATGACCCGCCGGTTCGCGCGGAGCATCTACTTCGCGCACCTGCGGTCGGTCCGCCTCGACGCGGACGGCAGCAGCTTCGTCGAGGCGCCGCACATCGCGGGCGACGCCGACATGGTCGCGGTCGTCGACGCGCTGGTCGCGGAGCAGCGCCGCCGGGCCGCCGAGGGCGGGCCCCGCATCCCCATGCGGCCCGACCACGGGCACGAGCTGCTGGACGACGTCCGGCGGGCCACGAACCCGGGGTACTCGCTGATCGGCCGGCTCAAGGGGCTCGCCGAGCTGCGGGGGATCGAGCTGGCGGTCACCGCCCGGTACGACGCCGCGGACGGTTCAGCGGCCTGAGCCGACCCGGGGCGCGACCGGCGCGGGTCACCAGCCCGCGCCGGCGCGCTCCGTCAGCACGCGGCGCAGCGCGGCCTCGCGGCCGGCACCCACGCGGTCGGCCAGGCGGTCCGCCCGGGCGGACCGCGCCGCGCGGGCGCCGGGGTCGCGCGGCGTCGGTCCGCCGTCCCGCAGCCGGCGCACCGACAGGTAGGGCAGCCGCAGCCGCACGGGGCGCAGCCCGTAGGTCACGTCGAACGTCACGGTGGTCATGTCAGTCCTCCTGCGGCGCGGTCGTGGACGCCGGCGCGGGTGCCGGCGCAGGTGCGTGGGCGAGGTCGGGGTTGGCGGTCGTGAACAGCCGCATCAGCCGGGCGCCGGCCGGACGGCGCGCCGGGTCCGCGGCGCGGCCCGCGAAGCGCTCCGTCAGCGCGGTGAGCTCCGCGAGCAGCGCGGTCGCCTCGTCGCGGGTGGCCCAGAACGCTGCCTGCGACACCTGCGTCAGCCGGACGAGGTCGGGGTCCTGCTGCGCCGCGGTGGCGGACTGGCGCAGGTGGGCGATGAACCGCTCGGCCTCCCGGCGGACCTGCACCTCGCCGAGCTCGGCGACGGCCTGCAGGCCCGCCGCGTCGGTGGCGTCGCTGGCGAAGGACCGCTCGCGGGCGACGGCCCGCCACGGCCGCTCGCGGCCCCGTCGGGGTGCCGGTTCCACCAGCCCCGCCTTCGCGAGGGTGCGCAGGTGGAACGAGCAGTTCGCGACGGTCTGGCCCAGGTGGGCGGCGCACTCGGTGGCGGTGGCCTCGCCGACGTCGTCGAGGTGGCTCAGCAGGTCCAGGCGCACGGGGTGCGCGAGGGCGCGCATCCGGGCGGGGTCGGAGATGTGCTGGGCGGCGGCGCGCGCCGGGTCGGGCGGCGCGGCGGTCGGCGGGGTCGGTTCCACGGGACGACCCTACGACGCGCAACAACTCTTGCGCAACAACTCTTGCGAATGGAGTGGGCGCCGGACAGGGAGAGGTCCCTCGTCCGGCGCCCGTCGCGGTGCTGCCGGTCAGCCCAGCTCCGCGAGCACCGCCCGCAGGTCCGCCCCCGCGCCGTCCCGCCCGAACAGCGGGATGACGTGCCGCGGGGCGTCGACGCGCACGGTCGTGCCCCCGGCGTGCTCGGCGCCGGACCACAGGTCCGTCCACGTCGCACCGTGCGGCAGGTAGACCTCGCGCGCGCCGACGCCGGCCTCCATGACCGGCGCCACCAGCAGGTCCGCGCCCAGCAGGTACTGGTCGGGGACGGACCAGGCGCGCGCGTCGTCCGGGAACTCGTGGAACAGCCCGCGGACCACCGGCTGCCCGTGCTCGTGCGCCTCGGCCATGAGCCGGCGCAGCAGCGGCCGCATCGCCTCCCGCAGCCGCAGGTAGCCGGACAGCACGCCGTACACCTCCTCGCCGAAGCTCCACAGCTCGTTGCCGGCACCCGTGGGGGACCGCCGGGAGCCGTCCGCGGCGGTCACCTCCTGGCCGGGCCGGCGGTCGCCGTGCATCCGCAGCACCGGGCTGAACGTGCCGACCTGGAACCACCGGACCAGCAGCTCGTGGAACCCCGGGTCGGTGACGTCGCCGCCGTGGAACCCGCCGATGTCGGTGGTGAACCACGGGATGCCGGCGACGCCCATGTGCACCCCGGCGACGACCTGCCGGCGCAGCGCCTCCCACGTGGAGGAGATGTCCCCGGACCACACGAGCGCGCCGTATCGCTGGCTGCCCGCCCACGCGCACCGCACCAGGTTGACGACGTCGCCCTGGCCGGCGGCGGTCTGCCCGTCGTGGAACGCCCGCGAGAAGTGCTGCGGGTACAGGTTGGTGACCTGCGCGCCCGGGCCGGCGTGGTAGCGGTAGTTGTCCAGGTCGTAGCGCCCGTACTCCGGCTCGGCCTCGTCCAGCCAGAACAGCCGGACGCCGTGGTCGTGGTAGTTCCGCCGGCACAGGTCCCACAGCGTCTCGCGGGCGCCGGGGTGGGTGACGTCCACGAACATGCTCGGGCCCTCGAACGACATCTGGACCTCGAGCCCCCGGTCGGTGCGCACCAGGTGGTTGTCCCGCCGCAGCCGGTCGAAGTTCTCCGACTCGACTGACACCTGCGGCCAGACGGACACCATGAGCTCCATGCCCAGCTCCCGCAGCTCCGCGACCATCGCGGCGGGGTCCGGCCAGAACTCCTCCTCGAACCGGTAGTCGCCCATGTGCGGCCAGTGGAAGAAGTCCGCCACGATCACGTCGACCGGCAGCCCGCGGCGGTGGTACTCGCGCGCCGTCGTCAGCAGCTCCTCCTGCGAGGCGTACCGGAGCTTGCTCTGCCACAGCCCGAGGCCGTGCTCGGGCATCGGCGGGACGTGGCCGGTCGCGTCGGCGTACGCCGCGAGGATCTGGGCAGGGGTGTCGCCGGCCGTGACCCAGTAGTCGAGCTGCCGGGTGGACTCCGCGACCCACTCGGTGCGGTTGACGCCGAACGTCGCCCGGCCGATCGCGGGGTTGTGCCAGAGCATCCCGTAGCCGGCGCTCGACAGCACGAACGGCACCGACGCCTGGGAGTTGCGGTGCGCCAGCTCCAGGGTGCTGCCCTTGAGGTCGGCCAGGTCCTGCTGGTAGAGGCCCATGCCGGCCAGGTGCTCGTCCGCGGGGGACTCGAACGCCGCGGTGAGCCGGTGGTCGCCGCCGACGATCGCGCGGTAGTCGCGCGCCTTCTGCTTGAGGGCGCCCCCGGACTCGAGCTCGCGCAGCAGCACGCGGCCCGAGGCGTCGCGGAACGTCAGCCGGCAGCGGGACACGGAGTACCCGGTCTGCCAGTCGTGCTCCTGCCCGGCCTCGAGCTCGACGGTCAGGCGGCCCTGGACGAGCCGCGCGGTGGCGCCGTCCGGGGAGACCTCGACGGCGGGCGGCGGGGTGGCGGGCGCGGGCAGCAGCGCCCACGCCGTGTCGAGGACGTCACCGGCCGGCACGGCGCGCACGCGCACGGCGTCCGCGCCCCACGGCTCGACGAGCAGGGTCTCGCCGTCGCCGGTCCAGCGCAGGTGGTGTCCGTCGGTCTGGAAGAAGCTCACAGGATCTCCGATGTCGCAGGGTCGTTCGAGGTGGGGTGGGGTCGGGTGGGGTCAGTCCTTGACCGCGCCGGCCGTGACGCCGGCGGCGACGTACCGCTGGGCGACGACGAGCAGGACAGCGGCCGGGACGGAGGCGAGCACGGCGGTGGCCATGACGCCGTTCCAGTTGGTGGCCTCCGCGCCGACGAACCGGAACAGCGCCAGCGTCATCGGCGTGATGCTGTTGCCCGTCGTGAGCGTCTTGGCGTTGAGGAAGTCGCCCCACGAGAAGAGGAAGGCGAACAGCGCGGCGGTCACCACGGCGTTGCGGCTCAGGGGGACGACGATCGACCCGAAGGTCCGCAGGCGCCCGGCGCCGTCGATGCGGGCGGCCTCGAGCAGCTCGTCGGGGATGGTCCGCATGAACGCCTGCAGCAGGATGATCGCGAACGGCACGGACGCCGTCGCGTTCGCCAGCATGAGCCCCGGGTAGGAGTCCAGCAGGCCGAGCTGCTTGTAGAGCGCGAACAGGGCGGTCACGACCACGACGCTCGGGATCATCTGCGCGAGCAGGAACGCGAACATCACGGCCCCGGTGCCCGGCGCGCGCAGCTTGCTCATCCCGTACGCCGCCGGCAGCGCGATCACCAGCGTGATCGCCACGGTGCCGAGGGCGATCACCATGCTGGTGCCCATCGAGCTGAGGTTCCGGTCGATCGCGAGCGCGTAGCCGTCGAACGTGGGGTCCAGCGGGAACAGGGCCGGGCGTGAGCGGATGAGGTCCTGCGGGCGGGTGAGCGACACCGCGACCATCCAGTAGAGCGGGAACAGCAGCGCCCCGCACAGCACGGCGCCGATCGCGACGCGGACGGCGGACCGGGTCCGGGAGCGGGTCATGCCGCGGCCTCCTTGCGCTGCGTGCGGATGTACAGCAGCCCGAACACCAGCGCGACCACGAACAGCAGCGACGCCACCGTCGCGCCCATGCTCAGGCTCTGGTCGGTGCCGCCCTCGAACGAGAGCTTGTACGACCAGGTCGCGAGGGTCTGGGAGCTGTCGACCGGGCCGCCCTCGGTGATCACCCAGATCACGTCGAACGCCTTGATCGTGTAGACGAGGCCGAGCAGCAGCGTCACCGCGGTGACGGGGCGCAGCAGGGGCCAGGTGATCGACCGGAACCGTCGCCACGCGCCCGCCCCGTCGAGAGCGGCGGCCTCGTACAGCGTCCCGGGGATGCCCTGGAGGCCGCCGTACAGCAGGACGAGGTTGAACGGGATCCCGAGCCAGATGTTCGCGATGATGACCGCCCACAGCGACCACTGCGGGTCCGACAGCCACCCGATGTGCGTCCCGAGCAGCGCGTTGACGATGCCGTAGTCCTTGTAGAACATCCAGCGCCACGTGGTCGCCGAGACGACGACCGGCAGCAGCCACGGGATGAGGATGAGCGCGCGGAACGTCGCGGACAGCGGGAACGTCCGCTGGAAGAACACCGCCAGCGCCAGCCCGATGACGAACTGGAACACCAGGCTCACGACGGTGAACAGCACCGTGTTGCGGACCACCGGCGCGAACAGCCGGTCCTGCACCAGCGTCACGTAGTTGGCGAACCCGACGAAGTCGGCCTGGCCCGTGAAGTACGACTGGAACGTGTAGTCCTGCAGGCTGAGCTGGAGCGTGCGGACGATGGGGTACGCGAAGAACAGCGCGATGAACACGACCACGGGCGCGATGAACCCGAAGGCCGCGAGGCGGGAGGCGCGCCGCGCCCGGCGCCGGCTCGCCTCACGCGCATCCGCGTGGGGGGAGCCGGCGCCGGCGGGCGCCGGGGCGGTGGCCGGCAGCGTCACGGTCGTCCGTCCGCCGGGCTCACTGCGCGGCGTCGGCGAGGGCCGTGGCCGGGTCGGTCTGACCCGCCACCGCTCCGGAGAGCGCCTCACCGAGCCGGGTCGCGACGGACGCGAACGACGAGCCGAGGTCCTCGGTGCGGCTGCGGGCCGCGCCGACGGCCTCCACCCAGGGAACCAGCCGCGGGTCGTCCGCCGCCTGCTCCTCGGCCTGGTCCGCGTACGGGGAGATGTACGTCTGGCCCTCGAGCCAGCCCGCGAGGTTCTCGCGCGAGGTGAAGCAGGACGCGAACTCGCCGGCCGCGGTCACGATCGCCGGGTCCTCGTTCTGGACGACGTTGATGAACTCGCCGCCGAGCGGGCTGGGGGCGGCGCCGCCGTCCGGGGCGGGGATCGGCACGACGGCGTAGTTCACGTCGCTGTCGTCGAGCGTGTTGAGCTGCCAGGTGCCGTTGACCATCATCGCGGCGTGGCCGGCGGTGAACTGGTCGCGGATCTCCTGCTGGTTGAGCGTGACGTTCTCGCCGGAGGCGTACCCGTCGGCCACCAGGTCCGTCCAGAGCGTCAGCGCCTCGACGGCCTCGGGGGAGTCGACGTCCGTGAGCTCGGCGCCCGCACCCCAGAAGAACGGCAGGAACTGGAACGTGCCCTCCTGGTCGGGGCGGGCGGAGAACGCGATGCCGTAGCGCCCGGCGGCCGGGTCGGTCAGCGCCTGCGCGGCGGACCGCAGGGAGTCCCAGTCGGTGGGCGGCTCGAGGCCGGCCTCCGCGAACGCGTCGACGTCGTAGAACAGCGCGAGGGTGTTGGACCCGAACGGGGCGCCGTACGTCTTCCCCTCGTAGATGCCGGACGCCACGATGTTCGGCTGCATCTCGCTGGTGTCGATCCCGGCGGCCTCGTTGTCCGCGAGGATCCCGGTCTCCGCGAACTGCGCGACGTTCGGGTTGTCGAGGATGAGCAGGTCGGGCAGGTCACCGGTCGAGGCTGCACGCGTGTACTTGTCGTAGATGTTGTCGCTGACGGTGCGCTCGATGGTGATGCCGGTCTCGTCCTCGCAGGTCGCGATGAGCTCCTCGAACGGCGAGCCGCCGGTGTTGTACTGCGTGAACCCGTCCCAGAACGTCAGCTGCGTGGGGTCGCCCCCCGACTCGTCGCCACCGCCGGAACCACAGGCGGTCGCGAGCAGGGCGAGGGGGAGGGCGAGGGCGGCGGCAGAGGCCAAGCGTCGTTGCTTCACGGTCATCCTCTCTGATGAGCGGCGGTGCGGTACCCCATGTGGAGAACCGGTTCACCGATGCGCGGCACCGTATCCTCGGCGCGCTCGGCGGATCAAGGGGGTGAGGTGAACCGGTTCACCGATCGTGACCGGATCGTGACCTGACGCCGCCGTGGGAGCGCGCCCGCCGCCGGAAGGCCCCGCCGCCCGCCGTCCCGCGCACCGCCGCCCCCCACACGCTCGCGCGAGGTCGTCATCTCGGGCCGAGGTCGTCAGCTCGGCGTGACGACCTCGGCCCTACCTGACGACCTCGGCAGGCCCCCGAGGGCGGCGCTCCCGGAGGGCGGCGGGGCCGCGTGTCAGGCGCGCAGGCCGCGGCCCGCGGGGCCCGTCGACCCGTGCTCGTGCAGGACCGCCGGCAGCAGGTCCACCGCCCCGCCCGCGGCGCCCGCCAGCTCGTCCAGCGCGCGCTCGACCGCGCGGGACACCATCGCCCGTCCCGGCAGGTCCACGAGCGTGGTCCCCGGGTGCAGCGGCAGGAACTGCTCCGCCGGCGCCAGCGCCAGCACGGACACGTCGCCGGGCACCGAGCGGCCGCGCCGCGCGAGCTCCGCCGTCAGGTCGTCGAACGACGCGAGGCCCAGCACCAGGACGCCGGTCAGGCCGGGGAGCTCGGTCAGCACCTTGTCCAGCCACCGCCCCGCCGCCCCCGGCCCGGGCAGGCACGAGACGACGGCCCCGCGCAGGCCGAGCTCCGCGCACGTCTGCGCGAACGCCGTCCGGTACCGGTACCGGAACGCCAGCTCGTCCACGTTGTCGTCGGGGTGCACCAGCACCGCGACCTCGCGGTGCCCCAGGGACGCCAGGTGGCGCACCATCACGCGGGCCGCCTCCGCGAAGTCCAGGTCGACCGCGCTCATGCCCGCCGGGTCCGCGGGCCAGCCGATCAGCACCGTCGGCAGCCCCCGCTCCCGCAGCACCGGCAGCCGCCGGTCGTGCAGCCGGATGTCCATGACCACGAGGGCGTCCGCCAGCATGTCGCCCGCCAGCTCGTCGTCGCCGCGGCCCATCACGAGCACGTCGTAGCCGCGCGGCTGCGCCGTGTACATCGCGGCGCGGACGAACCGCATGAACACGTCGACGTCCGGCTCCGGCGTCGCCGGGGAGTACGACGCGAGCATCCCGAGGATGTTCGTGCGGCCCAGCGCGAGCGCCCGCGCGGCCGGTGACGGCCGGTACCCGAGGCGCGCGACGCTCTCCAGCACGCGCTGCACGGTGGCGTCCGGCAGCTTCTTGCGGCCCGACAGGACGTAGGACACGGTGCTCGGCGCGACCCCGGCGTCCGAGGCGACGTCCCTGATCGTGGCCATGCGCCCAGCGTAGAGCGGCGGCCTGCCCCGCAGAGCGTGTCCGGGGGCCGGCCGCCGCCGCGCACTCAGCCGAGCGCCACCTCCACGCCGCCCGAGAACGGCGAGTCGTGCAGCTCGAGCCGGGTCAGCGCCGCGTCGGCCGGGATGTCGAACACGACGGTGCCCGTCACGGAGTTGCCCGGGTTGATCTGGTTGAGGAACGAGTTCGCGTCCCCGAGGTACACCGCGGCGGTGCCGTCCGCGGACAGCTCGCGGCCCTGGGCGTCGAACGCCTTCTGCGAGGAGCCGTCGAAGTACTGGGCCTCCTCGCCGATGTTCGTCACCGTGAGGTGGACGAGCACGAACTGGCCCTGCGCGTCCTGCCCGAGCATGTCGTCGCCGATGCGGGCGACGCCGGGCTCGACGCCGGTGACGGTGAACTCGAACTTGCCGTCGCGGACCGGGGTGCCGATCCCGGCGGGCTGCTCGGCGGCGGGGGCGGCGTCGTCGCCCGCGTCGTCGGCCGCCGGGTCGTCGGCGGGAGCCGCGGGGTCGCCGCCGCCGCCGGCCGTGCTGCCACCGGCGGCCGGGGCGGAGGCGTCGGGCGCGTCGGAGCCTCCGGACGTGGCCGACGCGATCGCGACGACGGCGACGACCAGCACGCCGAGCGTGGTGAGCACCTTGTGGCGGGCGAACCACGACCGCTTCCGCGTCGGAGGCTCCGACGGGGGCGGCGTGGGCGCGCCGGGGACGGGGTACGAGCCGGGCGGGGGGACCTGGGACATGGTGCTGCTCCTCGTGGGCGCCGCGGACGCGGACGGATCGGGTGGTGCGGACCGGCGGTGACGGGCACCGCCGTGACGTGCACCGACGCTCCCGGACCGGCCCCGGGCGCGGCGTCGGCCGGCCGGGCAGGACCGGTGTGCCCGATCGGGCAGCACCGACGCGGTCGGACCGCCCGGTCGGCGGACGTGGGGTGTCCCCGGTCGTCCGTACCCTGTGCGGCATGTCCCTGGTCCCCGGCTCGCAGCGCCCTGTGCCGTCGGGTGCCGTGCCGCCGGGCCCGGTGCCGCAGCGCCCCGTGCCGCCGGGGCCGGAGCCTCGGGGCCCGCTGCCGTCGGGCCCGGTGCCGCCGGGTCCGGCCGCCGCGCCGTGGTTCCCCGGCGCCCCGCCCGCGGGTGGGGCCCGCACCTCCGCGCCGCGCCCGGGCCGGCCGTGGTGGTCGCGGGCCGGGACGGTCGGTGCCGTGACCGTCGCCGCGTTCAGCGCGATGGTCGCCTCGTCCTTCAGCGGCAACGCCCGGGTGCCGGACGACCCGCGCGTCGCGCTCGACATCGCGGCGATGCTCGTCGGCCTGGTCGGGGCGGGGTTCCTGGTGGCGCGCCGGTCCGCCGCCGTGCCGCTGACGCTCGCCGCCTCGGCGCTGCCCGTGGTGCTGCCGCTCGACTCCGTCACCGCGCTGATCGCCCTGCCGTGGGTGTTCGCGACCGCCACCCGCCGGGTCGCGTGGTGGTGCACCGCGGCGGTGGCGGCCGGGACCGGGGCGGCGCTGTGGCGGGACGCGGTGCGGCCGCCGGAGCACCGGGTGCTGAGCCTCACCGACCAGGTCACCGGGCAGATCTCCACGGCGAGCCCGCTCGGCATCGTCGTCGTGGGGCTGCTGTGCCTGGCCGCGTCCGTCGCCGCCGGGCTGGTCCGCGCGTCCCGGGCGCGCGCCGAGCGCGCGGTGGCCGACATGGAGGGGCAGGTCGCGCGCGCCGACACCCTGCGGGACCGGATGTCCCGGCAGGAGGAGCGCGAGCTGATCGCCCGCGAGGTCCACGACACCGTCGCCCACCACATCTCGCGCATCTCGTTGCAGGCCTCCGCGCTCGAGGTGCAGCGCGGCGCCACCGACGCGCAGGTGCAGGCCGCCGCCCAGCAGGTCCGCTCCTCCGCGCAGCAGGCGATCGCCGAGATGCGCGGCCTCATCTCCACGCTCCGCACGGGGGACGACCCCCACGCGCCCGGCGCGACGCTCGACGAGCTCGCCGGGCTGCTCGACGGCGCCCGGCGGCAGGGCCGGTGGGTCACCAGCACGGTGTTCGTCACCGACGGCCGCGACGCCTCGCCGGCCCTCACCCGGGCGGCGTTCCGCATCGTGCAGGAGGGCCTGACCAACGCGCTCAAGCACGCCCCGGGCCGCCCGGTCGAGGTGACCGTCCGCGCGTCGCCCGCCGAGGGCGTCCACCTGCGCGTGGCGAACCTCGTGGCCGCCGGGGTGCGGCCGGCCGCGCCGGGCACCGGCTCCGGGCTGGTCGGCATGCGGGAGCGGGCCGCGCTGCTCGGCGGCACCGTGCAGGCCGGCGTGCACCAGGGCTGGCACGTGCTCGACGCGCGACTGCCCTGGCAGTCCCGGACGGACGACGGCCAGGCCCTACGCTCGTCGGTGTGATCCGGGTCCTCGTCGTCGACGACGACGCGCTGGTGCGCACGCTGCTCACGACGATCCTGGCCGCGCAGGACCTCACGGTCGTCGCGCAGGCCGCCGACGGCGACGAGGTCGTCCCCGCGGTGCAGGCCCACCACCCGGACGTCGTGCTGCTCGACCTGCACATGCCGCGCATGTCCGGGCTCGACGCGCTGGCCGCCCTGCGCGAGCTGCCGTCACCGCCGGGTGTCATCGCGCTGACGTCCTTCGGCACCGACGAGACGGTGGTCGCCGCGGTCCGTGCCGGCGCCTCGGGGTTCCTGGCCAAGGACGCCGACCCGGCGCAGATCGCCGAGGCCGTCCGCCGCGTCGCCGACGGGGACGGCGCGCTCGGCCGGGCCGCCGCCGGGTCGCTGCTGCGGCACGTCGCCGCCGACCCCGACCGCGGCCGGCGCGAGGAGGCGCAGCGCGCCCTGGAGGTGCTGACCGAGGCGGAGCTCGAGGTCGCCGCGTACGTGCCCGCCGGGCTGTCGAACCAGGCGATCGGCGAGCTGACCTACCGCTCGGACTCCACGGTCAAGGCGCACCTCAGCCGCGCGATGGCCAAGCTCGGGGTGACGACGCGGTCGCAGCTCGCGGTCATCGTGGACCGGGCGGGTCTGCGGCCGGGCTGATGCGCGGCGCCCGCGCGGGAGACCGGAACGCACCAGCCACCGGGCCGCCCGGACCGCGCGTGGGTAGCGTGGCGGGCATGGGGGCGGGACCCGGGGACGACGACGCGGCGGACCAGGTCCTCGACGCGCTGCGCGCCGGGACCGGGGCGCTGCTGACCGGCGTCGCGGGCTCGGGGGCGGGCGCGCTCGCCGAGCGGGCCGCGGGTGCGCTCGCGGAGGACGGCTGGCAGGTGCTCCGGGTGCCGGGTCGTCCGGGCGTCCGCGGACGGCCGCTCGCCGCGCTCGCGCTGGCCGGGTGGGCGGCGCGCCCGGCACCGGGTGACCCGCTCGGGCCGGCGACCGCGCGCGTGCTGGAGGCCGTCGGTGCCGGCCGCGCGGTGCTGCTGTCACGCCGTGCGGACCTGCTGGACGAGGAGTCCCGCGCGGTCCTCGCGACGGTCGCCGAGCAGACCGGGTCGCTGCCGCTGCTGACCTCCCGGCCGGCCCGCGCGAACCGGGTCGCCGCGTCTCGGGTCGCCGGCGCGGTGCCGTTGGCGGGCGTCGCCGTGCCGCCGCTGCGGTTCGACGCGCTGCTGGCGGTGCTGACCGAGGAGCTCGGCGGGCCGCCGGCGCCGGACGCCGCCGCCCGGGTGTACGCCCTGTCGGCCGGGGTGCCGGGCGTCGCGCGCGCGGTGGTCGCGGGGGCGCGCCGGGCCGGGCGGCTGGTGCTCGTCGACGGAGTGTGGACGGCGGTGGCCGACCTGCGCACGCCGGGACTGGTGACGGTCGTCGACGCGCTGCTGGAGGGACTCGACGGTCCGGCGCGGTCGGCGCTCGCGGTGCTGGCGACGCTCGGGCCCGCGAGCCCTGCCGTCGTGCGCCGGGTGCTCGAGTGGGACGACCTGGCCGCGCTCGAGGACGCCGGCGTCGTGCGCGTGGTCGACGCGGGCGACCGGACCGAGGTGGTCGTGGTGCCGCCGCTCGTGGCCGAGCACCTGCTGGCGGTGGGTGGACGCGTCGAGGCGGCGCGGGCCCGTGAGCAGGTGGAGCGGGCGCTGGCCGCGACCCCGGCCGGCGCCGGTGCCGCCGCGGGGGACGCCCGGGTGGCCGCCCCGGTCAGCGGGGTCGCCGGGGTGGCCGCCCCGGCGTCCGTCCCCGCAGCCGCGCCCGTTCCCGCCCCCGGGGGCGTCCCCGCAGCCGGCGCGCAGCCCGACGGCCCCGCTGCGCGGCCCGACCGCCGCGGCGCGCAGCCCGACGGCAGCGGTGCGCGGTGGGCCGAGTCCCGGGAGGGCGTCGCGGTGCTGGGGCGCGCGCTGCGTCGCGCCGCCGCCACCCGGCTCGCGGTGCGAAGGGCCGAGTGGGAGGACGAGCCGGACGCGGGCACGGCGGTGCCGTTCCTCGACGCGCTCGCCCGCGCCGGCGCCGACCGGCGCGAGGTGGAGGCCGCCGTCGCCGCCGCCCGGGACCGGGTCGGGTCGGCCGGTCGCGCGGCCGTGGACGAGTGGCACGCGCGCTACCTCGGCCTGGCGTGCGGCGAGGTGGACGCGGCGCTCGCGGTGCCGGTGCCGGAGGACGCCGCGGGACGGCGGTCGCGGCGGCGCCTCGAGCTGCTGCTGGGCGTGGGCGCCGGCGCGCAGCACGCGGGCGAGGACGCGGGCGCGGAGCGGGACGACGGGACGGGCACGGAGCGGCCCGACGGCTGGCTGCTGCTCGCCCGGGGCCGCGCGCTCGACGCGCTGGACGCCCTCGACGCGACCGACCCGCCGGCCGGGCCCGCCGCGCCCGACCCCGACGAGCACGCCGCCCGCTGGCTGGCGGTGCTGCTGGCGGGTCGCATCGACGAGGCGGTCCGTGACGCGTCGCGGGCGCTGGACGAGGCGCGCGCCGCGCTGGACGGTCCCGCGATCGAGCTCGGGGCGGCGGTCGTCGCGCTGGGGCTGGCGCTCGCGGGGCGGTCGCGGGAGCTGCGCGAGCACCTGCCGGGCGCCCTGGCGCTGGGGTCGACGGCCCCGTTGCAGCCGTGGGCGCGCGCCGGGCTGCTGTGCATCGGGTCGTCCCTGGCCGCGGCGGACGGCCGGGTGGTCGCCGCGCAGGCGCTGCGGGACGGCCTGGTCGCGATGCGGCTGCCGGTCGGGCCGGTCCCGCTGACGTCGGCGACGCTGGCGAGCACGCGGGTCACGGTCGCGTCGGGCACCGACCCGCGGCGGGACGCGGAGGCGCTGTGGGCGGAGGTCGAGCTGGACCTGGACCGCGGGTTCGTCCCCGCCGCGGTGCTGTCCGGGTCCGCCGCCGCCGAGGTGCTGCCCGACCACCCGTCGGCCGACCGGGTCGCGGCGGCCGCGTCGCAGGCCCAGGGGACGCTGCTGCCGGTGCTCGGGCGCTACGTCGCGGCGCTCGCCTCCGGCAGCCCGGACGAGGCCGCGCGCGTCGCGCCGGAGCTGCGGGCGGCCGGGCTGCGCGTGCACGCCGTCCGCGCCCACGCGCGCGCCGCCTCGCTCGCGGCGCTCCAGGGCGACCCGGCCGCCGCGCGGGAGCAGCTCCGGGCTGCCGAGGCGGTGATCGCGGAGGCCGGGGGAGACCTCGACCGGGCGCTGGACGCGGTCGGGCCGGTCGCCGGGCTCAGCGCCCGCGAGCTGGAGATCGCCCGGCTCGTCGCCGGCGGGGCCTCCAACCGGCAGGTGGCGGAGACGCTCGGCGTGTCCGTGCGGACCGTCGACAACCACCTGTACCGGATCTACCGGAAGGTCGGCGTCAGCGACCGCGAGAGCCTGGCCCGCCGCATCCACTGACCGCGACCCCGCCGGCCGGGGCGGGCCTCGTGAGCACCGCCGCCCGGGTCGCTCGCCGCCTCGCGCCCGGCTGCTCCACCGCGTGCCGCGCCCTGCTCGCGGGCGTCGCGCGGCCGGTGAGCACCACCCCCGCGGAGGTCCGATGGGTGCACACCGCACCCGGTCCTGCCGACACCCGGGTGCCCGAGCGCCCCGGAGGTCCCCATGCCCACCGCACCCGCGCCCGCCCCGCACGGGACGCCGCAGCGGCAGACCGCACGCCGGTCCGTCGACCGCTCCCGGCTGGTGGTGCTGGTGCCCGCGCACGACGAGCAGGCCGCCCTGCCGGGCACCCTGCGCGCGCTGCGCCGTCAGACCGTGCGGCCGTCCGCGGTGACCGTCGTCGCCGACCGCTGCACGGACGCGACCCCGGAGGTCGCCCACGCGTTCGGCGCCCGCGTGCTGCGCACCCGCGACAACGCGGACCGCAAGGCCGGCGCCCTCAACCAGGCGCTCGCCGCGCTCGCGGTCGCGCCGCCGGAGTACGTGCTGGTGCTGGACGCGGACACGCGGATCGCCCCGACGTTCGTCGAGACCGCCCTGGCGCACCTCGACTCCGACCCGGCGCTCGGCGCGGTGAGCGGCATCTTCCACGGCGACGGCGCGCACGGGATGGTCGAGCGCTGCCAGGCGAACGAGTACACGCGCTACGCGTCGAAGATCCTCACGACCGGCCGGGTGGCCGTCGTCACCGGCACCGCGTCGGTGTTCCGCTACCAGGCGCTCGCGGACGTGGCGGAGCACCGCGGCGACGTCCTGCCGGGGCCGCGCGGCGACGTGTACGACCGCGCCGCCGTCACGGAGGACTCCGAGCTGACGCTCGCGCTGCGGACCCGCGGCTGGCGGCTCGTCGCCCCGTCGGACTGCCGGTGCAGCACCGAGCTGATGCCGACGTTCACGACGCTGCACCGCCAGCGCGTGCGCTGGTACGCCGGGATGCTCGACAACCTGCGCGCGTACGGCCTGACGCCGGTGACCGTGCGGTACCACCTGCAGCAGGCGGCCCTCACCCTGGGGACGCTGACCTGGTGGGCGATGCTGGCGATCATGCTGGGCGCCGCGCTCGCCGGCACGTTCGTCTGGCAGGCGTTCTGGCTGGCCGTCGGGGCCGTGTTCGTCGTCGAGCGGCTCGTCACCGTCTGGGACGGCGGCCCGCGGGCGCGGTGGCTGAGCGCCGCGGTGCTGCCGGAGCTCGTCTACGACACGGCGCTGCAGTGCGCCTACCTGCATGCCTGGGTGACCCACCTGCGCGGCCGGCAGCCGAGCTGGGGTCACCTCGCACCCGCGCGCGCCTGAGCGTGCACCGACCCGCGGCCGCGGCCGCACGACACGAGAGGAGGGGGAACCGTGTACCAGATCACCGGACAGGGGGCGGGCGTGCTCGCCACGACAGGGCTCGCGCTCGCGAGCGGCTGGGTCGCCGCGTGGACGCTGGCCGTCGCGGGCGTGGCCGTGTGGTCGGTCGCGCGCGTGCTGCGGCGGCGCGTGGCCGCCCGCGCGGGTCGCTGACCCGCACCGCGACGGGGTGTCGGTGGGATACCGACACCCCGTCGGTATGATCCCGACATGACGTCGGAAAACCGGCGTCCGACCCGAACGGAAGAGGCCACCCGTGTTCCTCGCCCTGCGCGAGCTCGCCTTCGCGCGCACCCGCTTCGGACTCGTGGGAGCGGTGGTCGCCCTGATCGCCGTCCTCATGGTCCTGCTGTCCGGGCTGTCGTCCGGACTCGTCACCGATGGTGTCTCCGGCCTCCAGCGCAGTCCGATCGACGCGCTGGCCTTCGCCGAGGGCACCAAGACCGACTCCGCCTTCACGCGCTCCGAGGTCACCACCGAGCAGCGCGACGCCTGGGCGGCCCGGGACGACGTCGCGGTCGCCGAGCTGCTCGGCACCGCGATCGTCAACGCCAAGAACGACGACGGCACGCCCGTCGACCTCACGCTGTTCGGCGTCCGGCCGGGCGGGTTCGTCGCGCCCGAGGCGGCGCAGGGACGCGAGGTCGCCGGGGACGGCGAGGTCGTCCTCAGCGCCACCGCGCGCGACGAGGGCGTCGAGATCGGCGACGTCATCACGCTCGACCGCCTCGGCACGCCGCTCGAGGTGGTCGGCTTCACGGCCGACCAGCGCACGTTCGGCCACGTCGACATCGGCTACATCGCGCTGACCACCTGGCAGGAGGTGCACGCCGGCGTGTCCCCGGGGGACCCCGTGCCCGCCGACGCCTACGACGTCGCGAGCGTCGTCGCCCTGCGGGGCGTCGGCGGCGACGGCATCGACCTGGCCGCGGGTGACGCCGCCGCCGGGACGTCCGCCCGCACGATCACCGAGGCGTACGACTCCTCGCCCGGCTACACCGCCGAGCTCATGACCATGCAGCTCATCCAGGCGTTCCTGTACGCGATCTCCGCACTCGTCGTCGGGGCGTTCTTCACGCTCTGGACCGTGCAGCGCACCCGCGAGCTCGCCGACATGCGGGCCATCGGCGCCTCCACGCGCTACCTGCTGACCGACGGCCTGCTGCAGGCCGCGATCCTCCTGGTGACCGCCACCGCAGCGGGCGTCGCCGTCGGACTGGGGGCCGGTGCGCTGCTCGACGGGACGGGCATGCCGTTCGCGCTCGAGGCCGCGCCCGTGCTCGGCGGCGCGGCGCTGATCGTCGGGCTCGGCCTCGTCGGTGCCGCCGTCGCGACCACCCGCATCGCCTCCGTCGACCCCGTCACCGCCCTGGGAGAGAACCGATGACCGCCACCACCGCCGGCCCGTCCGGCACGCAGGGCACGCCGGGCACGCCGCGCACGCCCCGCCGGCGCGACGCCGAGCCGCGCATCCCGTCCGAGCTCGCGCTCACCGACGTCGTGCTGACGTTCGGCGACGGCGACCAGCTCGTCACCGCGCTCGACCACGTGGACCTCGTCGTCCAGCCGGGCGAGATCGTCGCGGTCGTCGGCCCCTCCGGCGCCGGCAAGTCCAGCCTGCTGGCCGTCGCCGGCGGGCTCACCCGCCCGACGTCGGGCTCCGTCGTGGTCGACGGCACCGAGCTCACGGACGTCTCCACCCGGGGCCTCGCCCGGTTCCGGCGCGACCACGTCGGGTTCGTGTTCCAGTCCGGCAACCTCGTGCCCGCGCTCACCGCGATCGACCAGATCCGCCTGGTGGAGAAGATCACCGGCCGCCCCCCGGCCCGCCCGCCGCTCGAGCTGCTCGACGCGGTCGGCATGGCCGAGCACGCCCACCGGCGCCCCGGGCGGCTGTCCGGCGGCGAGCGCCAGCGCGTCGGCATCGCCCGGGCGCTCGCGGCGACCCCGTCGGTGCTGCTCGTCGACGAGCCGACCGCCGCGCTCGACCGCCGGCGCAGCCACGAGATCGTCGAGCTGCTCGCCCGGCGCACGCACGAGTTCTGCGTCGCGACCGTCATGGTCACCCACGACCACGACGTGCTGGAGCACGTGGACCGCGTGGTGGAGATGGTCGACGGGCGGCTCCGGCCGGCGTGACCCGGGGCGGCTAGGTCCGGTCGGGGACGGTGCCGTCCGCGGCGCCGCCGTCCTCGGCGGTGCCGGTGCGCCCGCGCGTGCCGGCGCCGCCGAGGTACGGCTCCAGCAGCGCCGCCGTCGCCTCGTACGCCCGCTCCAGGTCACCGGTCTGCTCGACCCGCCGCGACGCCGCGTGCACCAGGGCGTTCACCAGCTCGGCCGTCGTCTCCGGGTCCGGGACGCCCAGGGCCCGCAGCGCGTCCAGCACCGGCAGCAGCAGCTGCTCGTGGAACGCCCGCGACTCCCGCGCCAGGTCCTCCGCCGGTGCCACCACGGCGAGCGTCCGCGCCAGCGCGTGCTCGCCGTCCGCCACCAGCTGCAGGTTCGCGCGCACGAACGCCAGCACCCGCTCCGCCGGGTCCGGCGCCGCGCCCATCACCGCGTCGAGCCGCTGCTGCCACCGCGGGAACGAGTCGCTCACCACCGCGCGCAGCAGGTCGTCCCGCGACCGGAAGTACTCGTACACGCTCGACCGCGACAGCCCCGCGCGCTCCCCGACCTCCGCCAGCGACGGCAGCCGGTCGGGCTCCGCGGTCAGCGCGTCGCGGGCCGCGTCGAGCAGCGCCCGGCGCCGCGCCGCCCGGTGCTCCGCGACGGTGGGGGCGTCGATCCGCGGCACCGCAACCCCTCCTGTCCGACCGGTCGGCGGGCCCGGGCGGGCCCGGCGGCCACTCTAGGCCGAGCCGCTCGCGGCGGGAGGACGCCGGGGCGCCGACCGGCCCGGTCCGGGGCCGGTCAGTCCACGACGACCGTCGCCCTCGCGCTCACCACGTCCGACCACTGCGTGCCGTCACCGTCGGGCAGGACGATCGCGGCGACCAGCGCCTCGTACCGCCCGGGCGGGACGGGGCTGCCGTCGCACAGCGTGAGCCCGGCCGAGGGCGGATCGAGCTCCGCCGCGGTCCCGGTGGCCAGCAGCGGACGCCATGTGGGTTCGTACGGGTACGGGGACGAGCCCACCACCTGGCCGTCGGAGAGCAGCAGCACCCACAGCGGGGTCGCGTAGAAGCCGAGCCGGCCCTCGCCGGTGTAGCGGATCCGCGCGGACGTCGACGTGAGCTCCTCTGCCCCGACCGTGGTGCCCGCGGCCGACCACTCGAGCCCCAGCGGCGACGGTGGGTCGGCCGACGGCGTGACGTCCGTGCGGCACGCGACCGTGACCCCCGGCGCGGGGAGCGTCGCGGTGCCGCCGGCGCCGGGCACGGGTTCCATGCGGTCGGCGGCACCTGTGATCGTCAGGGGGACCGCGGCGCCCACGGCCGTCCCCGGCGTCCCGCCGCGCGCGAACGCCTCCTCGCCCGAGACCAGCTCCCCACCCGGCCCGACCAGGCCCTCGCCGGACGTCCCGAGGTCGACGACGTCGGCCCAGGCGAGCACCTCGTACGAGCCGGCAGGCAGCGGGGCGCCCGTCGAGGTGCCGGACTGCCCCTCCGGCCCGCACACCGACAGCGGCATCCAGTCGGCGGCCCAGCGGTACTCGCCGAGGTAGTCGTTGCGCAGCTCCCACGAGTCGTCGCCGCCCAGGGTCCCGGTCGCGACCACGACCCCGTCCCGCAGGACGGCGAGCTCGGGACCGGAGGACGGCACGAGCGTGTACCGGGTCGACGACCCCTCCAGGCGGTGCGCGACCGACCCGCGGACCTCGGCGTTGCCCCCGGCGGGCACCGACTGGCTCCCCAGCTCGAACCGCACCTCGAACGTGTCGGTCACGGGGTGCTGCGGCGTCGCGGACGCGAGCGACCCGCACGACCCGAACGGCAGGGCGGGATCCCCGGCCGGGAGGACCACGCGCGGCGTCGCCGGCTCCGCGTCCGCCGTGGGCGTGCCGGACGGGCTCGGCGCGGTGGTGGTGGACGGGCTCGGTGCGGGCGTGGTGGGCGTCGGTCCCGCGGGCTGCGGGGTCGGCTCCGGCGCCAGGGCGAACCCGCCGGCCACCAGGGCCGCGACGACCGCGAGCCCGCCGGTGGTCGCCGCAGCGCCCCGGACCCGCCGCCGCCGTCGCACGCGCCGGACGGTCGGGGCCAGCACGAGGCGGTCGTCGTCGGCGGCACGGGCGCGGTGCGCCGCCGCGGCGCCGGCGGCCAGGTCGTGCAGGGCGGCGTCGAGGTCGTGGTTCATCGCGCGCTCCCGTTCGTGGTCGTCGGCAGGTCCTCGGAGGCCAGACCCGGCTGCGGTCCGAGCAGCGGGGCGAGCGTCCGGTTGGCGTCGTGCAGGTAGCGCTTCACCGCGCCGTCGCTCACGTCGAGCCGGGCGGCGATCTCCGCCACGGTCAGGTCCTCGTAGAACCGGAGCACGACGCATGCCCGCTGCCGCGGGCTCAGGTGTGTGAGCGCCGTCGCGACCAGGTCGCGGTCTTCCGTGCGCGTCGGCCCGTCCGCGGACCGCTCCGGCGTGGCGACCAGGTGCGACACGTCGCGCCACCGCCTCGCCCGGCGCCGCCCGTCGACGAACGCGTGCAGGATGCACCGCCGGACGTACGCCTCGAGCCACGTCACGTCGCCGTCGCGCCTCCGCCGGGTCCACGTCCGGACGAGCCCCTCCTGCACGAGGTCCTCCGCCGCGGCGAGGTCCCCCGTGAGCAGGTAGGCGTAGCCCACCAGCGCATCCCCTCGCTCGCGCACGAAGTGCTCGAGCTCCCGCTCCCAGGCCACGCCGCCCCCTCCGCTGTCCG